>JAEZKL010000020.1 GCA_023415475.1 Bacillota bacterium | reverse complement strand
CCTATGTTCCGATGGCAAAGCAGCTAAAGATGATGCAAACCATTCTTTATCTGTACCAAAAGTCCAAACACCTCATCGACCGAAATATGCCCATGTCCTTATTAAAGGAAAGTCCGGTTTTTGATAAGGTTATTTCCATCAAATATGATGTCGCAAATGATGAGCTAAATAAATTCGATGATTACAAAGCTATGATTGATGATTTTTATAATCATATTATGGCGAAGAATGCATAACACAATTAGGAGGATAGATTATGTCAATAGAATATTTAGGACTAAGTCAAATTAACGGCCCCCTGATTGTTCTGGAAGGAATTCGAGGAGCATCCTTTGATGAGATCGTAGAACTGACAGTGGAAGGCAACAAGAAGAAGCTTGGCAGAATTGTTGAATTATATGAGGATAAAGCGGTAATCCAGGTATTTCAGGGTACCGAGGATATGTCCTTATTCAATACACATACAAAGTTAACCGGACATCCGATGGAGGTAGCACTCTCTCCCGAGATCCTCGGCCGTGTGTTCAATGGTGTAGGTCAGCCGATTGATGGCTTGGGTAATATCGTTTCCGAGACCAAGCGTGATGTGAACGGACAGCCACTGAATCCTTGCTCCAGAGAATATCCGAGAAACTATATTAAAACAGGTATCTCTGCAATTGATTGTCTGACCACCCTGATTCGCGGTCAGAAGCTGCCTATCTTCTCAGGAAACGGCCTTCCTCATGATCAACTGGCCGCTCAGATTGTTAAGCAGGCTTCTCTTGGAGAGAATTCCGAAGGAGAATTTGCGATTGTATTTGCTGCAATGGGTGTTAAGCATGATGTTGCCGATTTCTTCCGTAGAACCTTTGAGGAAAGCGGCGCCAGCTCGCACGTTGTAATGTATCTCAATCTGGCAAATGATCCGGTTGTAGAACGTCTGATTACTCCTAAGGTAGCTTTAACAGCTGCAGAGTACCTTGCTTTTGAAAAAGGCATGCATATTCTGGTAATCCTAACCGATATGACCTCCTTTGCGGAGGCGATGCGTGAGGTTTCCTCGTCGAAGGGTGAAATTCCAAGCAGAAAGGGTTATCCCGGATATCTTTACAGTGAATTGGCTACTCTTTATGAGAGAGCCGGAATTGTTCACGGCTGTCCCGGCTCCGTAACCCAGATTCCGATTTTAACAATGCCCAATGATGATATTACACATCCTATCCCGGACTTAACAGGATATATTACCGAGGGACAGATTGTTCTTGATCGTTCCCTTCACCAGAAAGCGGTCTATCCTCCGATCAGTATCCTGCCTTCCCTCTCCCGTCTTATGAAGGACGGCATCGGAAAGGGCTATACCAGAGAGGATCACCAGGACCTCGCTAACCAGCTCTTCTCTTCTTATGCCCGTGTAGGTGATGCCAGAGCCTTAGCAAGTGTTATCGGTGAGGACGAATTATCTGGTCTGGATAAGCTGTACCTGAAGTTCGGTGCTGCGATGGAACAGGAATTCATCGCTCAGGGAATGATCGAGGATCGTACTATTGTCCAGACACTGGATAAGGGCTGGGAATTGTTGTCCATCCTGCCCAGAGAAGAGCTTGACCGTATTGACACAAAGATTCTGGATAAATATTTCCAATCCAAGAAAGCAGTAAGCGAATAGAGGTGATTCCATGAATCCGAATACCTTCCCTACGAAGGGTAACTTAATATTAGCTAAGAATTCCCTGAAGCTTGCGAAGCAGGGTTACGAATTAATGGATAAGAAGCGTAACATTTTGATGCGTGAGTTGATGGAATTGATTGATAAGGCTAAGGATATTCAGAGAGAAATCGATAGTACCTTTACCTCTGCTTATCTCTCACTTCAGCAGGCTAATATCGAGATGGGAATTGTCAATGTTCAGGAATTAAGCAACACTATTCCGGAAGAAGATTCCATTGAGATTAAGCAGCGAAGCATCATGGGAACCGAGATTCCCCTGGTGGAATATGATAGCACCGTAAGTAAACCTACGTATGCATTCTTTCAGACAAAATTATCTCTAGATGAAGCTACCAAACGATTTGTCAAAGTGAAGGATCTAACGATTCGATTGTCAATGATAGAAAACTCTGCTTATCGCCTGGCTACCAATATAAACAAGACTCAAAAGCGTGCTAATGCACTAAAAAATATCACAATTCCTTCCTACACCTCTCTGGTGACTGAGATACAGAACGCCTTGGAGGAAAAGGAACGAGAGGAATTCACTCGTCTTAAGGTGATTAAGAGACGCCAGACGGCGCAATAATAACAACAATAACAATAATAATTGGATAAGAAGGAGGTAGGCTGGGTGTAGTCTATCTCCTTCTTATTACTAGTATAAGTATTAATTTATCCGAATATCAATTTTCAACTTCGATATCAGAACCTTCTAGATTTATCATCATGATCCATTCATTTTTATTTTAAAAATTATTTGAATTCGGGTATATAATTTTCTCTTTGGAACATAATAAATATCAGATACGACGTATGAACTTAGCTTGCATGATGATATCAACTTTATTCGAATAAGTTATCAGTCGTATCTAAAAAAAGAATATAGACTTATAATTTAGTCTCAGGATTATAAGCAGCAATGTGTTCTTGTAGAGTTGGGAGATGATAGCTTTTGGACAGTTATAAAAATAATTTGTTATTAGTAAGATCTCACTATCGAATTGAATATTTGCACTAAAACAGAATTGAGACACCAGTTAGAAGTAGCAGGAATTTATTCCTGCTTCTTCTAGTTTACGCGAATAAGCAGATTAGTCCATAAAAATGAGTACATTTATCAAGCTTGCTTGAATAAATGTACTCATTTTTATGGATAAGTGCAACGCGAGCGAGAATACGAAGTATTCGAGCTAGCTAATCTGCTTATTCGCATAGATTAGTCATAGATTGCCTCTTAAATTATCAAAAACACGATAGATATTCAATATCCCAAATCCCCATTCTCTATTGGGATAAACTCTGGTTGGTTCTCTTATTGCTCCTCGCGACAGAAGATTTTTAATATCCAAACCATCCAGGTATACAACATTACCTCTTATCTTGCCCCATTCAAAGAGCATGGCAGCCACTCCGGCCGTATGCGCTGCCGCAATACTGGTACCAGACCTGGTTGTATAAGTATTTCCCGGGTATGGGCCAATGATATTAACTCCCGGAGCAGCTACATCCGGTGGAAAACCCAATCTGGAAAACCCCCTACTGGAATTAATATACAGAGTGTTATCGTCATTATTATAAGCTGTAGTTACAATCGGAATAAAGGTATTTGCCGGTGATGTTAGGGTTGTATAGGGTGTTGAGTTAATAAAATGCGTTTCATCACTTATAAAACCTTGCATTGGAAGCCAGATATTAAAACGCAAATCAAGGCTTTGGTCTAATTTATGTATGATAATTCGCCATATTCCTTCCGTAGGATTCTGGAGTTTTATGATAACCAGCTGACCACTTGAGCTGGAGCCTACCAATTTAAAAATGACATTAATTTTAGTTGTTTCAAAAATTAAATCTATTTCTCTGGCTTCTCCTAACCTAGGATCAATTCTTGGTACCGCTTCTCCGCTTGGAGCAATCATTTCCAATGCAAAAATATTGGGAAAATCACCCCATATTTCCATCGTGAAGCCTGGCTCATTTGCTGCTACGTAAAGTTCGACCGTTTCTGAATTTACACCTATTCCCATTCTGGTTTCAAAGTGACGTCTACCATTACCTTCATTGCCTGCAGCTATAGTGACTACGAAGTTATCCAGCTGCATAATTGATGTGAGGTATATGCTTAACGCTCCAAATAAGTCGTGCGCCCCCTGCGTGGTTCCCAGACCTATGCAAATAGACATAGGTCGATTTAACTTATTTGCGGTATCAATTAAATATTTTACCCCTAGCATAATATCATTTTCTTGATAACAAATAGCTTCATCCGGTATTAAATATAAGTCACGAAGATTTTGTTTGGCTGGCTTTAATTTTACCACTACAATTTCGGAATCTGGAACCACCCCGGAAAAATCAATTTCATCATCTTCATTACCGGCTGCGATACCAGCCAGAAATGTTCCGTGCCCAATCTCATCTACGCTTGGAACAATGGCTCTTGGGTCACTATTTTGCAAAGCCATATTAATCTGCTCTCTGTTATATTCTGTTCCATAATAAAACGCTTCAGGAGAATTACCACTTTGTATGGTCTGATCCCAAATAGATACAATTCTTGTTGTACCATCCGCATTCAGAAATGCCTTATGAGTATAATCAATTCCTGTATCAACAATACCAATCAGAACTCCCTGCCCTCTTAAATCCAGTCCGGGAATATTACGAAGTCTTATTACCCCGGAATCCTCTAAACTTGCTATATCTAATAACCCGAAAATATTAGGAAAGACCTTATATCCATATGCATTAAGTAAATTCTCTGGCAATAATCGTAATGGTACATATAGTGAAGCAAAGGTAGAATTTATCCTGATAACACAGATATCCATACTATCCAATGTCTCCCTAGCTGCTAGCTCATAATCAGCAATAAAATCAAAATAATCCTCACTTAATATCTGGTTCGTACTACAGCTCATATAATACCTCAATTATTTATCTTGTTTTATTATATGCGGGTATTATATATTCTTGTTTACAAATCGATAATTATAATAGTTTTATGGACTATTTTGTTTATTATATTTACGCCAATAAGCAGATTAGCAGCTCGAATACTTTGTATTCCTCGTAACCATCGGTTACGAGGCTCGCGTTGCACTTATCCATAAAAATAAGTACATTTATTCAAGCAAGCTTGATCAATGTACTCATTTTTTATGGACTAATCTGCTTATTATATTTGCGCGAATAAGCAGATTAGCAGCTCGAATGCTTTGTATTCCTCGTAACCATCGGTTACGATGCTCGCGTTGCACTTATCCATAAAAATGAGTACATTTATTCAAGCAAGCTTGATCAATGTACTCATTTTTATGGACTAATCTGCTTATTCGCGCATGTCATAGCCGGTCGGGCTCTGGAAAATTCTCAGTTCAAACTCTCCTGCTATTGCGAAAATATGATCAAAGATATCGGATTGAATCCGCTCAAAATTCTCGAATTTTGTATCATCGGTAAAGGCATAGATCTCCAGCGGTAACCCGTTCTCTCCCTGGGGCAATTGGCGAACCAGCTGTGTCATTCCCTTATGAAGCTGGGGATTATCTCTGAGATAATTCTCTATATAGACACGGAAGGTACCAACATTGGTCAGCCTTTTTTTATTAATATCCAATTCGCTGTCTGCACCGAATTTCTTATTATAGCTAATTAATTCATTCTCCTTCTCTATAATATAATCCTTCAAATAATTAATTCTTTTAAATTTATCAAGCATTTCCGGTGTACAGAAACGGATGCTGGTCACATCTATGATAACAGAACGTTTGATACGGCGCCCTCCAAATTCAGTCATACCTCTCCAATTCTTAAAGGCGTCTGAGACCAAGGAATAAGCTGGCAGGGTAACAATTGTTTTATCAAAATTCTGAACCTTCACGGTATTCAGCGTAATGTCAACTACATCACCGTCTGCGCCGTATTTGGGCATCTCAATCCAGTCTCCGATTCTTAGCATATCATTGGAAGTTAACTGTAGTCCGGCAATAAAGCCCAGTATGGAATCTTTAAATACAAAGGAGAAAACAGCTGCCAATGCACCTATTCCACCCAACATAAGCAGCGGATTCTGATTCAGTGCGATACCGATGATCACTATCCCTACTACAATATAAAACACTATTTTAACCACCTGTAATAATCCCTTAATCGGTCTGACTTTAGAGATCGGAAAGTTACGGTAGATGTCATCAATCGCATTCAGTAAGGCACTTACAACAAAAAGCACAATTATGGATATATAGATTGCACAGCCTCTTCCAATATAGGAGGAAAACACTCCAAAAGCAGGCGCAAACATATACACAATAATTCCGGGCAGCAAATTGGCCATATGGCCGAATACCTTTCTCTCTAACAGGATATTGTCCCACAGATACCTGTTACGGTAGATTATTTTTGCCAATAGCCTCAATAATATTTTGTGTACGATGATATTTACCATAATACATGTTAATATAATTATGATTATTAATATCCCATAGGAAATATAATCTACCATTCCGTCTCTCATTCCATAGCCCTTTAACAAATCACTAATGTTATTGGTCACAGCTTTCATCCATCCTCTCTTCCGACTTTTCTCCTATATTTTACTATTTTTTATTTGCAGTGTCAAACATTAGAAGCGAAGAACCATATCGTATGAAAATCATTGACCGAACTCATTCTTTACATTTATGGTATGGCCTGAACTGTAAGCCATTGTTCATAATTCTAATACTTTTCTAATGCTGAGATATACTTATTATGGTATAATTATTCTAATGTTTTTGTTTAAAATCTTAGCTGTTAAGCATAAAGTACCTTTTATTAGGAACCATAATTAAAGTAAGATGAATGAAAGAGGTGTTATTATGTGGTATTCAAAATCACCGAATGATGTACTGAAGGAATTTGGTGTTAATCCTGCCGTTGGCCTATCTGAAGCAGAAGCCAAGGTACGTTTAGAAAAATACGGTTTGAATAAGCTGAAGGGAAAGGCAAAGAAAAGTATTATTTCACTATTTTTTTCACAATTAAAGGATATGTTAATCTATGTCCTGTTAGCATCCGCTGTAATCACATTGATTATTGGTGAAATCGCCGATTCGTTAATTATATTATTGGTAGTTATCCTAAACGCTGTTATTGGTGTAATTCAAGAGTATAAGGCAGAAAAGGCAGTGGAAGCACTTCAGAAGATGACAACCCCGAGATCAGTAGTAAGACGTGACGGTGTAATCAAGGAAATTAATTCGGAGGAGGTCGTTCCCGGTGATATTATTATACTCGATGCCGGAAGGTTTGTATCTGCCGACCTGCGATTGATTGAAAGTGCCAATCTACAGATTGAAGAATCCGCCTTAACCGGTGAATCTGTACCAACCTCAAAGAATGCGAATTCGATTTTTGAGGATCCGAAGACACCGGTAGGTGATAAGGCTAACATGGCCTTTCTCTCCACTCTTGTCACCTATGGACGTGGCGAAGGTGTTGTTGTAGCCACAGCGATGGATACCGAAATTGGTATGATTGCAAAGATACTTGAATCTGATAATGAAGAAATGACTCCTCTCCAGAAGCGTCTGGATGAGCTCGGTAAAATACTTGGCTTCCTTGCTATTGGCATCTGTGTTTTAATCTTTATTATCGCCTTAATCCAGAGACGTGATTTATTTGAGATGTTCTTAACCGCAATCAGCTTAGCTGTTGCTGCTATTCCAGAAGGTCTGGCAGCAATTGTTGCAATTGTGCTTGCTCTCGGTGTTACCAGAATGTCTAAGATTAACGCTATCGTTAAGAAGCTTCCTGCTGTAGAGACCTTAGGCTCTGTAAATATTATCTGCTCCGATAAGACAGGTACCTTAACACAGAACAAGATGACTGTTGTAAAGCAATATACCTCCGGCAAGCTTTCTGATGTTTCTCAGACCGAAGCCAACCAGACTGCTACGCTAGATGAGCAGGAAATGATTCGTTCTTTTGTTCTCTGCTGCGATGCAACCTATGAGAATGGTCAGGGAACCGGCGATCCTACCGAAATTGCTCTGATTATCTTAGGAGACAAATTCAATCTAGGTCGTGCAGAATTAAACAGCAAGCATAAGAGAGTATCGGAAAATCCCTTTGATTCCGATCGTAAGCTTATGTCTACTCTGAATGTGGAAGGCAACGGCTACCGAGTTCATACCAAGGGAGCGATCGATAATATTCTAAAATTATCGACTACTGCTCTAGTGAACGGTAAGATAGTTCCTTTGACAGATGAATTAAAGGCTGATTATCTCAAAATCACAGAGGATATGTCAAACAATGCTCTGCGAGTACTCGGAGTCGCTTATAAGGACACAACAGCAGTAATCGTACCGGAAGAAATGGAGAAGGACCTTACCATTATTGGTCTGGTGGGTATGATTGATCCTCCGAGACTTGAGGTTAAGGATTCCATTACCGAAGCGAAAAGAGCTGGTATACGCCCGATCATGATAACCGGTGACCATAAGAATACGGCTGTCGCTATTGCCAAGGAATTAGGTATTGCCGAAACCATTGAGCAAAGCTTGACCGGTGCAGAGATTGATGATTTATCGGATGAAGCATTTACTGCCAACATTAATAATTACCGTGTGTTTGCTCGTGTATCTCCGGAACACAAGGTTAAGATAGTCAGAGCCTTCAAGGCACAGGGCAACATCGTATCCATGACAGGTGATGGCGTGAATGATGCTCCTTCCCTTAAATTCGCTGATATCGGCGTTGCTATGGGAATCACCGGAACGGACGTTGCTAAGGGTGCCAGTGATATGATATTAACAGATGATAACTTCACTACGATTGTTCATGCAATTGAAGAAGGAAGAAATATTTATAATAATATCAAAAAATCGGTCATCTTCCTCTTATCCTGTAATTTAGGTGAGGTAATTTCAATTTTCGTATCGATCCTGTTGAATTGGCCGGTTCCCTTGATTGCTACTCAGATTCTCTGGGTTAACCTAATAACTGACTCCCTGCCGGCGATTGCTTTAGGCGTTGATCCCGGTGATAAGGATGTTATGAAGCAACAGCCGCGAAACCCTAAGGAAAGCTTCTTTGCCAGAGGCGCAGGCCTGAGAGCCGTAATCGGTGGTTCACTCATTGGTCTCTTCACTCTGATTGCTTTCTATTACGGTTTATGGGAGCATGGCTATATTCTCGGATCAGGTACGGTTCCCGAGGAGGCACTTCCCTATGCAAGAACGATGGCTTTCGTCGTATTGGCGGCATCCCAGCTGTTCTACTCCCTTTCCATGAGAAACTCCGAGAAGTCCATCTTCAAGATTGGTCTATTCTCAAATAGGATTTTGATTGGAGCCATTGTCGTAGGTATCTTATTGCAGTTGGTCGTAATCTCTATTCCAGTCCTTGCAAATGCCTTTGGTGTTCATAATCTTACCCTTCTGGACTGGGTAATCGTAATCAGCTTCTCCTTGATACCCTTAGTGGTCAATGAATTAATTAAATTTTTCAGCAGAAGGAATGAGAAAAACGGTAAATAGCGAAAGGAACAGCATATGTCATCAGAACACAACTTAAAAGAAATCTACCTCGCAGGCGGATGCTTCTGGGGTACTGAAAAATATTTAGCTAATATCAATGGAATTTGTAAGACAGATGTTGGTTATGCCAACGGTAATACCGAAAATCCGACATATCAGGAGGTATGCCATCATAACACAGGACATGCGGAGACTGTTCGTGTTTTCTATGACCCCAGGCAAATCCGCTTGGAGTTCATCCTTACTCTTTATTATGATGTCATTGACCCTACCTCTGTCAACCGTCAGGGTGGAGATATCGGTACTCAGTATCGCACCGGGATCTATTATGTGGACGAACGGGATCTGCCCATCATTCAGGCCTCCATCCAAGAGCTTCAGGCCCATTATGATAAACCGGTTGCTATTGAGGTATTACCACTCCGTAATTACTATCTTGCTGAGGAATATCATCAGAAATACCTGGATAAGAATCCGAATGGTTATTGTCATATTCATCGTGAAAAATTCGACCAGGCTAAGCTGGCCAAGGATAACATGCTATCATAGCTATATTATGGGGACTGTCGCACATGAGGTAACATTCATTATGTGACAGTCCCCATCCTTTATTCCACACCCTTTAGCGAGCTTACCATATCGATACTTTTCAGCTTCTTTGAAAATAATCGATTCACCGCAGCAGATAATACTATGGTTCCAATTACGGTATATAAATAGGAACTGAATTCAACCACAATAATAAAGTCAAATACCTCCCCAAGGAACTGGAAAATATAGCTTAAGATTAATATACCAATTGGTAAGCCGGGAATGATACCAACAATTGTCAGCCAGATATTTTGTGTTAATAAAAGTCGGCGAAGCTTTGTTGTCTTAAATCCCATAACCTTCAGGGTTGATAGCTCCCTCATACGTTCAGTGAAAGACAAGACACCCAGATTGTATATCACCACTACAGCAAGAATGATGGCGGCTACCATCAAGGTATATACCATGATATCCATTGCCTTTGCCAGCATTTGATAGCTTTTAATCAGCTCCTCCTTATCGGATATCTTTGATATACCGCCTTCTCCTTCTGTATATCGTTCGGATACATTTTTTTGCTCACTTACTATCATAGAAGGCCGGTAAGAGTATCCAAACTCCTCATAAAATGGTCGGAACATAGTAATTCCCTGGGTGAACGGCGTCCTATATATTGCACCTATCAATGCTGAGTTCCATTTCTCTTCACCATAGATATGCCAGGATATCTCATCTCCTACCTTCACTCCCAGATTCTTTGCCATCTTATAACTGATTGAAAGCTGGTCCGAGGGAAGCTTTATGATATTACGCCTTTCATCAACGAATTGGATCAGGCTGATATCCTCTTCCATTACCATGAGTTCTCCGCTCTTTTTCTTTCCCTTTGCCTTAAGCTCTACCGCTCCCTCATATACTCCTTCGCCGTTCACTTCCTTCAATATTAGATCAAGCTGGTCTCTTGTCATGGTCTCCTCAATCTCAACCTTTGTTTCGTATCGGTTAATCACCTCATAGTTCCAGGTAATAATATGCTTCATAGTATCCTGCAGACCAAAGCCGCAGATTAACAACGCTGAGCAACCCAGGATACCAGCAATTGCCATCATCGATCGCCCCTTACAGCGTATTACATCCCGCAGGTTCCACTGGGAATGAAAGCTTAAACGCGTCCAAAGCTTGGTTCTGTCCAGAAAGCTGTGCTTTACCGATTTTGGAGCTTTCGGCCTCAGACTCTGTGCGGGAGTATCGCTAAGAACATTACGGCAGGTAAGATAAGAAGCCAAGGTACAGACAACTAATGTAGCGATTACCATATAAACCACAGAGATCGGAATTACTGATTTCCATTCCGGTATTGTATACACTGTATGCATCGCTGCATAAAACAGATAGGGTAAAACCATAGGCCCTACAATAACACCCAATACGGCTCCGGCAAGGCTGATCCATAAGCTATAGGAAACATAATGAAATAAAATCTGTCTTCGCTTAAAGCCGATTGCCTTCAGCACTCCGATCTGCGTTCTTTGATTGTTCACGATGCGAGCCATTGTCGTAACGATGGTTAACACAGCCACTGCAAGAAAAACGATAGGAAAAATCTGCCCAATGGCTTTATGCTCCTTCATCTCCTCATTAAATTGCATATAACTGCGTAAATTCTCTCTTGTAACGTAGACACTGTACTTTCCCTCCAGCGCCTGATCAATAGCATTCTCAAGAGAAGCACCTGCCTCATCACCGGCCCGGATCAAAAGCTCATTGTAGCTGATCGGTATCTCCTTCGGAAAAGCCTTATCGGAAAGGAACGCAAAACCATAATCCGTCCGTATCGGAACAATATCATCCTCTCCGGCACAATATACATATTCCGGACTCATCACTAATCCTTTAATTTCTTTGTCAATTATGAACCCGTTAATATCAAAGCTGATCCTATCTCCTACCTTTAGCTCCTTCGCTTCCGCAAATAATTGATCCAACCAGACACCATCACCATCGTTTAAGGAAAATGGTTCTCCTTCCATCAACTGAAATCTACATATTTCATAATTCTCAACGAAATGAAGCTTTACAGTAGGATTATTATCAAAATCAGCGATTGACTTAATCGTTAGTCTTCTTTCTACTCCCTCCACTTGGTTCAACCTCTCAACCTCTTTCGCAGCTTCCTCTGAAAAACCTGTACTGTAAACCCAGGCATCTGCTAAGTCTGTAGCCTCATAAAATTTCTCCGACGTCTTCTCCAAACCATTTCCTTCGCTATTGACACCGGCATAGATGAACACCCCTAAGAAGGCCATCAGAAAGATTGAGATAAACTGGGTCATGTTATTCTTCATATCTCTTAACATTTTACGCAGCAACATCACCAATTCACCTCACTTACCTCAATCGGATGATCATTCACTACAACATTAGTAATCCTTCCATTCTTAATATGGATTACCTTGTCAGCTGCCTCCGCTAAAGCAGCATTATGGGATACAATAATTACGGTCTTATGATTCTCTCTGCATAGGCGCTGCAGTAGGCTTAGGATTACTGTTCCGGTCTCAGAATCGAGGGCGCCGGTGGGTTCATCGCACAATAACATTGCCGGGTTTTTGCAGATTGCTCTGGCGATTGAGACTCTTTGCTGTTCCCCACCGGATAACTGGGAAGGAAATTGATTGGTATGCTCCTGTAATCCGACAGAAGCTAATACCTTGATCGGATCCATAGCACTTTTTGTTACTTCCTTGGTTAAAGTAACATTCTCTAATGCTGTTAATGTCGGGATCAGATTATAAAATTGAAATACAAAGCCTACCTTGTGAGCGCGGTATTCGGTTAATTCGTCATCCTTGTAATTGGTAATATTAGTTCCTGCAATTGTGATTTTACCAGAGGTTGCATAATCCATACCACCCAGAAGATTTAATAAAGTAGACTTACCGGCACCACTGGGACCTAGAATCACAACAAATTCCCCCTCATTAATTCCGAAATTAATATGGTCTACCGCCAAAAGCTTACTTTCACCTATCACATACTCTTTGGTAACATCCTTAAACTCAATAAAACTCATACAATCTCCCACCTTTCTTATCCTTAATAATTTCCCTCACATTAAATCACCTATTGTTTCCTTAAAAATCATTTGAGTAGGTAACAAGCTTCGTATCAGTAAGCCTTACCTCAGCTCGCAAGCATATTATGAATATGACATTAATTTCATATTTTTATTATTATATAATAACATATTATGTAAGTCAATCACTTATGTGAATATTAATTCATATTTATATTTTACGCGTAAGTGCTTCTTCCGGTTTTGTTCTACTTAGGTTGACGAAATCGATTTTCATTATTATAATCAATTATAGATAAAAGGAGGTGTTTCACATGGGAAATGGTCAGATCAGAATACCACAACAGCAGCGTTCGATTGAAAAAAGAAAGAAAATAGTTGATGCAGGCTACCAATTATTCTGCGAGAAAGGTTATCACAATACCAATACTGCTGAGATCGCTAAGCTTGCAGGTGTATCCACCGGTATCGTATATAATTATTTTAAAGATAAAAAGGATATATTTATGGAGGTCATAGATCTCTATGAGAATAATATTACTACTCCGATGTATGAGACGCTCAAAGCGTTGGAAAAGCCAATTGATATTGAAAAGGCATTAAGGGAGATAATAACAAGCATGACCGTGGCACATACCATGGCCAAGACAGTTCATGAGGAAATGCAAGCCCTCTCTCATTCCGATGAGGAAATCAGCGAATTATTCTGCCGGTTTCAATCCAATGCTGCCGCACAAATCGTTAAAATGATGGCGGCTTTTGATATCAAACCTACTAATGCTTATGAAAAAGCTCACTTAATCATAGATATCATTGAAACTATAATTCACGAGATTGTTTATCATAAACATGAATATCTTGACTATAAAATCATGACTGATGTGGCCGTAAAAGCAATCGTAGATATGCTTAGTTACTAAGCATATCTACGATTTTACTCCTGTGGTTCTATTTACCTCACCTTTGTGTGACGTATATCAATGCTATTTACTTGTATAGATGTGAATTGCATCTCGAAGGAACACTGCCATACCCGGCTGTTTCTTATCATAAAAAGAAGTAAATCGCTCATCCTCCACATACATCTGAGCAAGCCCGGCATGTGCCTCCTTGTTATAGCTGCTCCATGTATAGCTTAACCACTGACGATGAAGCTCTGCTGTCTTTTGTCCCAGCTCTCCTGCAGGATCTCCGGTTGCAAAAGCCTGCTCCAGAGTATCAAGCACCTCCTGCCCCAGCTTCTCAAATTCCTCATACTGGGCCTGGGTCATATTCATCAGCTTGTTATCGGATGCTTTTACTGCTTCCTCACCGTACTTCTCTCTGATTTCCTTTCCGTATTTCTTCTCGTTATCTTCCACTAACTTTTTCTTAAAGCCTTCAAATTTTTCATTGTCTTTCATCATTCTTCTTCCTTCCCGACTTTCAATCGTCTTCTCGACATTACTGATCAGCATATCAATCTGTTGTCTCTGTGCAAGGAGCGTCACCAGATGACCCTTCAGTGCTGCCAACTCGTCAAAGGTCTTGGAGCTTAAGATATCCTGGATGGTATCCAGATTCACACCCATCTCCCGATACAGCATAATCTGCTGAAGTCGATCCACCTCTGCCTGCCCATAGATTCGATATCCGCTTGAATTGATTCTAGCCGGCTTTAAGATACCAATTTCATCATAATACCGAAGCGTTCTGGTACTGATCCCAGCCATTTGGCTTATTTTTTGCACTGTATATTCCACGTCGTAACCTCCTTACAAACAGAGTCTACACCTTTACGTTGCGTCAAAGTCAATCACTTTTTTAAGGCTTTTTTTGATTCGTAAAATCGGTATATATGATCCGTTCTTTGTACCTCGGGAATTAAGAATTATTCTTTTACGTTGTTATTCTAATATCTTGTTATCTTGTTATCACTTTCCGATAATCGGAACATAGATTTCCATCACGGTATCCGGTCTGGAATGACAGCGTTCATCATAAAATTCAAAGTCAAGCTTACCTTCATCATATTGATAACCGCTATTCGGAAACCATTCTTCGAAGATATATTTCCAGGTTGCTTTGATGGCTTTGGAAAAATCAGAACCACCGTCTGCATTCGTAGCGCTGGTATCCACCGGTATTGTAGTAAATACAGCATAATCCGCCTCCGGTACCTCCACAGTAATCATATCCTTGGTCACTTTAGAAAAATCCTCAACAATTACTCCAAGTAAGTATATCATATCTCCCTCGCCGTTTGAAGGGACACACATACAAACTTCGCCGTGTTTTGGCGGATTGAGCAGCTGATACAGCTTACTTTCCAGATTCTCTCCTTCATAGTTTTCCCAGTAAGCTGCAATATCCTTTGTATAGCCGTTTGCTATATTCGTTTTTATTCCATAGCCAGCCACTTGAAAGGCTTTCTTATGTTTTATTTCAGGTTTCATTAAATATCCTCCTATATCAGTTAATTGATCAACCATAGTGAAATCCTTCCTTCTTGCAATATACCAGGTCGGGCTATAGCCAAACTCATTCCGAAAGGCTTTTGAGAAACCGCTGGCGGTCTCAAAGCCATAGTCAATTGCAATAGTAAGGATTTTGGTGTCCTTCAGCAAATCCAAGCGCGCCAGGGATAATTTCCTGCTTCGGACGTATTCCATTAAGGGTTGCCCTGTACAGATATTGAAAACTCGACAAAAATGGTATAACGAATATCCTGCCATCTCTGCAATATCAAATGCTGTTATATTCTCTTTGATATGTTCTTCAATATAATCGATACTTCGGCTTATGTCATCACGATAATTCACTTATTTACCCTTCCTTTCTCCCGTACGGTAATTATATTGTATCACCATACAAAACGCTTTGCTGTTCCGTTTTTGCTATGATATAGAAGAATTAATAATTTATTTATACGAATGGGAAGCTTCAATCACCTCATTCAGCTTATTTTGTGCCAAACCACTATCTATGACATCTGCGGCTAGCTTAACCCCCTGCTTCAGGCTATCTGCCTTATCACCGATCATCAGAGACGCTGCCGCATTGAGTATGACTGCCTGCCTGCGAGGTCCTTTATTCTTGCCGGAGAATACATCCTTAATCATTACCGCATTGGCTTCCGGCGTTCCGGTTATAATATCATTCGGTTTACAGCGGGATAGACCAAGCTCCTCAGGAGTCAACTCATAGCTGGCGATGCATCCGTTCTTCAGCTCATTAATTCTGGTCTTTCCTAATAATGATATCTCATCCATTCCGTCTTCACCGTGGACGAATAAGGCGCGAGTATAATTCAAATCAATGGCTACCTGGCTAACCTTATCCAAAAGCTCCGGTTTATATACCCCCATCACATGACGGGTGGCCTTCGCCGGATTGATTAGCGGACCGATAATCGTATAAAAGATTGTCTTGATACCGATTTCCTGTTCCGGATGAATCATTTTCTGCATCACCGGGTGGAACAAGGGAGCATATAGAAAGGCAATCCCGACCTCTTCAATCATCTTCTCTGCTGCGTCCGGAGTCTGGTTAATCTGCATACCTAAGGCTTCCAACACATCAGCGCTTCCTGATAGATTAACACTCCCTCTGCTCCCTGTCTTCGCTACCTTAATCCCCGCTGCAGCGGCAACAAAAGCAACCGCAGTTGATATATTAAAGGTGCTTATTCCTCCACCGGTTCCACAGGTATCCATCAGCTCACCTTCTACCTTAGGAATTACGCGAATACAATAATCCCGCATCGCTTTCGCGATTGCAGATATCTCGGTAAGCGTTGGACCCTTCATTAACAATGCTACCTGAAAGCTCATGATTTGCATATCCGTCATCTGATCTGCTTGTATCGCCGAAATCATGTCATAGGCTTCCCTTGACGACAGCTCCTGCCCTGCATTCAGCTTTTGTAATACCTCAATCACATTTACTGGCATTAAGACAGGCCTCCTTCATTCTACGTACGTAGTCCTCCACATAAGGCACACAGGCTTCCCCATATTCTTCGACTATTTTTACAATCGCACTTCCTACAATTACTCCATCCGCGAGGGAGGCCATGGCTTTTGCCTGGTCAGGAGTCGAGATCCCAAAACCGATCGCACAGGGAATATCCTTACAACCCTTAGCCTGAGTGATCATCTCGGCGATGCCTGTTCCCAGATCACTTCTCACACCGGTTACCCCCATGGAGGATACACAATAGAGGAACCCTTCCGCCTCCTTCGCGATCATGCGGATTCGTTCCATTGAGGTTGGTGCAATCATTGAGATAAGCGCAATACCATACCGATCGCAATAAGGCTTTAGCTCTTCCTTCTCCTCATAGGGTACATCCGGTACTATAATAGCATCGACCTGTGCTTTGCTGCATTGTTCCATAAATCGCTCCGCACCATAGGTATAGATCGGATTAATATAAGTCATAAAGGCGAGGGGAATATTACTCTCCTTACGAAGCTCCTCCACCATAGCAAAAATTTGATCGGTAGTTGCCCCGTTTGCTAAGGCTCTGTCATCTGCGGCTTGAATCACCGGACCTTCCGCTACCGGATCCGAGAAGGGTATCCCTAATTCGATTAGATCAGCTCCTGCTGACTCCATGCAAAGAACTAATTCCTTTGTGATAGTAAGCGTCGGATCACCTGCGGTCACAAAAGGTATAAAGGCCTTATTATTTTTAAATACCTTATCGATTCTATTCATAAAGCTGCACCCCCCTGTATCTTGCTATCGCTGCCACATCTTTATCCCCTCTGCCGGAGAGGTTAATGACAAGAATTTGATCCTTTCCCATCGTTGGTGCCAGCTTTCGTGCATAAGCTATGGCATGAGCACTTTCGATGGCCGGGATGATACCCTCCGTCCGTGCCAGGTATTCAAAGGCATCCACTGCCTCCCGGTCGGTGATTGGGACATATTCTGCTCTTTTCGTGTCATGCAGGTTCGCATGCTCCGGTCCGATACCCGGATAGTCAAGGCCTGCAGAAATAGAATAGACAGGAGCAATCTGACCATATTCATCCTGACAGAAATAGGACTTCATTCCATGGAAGATACCAATCGAACCGGTTGTAATCGTTGCAGCCGTTTTATCGGTATCCACTCCCAAACCCGCTGCCTCACATCCGATTAAGCGGACACTATTGTCCTCGATGAAATCATAGAATAAACCCATCGCATTGCTGCCACCTCCTACGCAGGCAAGTACTGCATCCGGGAGCTTTCCCTCCTTCTCCTTGAGCTGTTCCTTCACTTCTTTACCGATAATGCTTTGAAAATCACGAACAATCATCGGAAACGGATGGGGTCCCATAACAGAACCAAGGACATAATGGGTGTCTTCTACCCGCTTCGTCCATTCGCGAAGTGTCTCATTCACCGCATCCTTTAGTGTCTGTGTACCGTTTGTAACCGCATGAACCTTGGCACCTAACAGCTCCATTCGAAATACATTCAGTGCCTGACGTTCTGTATCCTCTTTTCCCATGAATATCTCACACTCCAGACCCATCAGTGCTGCGGCTGTTGCTGTTGCTACACCATGCTGTCCGGCACCAGTCTCTGCAATCACTCTGGTCTTGCCCATCTTCTTCGCCAGAAGCACCTGTCCCAATACATTATTAATCTTATGGGAACCCGTATGATTGAGATCCTCCCGCTTTAGATAAATCTTAGCACCTCCCAGATCCTCACTCATCTTCTTTGCATGATATAGTAAGGACGGTCTTCCTGCATAATTCTTCAGAAGATCTTCCAGTTCTCGATTAAACTCCGGATCCTGCTTATAACGGTTATAAGCCTCCTCAAGTTCGATTACAGCATTCATTAACGTCTCGGGTATATAGCTTCCGCCGTAAACTCCAAATCTTGTATTATTCATATTATCCTCCCTGGCTGCATCAGTGATGCAGCTCTTACCTTCTTAACAATATCATTTATTTTAACTGCATCCTTGTAGCCATCGGTCTCAACCGCACTGCTGACATCCACACAGAAGGGCTTCAGCCGGTTGATTGCTTCTAAAACATTATCGCTTCCAATGCCTCCTGCGAGAAAATATGGCTTATCTAGCTTCGGAATAACTGTCCAGTCAAAGCTTACTCCGGAACCCCCGTACAGCTTCTTATGATAGGTATCTAAGAGCAGATAGTCACATGGAATTACAGCAGCTTCCGGTACATCTCTTCCCGATACCCGTAAAGCCTTTATTATAGGATTGGAAATAAATTCTCTAAGCTGATGAATATAGGACGGGGTTTCATCCCCGTGGAGCTGAACAATATCAACAATACCTCTATCACATAAGCGCCTGATCCGATCAGGTTCCTCATTTACGAAAACACCTACGGATAATATCTCCGGCCGAAGTAGTTCTTTTAGCTCCAAGGCCTTCTCATCACTTACCCGCCTTCTGCTTTGGGCAAAAACAAATCCGATATAATCCGGGAGCGCCTCATTCACTGCTAAGATATCCGCTTTCCTTGACAAGCCACAAATCTTTATCTTTGTCATCCTGCTTCCTCCCATCCATATTATCGACCGATAAGCTTTTCCAGTTCATCTTTCTTATTGTTGCTCCGCATCAGCGTCTCACCAATCAGAACGGCATCGACCCCGGCATCGCATAACATAGTAATATCCATAGCACTACGAATACCGCTTTCCGCAACAAAAATGATATCCTCCGGGACGAATTTTCGGAGGTGCAGGCTATTGGTTATATCAACCTCAAAGGTATTCAGATTACGGTTATTCACTCCGATCACTCTTGCTCCGGCTTGGATAGCAGATAATATCTCCAGCTCAGAGTGCGCTTCCACCAGCGCAGATAAACCCAGCTCATCACATAGCTCAAGATATCTCTGTATCGTCCGGGTGTCGAGTAAGGAGCATATTAACAGCACTGCATCCGCCCCGATTAACTTGGCCTCATAGATCTGGTATTCGTCAATGGTAAAATCCTTTCGAAGTACCGGAATCGTTACCTCTTTGCTGATCTCACTTAAGTACCGGTCCTCCCCTTGAAAGAATTCCGGTTCTGTTAATACAGAGATGGCATCCGCTCCTGCCTCCATATACTCCTTCGCTATGGTGAGATATGGGAAATTTTCTGCAATCACTCCCTTGGACGGAGATGCCTTCTTAACCTCACAGATAACGGAGATTGGTTTGCCTTCCATCATCAGACTGTTATTCCTTTTTAAGGCTCGTTCGAAGGCGAAAGGATTTCTGTCATGAAAGCTCTTCACGTCTTCACCTCCGTATATCTTCGCCTTCAGCTCCTTTAGAGGAAGCTGCTCCTTGGCTTTTTCCACCCGTATTCTAGTAGCTTTTGCTATGGTATCTAATATCATAATAATTACCCTTTCTATCCGGTCGCCTTACTGTCAGGCATTGGATAATCGTATAAAATTCTTCAACTGCTCCATTGCTTTACCACTGTCAATGGTCCTGGCAGCAAGCTTTACGCATTCACGAAGCGTCAGATTGTTATAAGACATATAGAGGCAGATTGCTGAATTCAGTAATACAATATCCCGTTTCGGTCCCCGTTCCCCTGATAAGATTCTCGTAGCTATTTCCGCATTCTGAGCCGGGTCACCACCAACCAGATCCTCCGCTTTGCAATATTCGAAGCCAAACTGATGAGGATCTAAGAAGAAGCTGTTCACCTGTCCGTTGTTCACCTCGCATACGGTGGTTTTCGCACTCAAAGAAACCTCATCCAGACCATCATGCCCATGTACCACCATGGCTCTCTTCACTCCCAGATTCGCCAAAACTCTGGCCATTGGCTCTACCAAATTCTCATCATAGACACCCAGCAGTTGCAGATTGGCATTGGCAGGACTGGAAAGAGGACCAAGGATATTGAAGATCGTACGTACTCCCAGCTCCCGTCTGACCGGCGCTGCATATTTCATCGAAGAATGATAAAGTGGTGCGAATAAGAAGCAGATCCCAATCTCTCTCAATATCTCTTCACTTTTTTCTACCGGGATATCAATCTTTACCCCCAAAGCCTCTAAAACATCTGCACTTCCGCACTTACTGGATACGCTGCGATTGCCATGCTTTGCAACCGGTATTCCGGCTGCCGAGATAATCAGTGCCGAAATGGTAGAGATATTGAAGGTAAAAGCTTCATCTCCTCCGGTTCCGACAATATCCAGAACGTCACCCTTATGCGATAGCTTCAGTCCATACTTCCTCATGATCATGGCACAGGCCGTAATCTCTTCGATTGTTTCACCCTTCATACGTATTGCTGTAACAAAGCCTGCAATCTGAGCATTGGTCGCATTGCCGCTCATAATCTCATCCATGACGGCCTTTGTCTCCTCCAGTGTTAAATTCTCTCTATTCAAAGCCTTATAAATTGCTTGCTGTATCATACTGCTTCACCTCCAAGCTTCATAAAATTTCTCATAATACCTTCTCCCTGAGGGGTGAGGATGGATTCCGGATGGAATTGCAAGCCATAGATTTCATAATTTCGATGCTTAATTGCCATTACCTCGCCGTCATCATCCTCCGCAATTACCAGCAAATCATCAGGTAATGTATCCTTTCTGGCAATCAACGAATGGTACCTTGCCGCCTGTATAATAGGCGGTAATCCCTGAAACACGCGCGCACCGTTGGCGATATGGATGCTGCTCTGTCTCCCATGCATTAACCGTTTTGCCAAGGTAATCTCGGCGCCAAATACTTCACAGATTGCCTGATGACCCAGACATACCCCGAGAATCGGTACCTCCCCCTTCAGTTCAGCGACAAGCTCTTCGCATACTCCCGCATCCTTTGGGTACCCAGGTCCCGGTGACAATATGATATGGGATGCACCAAGCCCTCTTATCTGCTCTACGGTCAGCTCATCATTACGTATTACCCTCATATCAGCTCCGATGCTTCCTGCAAGCTGCACCAGATTATAGGTAAAGCTGTCATAATTATCAATTAATAAAATCATATTAATCCTCCATTTCTTGTTCATACTTCTCAGGCACTAACTGTCTATCCGTTTACTTCGAATGAATTTTGTATTGCCTCCATCACCGCTTTTGCCTAATTGGCTGATTCCTCATATTCCTTCTCCGGGACACTGTCGGCTACGATTCCTCCCCCTGCCTGAATGTATACCTTATCATTCTTTTTCACCGCCATCCGGATTGCAATACAAGTGTCCATATTCCCTGTGAAGTCGATATATCCGATTGCTCCTCCATAAATTCCCCTTGGTGCCTTCTCAAGCTCCTCGATAATCTCACACGCCCTAATCTTTGGCGCACCGGATAAGGTTCCTGCCGGAAGAATAGCCTGAATGGCATCAAGTGCATCCATCTCTTCTTTTATACTACCTTCCACCTCTGAAGTGATATGCATAATTCTTGAGTACTTCTGTACTCGCTTGTAGTCAATCACCTTAACACTTCCATATTTTGATATTCTGCCAAGGTCATTTCTTGCAAGATCCACCAGCATATTATGCTCGGAAAGCTCCTTTTCATCTGTCAACAATTCTGCTTCTAAGGCATCATCCTCCGCTGGGCTCTCTCCTCTGGGTCTTGAGCCTGCAATCGGGAAGGTAGAAAGCTTTCCGTCCTTGAGCCTCACCAGCGTCTCCGGCGAGGTTGAGATCAGCTGTACCTCCTTGTTCTGTATATAAACCATATAAGGAGAAGGATTCGTCGTTCTAAGTACACGATAAGCATTCAATAAGCTATCCTTATATTCAGCCTCAAAGCGTCTGGATATGACTGCCTGGAAGATATCTCCGTTCACGATATATTCCTTCGTTTTCTCCACAAGCCTGCAATATTCCTCCTTGGTTACATTACAGGTGAAGCTTGGTTTTGAGGTAGTAGTCACCTGTATAGAGGGCATCTGTTCCATAATAAATCGTGTTAATAACTCAAGCTCTGTGATTGCCTTCCCGTAATTCTCCATTACATGATCCGTTCTCATGTTGACCACAATACTTATCTTCTGTTTTAAGTGATCATATGCAATTACCTTATCAAAGAGCATCAGATCAAAATCATTAAATTCACTGCTTTTCAACTTAAGAACCGGTTCAGTATAGGCGATCATCTCGTAACCGAAGTATCCAACCAAACCTCCTGTAAAGGGAGGCATTCCGGATAGCTTTGGTGCCTTATACTGCTCCAATAAAGCTCTTAATACATCAAAAGGCTTCTCTGCTGCAATCTGTCTTAAGTCTCCGTCTTCTATCGTGACGATTTTGTTCTTACAGGTCACCTGGACGATTGGATTTAGACCGAGGAAGGAATATCGTCCCCATTTTTCTCCTCCTTCAATGCTTTCCAGCAGATAATATCGATCACTTATCTGTGATATCTTGCGTAGTAAGGTAATTGGAGTGATTATGTCTGCATAGATTTCCTTACAAATCGGGATAATATTATACTCTTTTGCTAATGCCTCAATTTCATTACAGCTGGGTTTAATCATTGCGATCACCTTCATTTACAGCCATTCTTTCACTGATGACTGTATATCCTTTCTTTTTATTCTGGAAATGGGTATAAAAAAAGCTCTTATCCCTGTATATTACAGGGACAAAAGCTTAAGCTTCTGCGGTACCACCCGGTTTGATGTATTTAAATACATCCTCTCATTCTGCATACTATCATATGCACCCTACTGATAACGGACAGGGTTCCCGTAAGCGCCTACTCTCAAAGATTTCGGGCTTCCCTCACAAGTCCATTCAGAATTACCTTTGTAACCGCATTCCCACCATTAGCGGCTCTCTGTATACAATCAATAAAACTTACTTCTCTTGCTCAACGGTTTACGTTGGTATGCTATTTAAGCGAATTATAACAACGGACAATTATATTTGTCAAGTTGAATTTACAAAACATTACATAATTTGTATAAATATATATAATACATACTTTTTCTCAAAAAAAGCAGAGTAAGCAAGGTTATATTTCCATTGATTTAATCCTGTTTAAAAATCAATAAGTAGTCAGCTGTTAAGCAAATATACTATTTCGAAATTATCGTAATAAATATAGCTAACCTTCACAAATAATGCTTATGCATTATTCTGTATATTAATACATTTTCATGAAATATTAAGTTATTTATGTTGACATTGTTTTGTAAATACGGTATATTAAATTCACTTAGAGGTGATATCTATGACCAAGGGTCAATTAGAAGCAAAGATTTCTGAAGCAGTCAGCAAGTTTGAGCTGGAATATATGGGTAGAGGACCAAAGCTAATCAGAACCTACATAATTAATGATATGATTATCATACGTTTGTCCGGAGTATTAAGCCCATCTGAACAGAAGCTTACCGATAATCCGCAGGGAATAGAATTATTTAAAAAGGTTCGTTCCACCCTATTTGAAGGAGGGAGAGGATATCTGGAAACATTGATTACTGATATAATTAATGTAGCCATCGTCAGCACCCATTCCGACATCAGTACAAAGACCGGTGAGAAAATAATCGTAATAACCATAGACAAGAATATTGAAGAAATAATAACTAAAAACTAACGGATGACGATACAAATTAATTTATGTAAAGTAATATAACAGGTAGCGTAGCTTTCCTGTGAGGTTAAGTTGTAAGTAAGCCGATATCTTGGGAGGATTCTAAGGTATCGGTTTTTTTATAGAGAAGTAATTAAAACAAGATGAATTGGTAAACCAATTCACTTGTCATGAATTAGGGAGTTACCTCTAACGGTATCTCTATTTAAGAAGGAGGAATGATCAATGAGTAAAAAAGTAGCAATTCTTATGGGCAGTGATAGCGATTTGCCGGTAGTGAAAGGTGCCATAAACACTCTGAAAGGCTTCGGTATCGAGGTTGAGGTTCATGTCATGAGTGCCCATCGTACTCCAAAGCTTGCCTGCGATTTTGCAAGCTCCGCTAAACATAACGGATTTGGTGTAATCATATGTGCAGCCGGTAAGGCCGCTCATCTCGCTGGAATTATCGCCGCCCATACTACCCTTCCGGTAATCGGCATCCCTATTAAATCTTCTACTATGGATGGTCTGGATTCTCTTCTGTCCACCGTACAGATGCCCAAGGGTATTCCGGTAGCTACCGTTGCCATCGATGGTGCAGATAATGCCGGAATTCTTGCCGCTCAGATGCTGGCGATCAATAATGAGGAGCTTAGTACTAAGCTTGATAAATTCAAAGCCGATATGGTAGAGGAAGTAATCGAAAAGGATACAAAGCTACAGACTGAGATGTGGTGGAAAATGTAATTCTGCTTTGGCTTTAACAATTTATTATTGTATTAAATCAATATCGATAGGTAAATTCTATTTTAAATGTACGTAGAGCAAATGAAGAGATATGATAAGAAATCCATATCCCAGTTTGCATATGATAAATGAAGTAAATTAAAGAAATGGAGTAACATATGAAGGACTACTTGCAGCAATTTATTTTGACAGATGAAGTTAGGAATATCATTACCGGAAGCAGTAAGGTCACTTTCCCTAAATCAAGGGCAGAATTGATCGAGCTCTCCTTTGGTAATGAAGCGGTAGACAGCTTTGAGGTTGTTTATGATGTGCCGGGAAAAGGTAAGGTTGTAGAGGCAAATGTGATACGCTGTAAAAACGGTGTGGCTGTAAACTATATGGAGGACTATATGCGTCGTCGTGATCCGGACAGTCTTGTTATCGGTGACAATTTAGACACAGATAAGCCTAGGTATCAAGATGAATATCACACAGACTTTGAGCCTCTGCGCAATGAGACCTTTGATTGGCTTAAGAAGCAGGAACTGATCGTTCTTCCTTTTAAAGCCGGTGGCTATGAATATGGCTATGATGCAATTTTAATCGCTCCGGCCAATGCAGCATTCTTTGCCTGCGCCCTCGCAGACTTACAGGGCTTTTTAGGAATTGACGAGGTTCAGGATAACTTCACCCCGAAGGCAATTGTATATCTCGCACCTCCATTTCGACATACTAATTTTGACGGTAAGCAGATTGTTGTACACAACCGACTGGAAGAGGTTCATGAGGTATTTTCTTATAATCTGTACCCTGGTCCCAGTGCTAAGAAGGGTATCTATGGAGTCTTGCTGAATATTGGTGAAAGGGAAGGCTGGGTAACGGCTCACGCTTCTACCGTTAAGGTAATCACTCCTTATGATAACGAGATTGTAATTATGCATGAGGGTGCTTCCGGCGGTGGAAAATCAGAAATGATTGAGCCTCCTCACAGAGCAGCTGACGGTAGATTAGTATTAGGAGAAAACATAGTTACCGGCGAGACATTCCACCTGGAATTAAACGAATCCTGCGAGCTACGTCCGGTAACCGACGATATGGCACTCTGCCATCCGAATATGCAGAATGACAGTAAAAAATTAGTGGTACAGGATGCGGAAAACGGCTGGTTCTTGAGACTTGATCATGTAACGGAATACGGCACCTCACCTCAATATGAGAAGATCTTTACCCAACCGAAGGAGCCACTTCTCTTCTTAAATATACAAGCAGTTCCTAAAGCTACCTGCCTTGTATGGGAACACACTTTAGATTCCACCGGTCAACCCTGTCCGAATCCAAGAGCAATTCTTCCCAGACATTTGGTGCCTGACATCGTCTCAGATCCTGTTGAGGTTGATGTACGAAGCTTTGGTGTTCGTACTCCTCCTAGTACCAGAGAAAATCCTTCCTACGGTATTATTGGCTTGCTTCAGATATTACCCCCTGCCCTTGCATGGTTATGGCGACTGGTCGCTCCCAGAGGCTATAATAATCCCAGTATTATAGGCGGTAAGGGTATGATTAGTGAAGGAGTCGGCTCCTATTGGCCCTTTGCTACCGGCAAGATGGTAAAACAGGCCAACCTTTTACTGGACCAGATTGTAAGATCCTCCAGTACCAGATATGTATTAATCCCGAATCAGCACATCGGTGTATATAAAGTAAGCTTCAATCCTCAATGGGTAGCAAGAGAATATATAGCAAGACGCGGTAGTGCAAAATTTAAGATGGATCAATTGAAGGAAGCACGTTGTACCCTCTTAGGCTATGGTCTTGAATCGCTGAAGGTTGACGGTCAATATATCCGTAGATCATTCCTTCAACCGGAGAGACAGTCCAAGCTTGGCACCGATGGTTATGATGCGGGCGCTGCGATTTTAACGGAATTCTTTAAGAAGGAAGCTGTTAAGTATAATACCGAGGAGCTTGATCCTTTAGGAAAACAGATCATTGAATGTTTATTAAGAGATGCACCCTTACAGGATTATATTGACTTAATCCCGATGAGATACTAAGAACGGCAAATAAGTGCCTTATCAATATAGAATGCTCCCTATATAGCATCGGAGCATACTACATTGATAAGGCACTATCTTATATTCTAACATACCTATCTATGAACATGATACAATAGTCCCTACTTGCTTCGGTTTTTTCCGAAATAGCTTCCCATGCCACCCCTGACGTTAACAACATCATAGCCTGCACGCTGTAGGGCAGCCACCGCGCCGGAGCTTCTTCCGCCGGATTGGCACATAATATAATATTTTTTTGACTTATCCATATATTGATCAGGATTTGATAACAGCTGTCCCATAGGTATGTTCCTGGAGCCCTTTATACTGCCATGGGCACATTCATAAGCCTCCCTGATATCAATCAGATTAATATCCGGTAAGATATTATCAATCTCACTTACATGGATTGTATTGGAGTCATTTCTATGAAATAATGAAAACATATTATTTACACCTCTCTATTTTAATCGTATGAATATATTTTATCATAACTTCTCATACGAATATGTGACTATATTACATATATGATAATATAAGTTCATTTTATACTTCCGTATTTGCTTAGATATATCTTTTAATGAAGCATGGAAACAAATCCGACCGAATAAGCACAAAACTTATTCGGTCGGAATCATGAAAAGCCGGTTATTTCAAATGTACGATTATGGTCCCTTTTTTATCCGGAGTTATTATTGTATTGTTATCCATAATCTCATAGCTTGCATTCGATACGGAGGAGATTGCGGTACAGTTAATCAAAGTCACACAATAATGCTTCGCGGTATTTACCTCAATCGTGATGGTATCACCCTGCTTAAGAACCTTAGCCTCTAATTCAGACTTAGCCTCCTTATTATATACTACAGCAGTAGAGACTACTTGGTCTATCATTTCATAAACCTTCAGGTTTACATTCTCACTATAGTCATATACCGCATCCTCAACCTTCTCACCAACCGCAAGTATAGAGTTTTCACGAACATATAGCGGAATACTCAGATATCCGTGAGTTTCTTTGTACCAACGATTTCCCTGCTTCTTCTCTCCGGTAAGATAATTGGTCCAGGTACCTTCGGGCAGATAATACTGAGCCATACCCTCCTCGTTGAAGATTGGAGCCACTAAGAGCTTATCTCCCAACATATACTGCTTATCCAGATACGCACAGGTCAGATCCTGGGTAAACTCCATCACCATGCTCCGCATGGAGGGTATACCGGACTTTGAGGTAGTTACAGCATTACTGTAAAGATAGGGCATTAGGGACGCCTTAAGCTTAGAGAAGAAGCGAACCACATCTACTGCCTCCTCGTCGTAAGCCCACGGAACACGGTAAGAAGAGCTGCCATGCAGACGTGAATGGGTGGATAATAAACCAAAGGCACACCAGCGTTTATACACATCAGGAGTCGAGGTACTCTCAAAGCCACCGATATCATGGCTCCAGAAGCCAAAACCGGACATAGTCAAAGACAAGCCTCCGCGAAGACTTTCTGCCATAGACTCGTAATCGGACCAGCAATCACCTCCCCAGTGTACCGGAAATTTCTGACCACCTGCGGTTGCACTTCTGGCAAACAGAACAGCTTCTCCCTTACCACGCTTCCTCTGTAATAGCTCGAATACAACCTTATTATATAGATAAGTATAGTAATTGTGCATCCTCATAGGGTCTGATCCGTCGAAGTATACGACATCGGTCGGAATTCTTTCACCAAAGTCCGTCTTAAAGCAGTCCACTCCCATATCTAGAAGGGCTTCCAGCTTAGAAGAGAACCATTTACATGCCTTCGGGTTAGTAAAATCGACGATCGCCATACCCGGCTGCCACATATCCCATTGCCATACGTCTCCGTTCGGGCGCTTTATAAAGTATCCGCCTTCCACACCCTCCCGGAACATGGAGGATTCTTGTCCGATATAGCTGTTGATCCACACACAGATCTTCAAGCCCTTATCCTTCAAGCGCTTTAACATGCCTGCCGGATCCGGGAACACTCTGGAATCCCAGGTCATATCACTCCAATGAAATTCCTTCATCCAAAAACAGTCAAAATGAAATACCTTCAACAAAATACCGCGGCTTAACATACCGTCCACAAAGCTGTTTACCGTCTCCTCATCATAATTCGTCGTAAAAGAGGTTGATAGCCAGAGGCCGAAGGTCCATGCCGGAGGTAATGCCGGCTTGCCGGTCAGATCCGTATAGCGCATTAATACTTCCTGCATTGTCGGTCCGTTAATCAGAAAGTAGTCCAGCCCTTCACCGGGAACGGAAAACTGTACTTTTTTCACCATCTCCGAGCTCACCTCAAAGGATACTCGTTCCGGATGGTTTACGAATATACCATAGCCACGGTTCGAGAGATAGAAGGGGATATTCTTGTAAGACTGTTCTGTCGAGGTTCCTCCATCCTCATTCCATATGTCAATGCTCTGCCCATTTTTCACAAAGGGTGTAAATCTCTCACCAAGACCATAAATCAATTCTCCGACTGAGAGAGACAACCTTTCTCTCATATAGGTATCATGCTCTTTCCCATCATCATAGGCCAGACCTCTCCAGTCAGTCTTAACATAGGCCAGATCTTTCAAGCCGCTGTCCGTAATCTTCTCGCTCCCTCGATAGTAGGTCATCTTCCAGCTTAATTTATTAATCTCGACACGAAGGTTCCCACTATTTATCATAATCATCTCTTCTGTCTCATCGGCAATGAGGTGCTTTCCCTCTTCATACTCGAGCTCAAATTCCGGAGCTTTCTTAACAACTCCCATATAGTGGTCACAACGGATCCGTAGGACTTCCGGCATCGGAGCCGATATGCGAATGGTCAGATTCGGCCCACCCAGGGTATCACCGCGATGTATAATCTTATGGGTTGGGGTGCATAGCGTAATCTGGGTTTCTTCTTTCTTAGCGTAATAAACTTCAACCGGAGAGAACACTTCGGTTCCTTCCCTTTGAAGCCAACAACCATTACTAAATTTCATATAAAAATCTCCCTTCACCATATTGATATTATTAATAAAGTACTTGGGAGATTTTATTCTCCCTTTCATAACATTAGATATTTTAGTATCTTCATAGGAGAATTTAATCTCCCCTTCACCATATAGATATTATTAATAAAGTACTTGGGAGATTTTATTCTCCCTTTCAGAATTTTGTATATTTATGGTATCTTACTAGGAGAATATAATCTCCCCTTCTTTTCCATATATTTTCTTATTTTATATCAGTCATTCTCTATGTTACAATTAATTGCTCTTTTGAATTAAAATATTGCTATGTATCATTTATCATAACAAAGACTTTTATTAGATAAAATGGTTTATTTTCTCAATTCCATGGCATATTTTCTAATATTATTTGAATTCAAAGTGATTTGATCATGAATAAGAGGATATCTCAGTCATCTGTATTAATAGAATACTGAGATATCCCCCATAATAACAAATCTAGCTTTTATAGGCTTACCCGTTATGCCTATTATTTTTACATTGCCCTTTCTTGCCTGCCCTGTTATGCAGCCGGAAACCCGGAAGAACAAGGAGTTCGTTCCAATGGGAGAACTTCTCAGTTCTTCCCAAGGATTTTTGATTTACAAAATCCTTTTTTCACACTATTCTAAAGCCAATAATGCGTCTTCCTTTGCTTTTCTCTTCTCAGCCTGACCCTTGCACCACTCAACACAGGTATCATAGCCATATTCCTTCGCTTTTGCTCTGAATTCTCCTAACAGTTTATCATATTCTGCATCCGTCTTCGCATAGATCATCTGCCAGGTATAGGATTTTACACATTCTGCAACCTGTGCCCAGGTAGTGTTCAGTTCATCGTCTCTGGTATCCATGGTAAAGCCGGAGCCTAAAGAGATCGCTATCTTACCGGAATCAGAAAGGTAATCATCAGGAGTCATAAAGCCTGTAAAATCCTTCCACTTCTGTTCAGCATTGGTTGTAGGTATGGACTTGTAGCTTTCCCAGAACAGATAATTATAGGTCTCTCCATTGCCTTCTGGATTAATGCTGTCTCGATCCCAGGTCTCGTTGTTCCATTTACCCTGACCATCTTCATAAGCACCACTGTAATCACCAGTCATTTGTGTGGTTAAATCTCTACGGCAAGTAAGACCATGTTCGGTCAAATATGCCTTTCCGTTCGCATCATAATCCCAGTTTACTCCCTTAGGACCATAATAATAGGTCATAGTTCCTTCCGGTGTGCAGAAATAATTAATAATTGCCATACATAATTCAGGATATTCCGTGTTCGCACCGATAGCCCAGATTCTGTTACCACCAAAGATATTTAAACCATAGGTAAGAACATTCATATCATCTGCTGCTAAGGCATACATACCCTTGCCTTGGGATGTGTGCTCTTCGGTATTATACATGTCTCTTCCCAAGAAGGTAAAGATATTAAAGAATGCCCCACCATCCTTATATACATTATTCGCATCTTCAGAAGTCTGAGTCATGGAATCAGGATCAAGTAATCCCTTCTGATACAAATTATTATAGAACTTTAAGCTTCTAAGATACATACTGTTTTCATCAAGAATCGGCTGAACTTCCTGTGTTTCTACATTGTAAAGTGTAAAGCCAAACTCATCATAACCATATAAAGCACCGGTAGACTTAACATACATTACCATGTCACCGTCCCAATCCTTGAAGAAGGACACACCATAGGTCTGTGCTCCGGAATCAGACTTGGGCTCAGCTTCAACCATCTTTGCAAGAACATCAACATAATCCTCTAGCTTTGTGATCTTCGGAGCTCCAATCTTCTCATAAAGATCCCAACGGATATCAGGATGATAGAAGAACGCCTGATGCTCCTTTGTTGAGGTTCCTACATTATAACCAAAACCGTATACAGTCTTACCATCGGGAGAAAGACCTGCATTTTTATTTAATGCATTCTGCATATTCTCGTTAATGTACGGACCATATTCAGCAAGAATATCATCCTCATTCCAGTCAAACAGCATATCTGCCGCAATAGCCTGCTGATATTCATCGGTATCATTGCCAAAAAAGATAAGATCTCCTAATTCTCCGGATTCCATACGGGTAGCAAATACACCCTCCGGTGCATTCACAATGTTTAACTTAACATTGAACTTATCCAGCAGAATCTTTGCCATCCAACCCATCTGTTCTCCATTATAATTAGCTAACTGACTAAAAGCAGTAAGAGTAACTGTCTCTTCCGGAATAATATCTGATATATCATCCGTTGGCTCTTCTGCCGGTGCCTGAGTAGCTTCCCCTGCTGTAGCAGCTTCTGTAGGTTCCGGTGTTACTTCTTCTTCCTTGGAAGATTTACAACCAGCCAAGCTAAAGCATAACACGATAACAAGGATGATTGATAAATATCTTTTCACTTTCCACATACATTTGTCCTCCTCTAAAAAATATAAATTATTGATAGCACGAATGCTAAAAACCTAACCTTTAACCGCACCAATCATGATGCCCTTCTGGAAATATTTTGATAAGAACGGATAGACCAATAAAATTGGAATGATGGAGACCATAGCAACCGTAAACTTTATGGTACGTCCACTTAATGCTGCCTCCAGCATATTTTCTGTAAGTACCCCACCTGATTTCATTACTGTTGCAAGGTTATTTGCCTTATTCAAATAGATATATAATACATACTGAAGGGTTTGCAGCTGAGGTTTGTTTCCCATTAAAATCATGGCATCGATAAATGAGTTCCAATGTCCCAAAGCACCGAAGATTGCTATCGTTGCCAAGATCGGTTTGCAAAGGGGAAACACGATCTTGCGAAAACGTAGCAGATACCCTGCACCATCGATTGCCGCACTCTCCTCCAGTTCTGCGGGTATTGACTCAATATAGGTCTTTACCAGGATGATATTGTATGGAGCAACAATCGCCGGGATAATGTAAGCTAAGAAGTTATTGGTCAGTCCCAGCATGGACATATTTAAATACCAGGGGATTAATCCGGCATTAAAATACATGGTGATGATCAGGAAGCGATACCAGAATCTTCTTCCCCACATCTCCTTCTTTGTAACCAGATATCCGCAAAAGGCAGAGGCAATCACCATCAATATGGTACCCAAAATAGTTCTGGCAACGGTAACGATAACAGCAGTACCAAAGTTACTGACATTTCTGAGAGCATAATAATTATTTAGATGAATACCTTTCGGAATTAATGTTATAATTCCTGCATTTGCCAATTCATTACTACTAATTGTATTAATAAATATATAATAGAACGGCAGGAAACAGATAAGTGTAAATACACCAAAGAAAATATAGTTAATAATATTAAATGCTATATCTCCGCCTGAAAGACGAAACTGTCTTTTTCGCTTTTTAAGCTTCTTTCCGACCTTCTCCTCATCCATTTTCATTTCATCGATTTTCATGAAGAAGCACACCTCTCAATCTTAATTTTTATCATGGACAAAAGCATGTTCATTATCTTCCACTCCGATCGCATATCCACAAGCAGGCTTGCAATATGCTCACTACGATAACATGATAAGCATGGTTGTATGTAGCACTAACATAATTTTTATATGATGCTTTCCTTACGTATCAGCTTTGACAAACCATTCGCAAAGAACAGGAGTATTACGCTGATGATTGATTTAAGCATACCAACCACGGTTGCCAATGCTATGTTGGAGGTACCGCCGGTTCCAAGACCTAAGGTGTAAACATACAGGTCAAGAACCTCAATCGTAGATTTGTTTGCCGCATTTTTAAATACATAGTACTGTTCCATACCGTTATTCAGAATACCGGCTATTGCCAGCATTAATAAAACAAAATAAGTGGGCAACAACCCAGGCACAGTTATGTACCACATACGCTTAAAGCGTCCCGCACCATCAACGGTTGCTGCTTCGTAAAGCTGCTGATCAATTCCACTAATTGCTGCCAGATAGATGATAGCACCCCAGCCAAGACCTTTCCAGATGCCCCACGCAAGCATTTTTATCCAGATATGATCACCGTCAAGTAAGAAGTTAATTCCCGTATCAATCAATCCCAAGTCCATTAAAACCCTATTCACCAAACCGTCTGTAGCAAAAATCGCAAAACCGAAGGCATATACAAGCACCCAGCTGATGAAATTAGGAATCGTGGTGATCGTCTGAACCACCTTACGATATTTGGTAACCTTAATCTCAGAAAGAAATATAGCAAAAGCCATACTCATCCAGGAGGTTGCTATTCCGAGTCCGCTCATTGCTAAGGTATTCTTCATTACACGAATAATATCATGCCGGGAGGATGCATTCTCAAAAAGATATGTAAACCACTTCAAGCCTACGAAATTATCACTTGTTAAATCCTTTCCCGGTTTATAGCTATAAAGACCATATCTCCAGCCCCATAAAGGCAGATAAGCAAAGATAAAACAAAGTACAATAAAAGGCAACATCAAAAGAAACAAATAATACTTTTGCTGCATCTCGAATTTTGCATTCTTTGAAGGCTTTTCCAACATTAGATGAGAAGTCAGAGCAAAGCAAGCACCTAGGATAAGCATAACCAGAAGCGCAGGTAGCGCAAAGGGAAGGCTCGGTTCAACCTTCTTTAAATTGCTGCTCATAATAAATGAGCTATATGTAACAAAAATACCTGTTAAGGAAATAGCGGCAATTGCATTGCTCAGAAAAATTACTAAGGTACATAATTTCTTAAACTTAATCTCTCCTAAGCTTAAGCATCCCATGATACCCGAGATGACAATACCGATACATGCTACCAATGAGGATAGATTTAAGGTCCGGACCGCTTCGGCCGAAACCCATTCCTTCGCAAGAGCTCTTTTAAAACCGTTAGCTAATGTTGAATAGGAAAATCCCGAGGTAAAAAAAGATATATTTTTATTAACCAGATCACTGACCTTAGCCGGATTAAAAAAGGGTAGGAATATACTTACAACAGTAAGTACAACCAAAATCCTTGTTATTATTAATAATATGTTTACTCTTTTCGCTCTTGCATCAAGCATTATGCACACTCCTTTAGCATAGTAATCTTAAATATATTTTAATCAGAAATAAAAAAAGATAATACCCAAATATATTGATTGAAAACACCCTAATTTTTATATTTTTTCAAGTGTTATCAATCGGATCATTGTACATACCCCTTAAAAAAAGATTTTTGTAAGAGATGAAAGCTCGCTTTGAGAACTTTCTATTGTCATAAATTAAAAAGTGTCAGGCTGTAATTATTATATTGCAGCTTTGACACTTTCATGAATTCTATTCCCTATGCTTAAACTCCTTCGGACTAATACCGACATACTTCTTAAACTTCGAATAAAAATAATCAATGTTACTATATCCTACCTGTTCAGACACTTGATAAACCTTCAGATCTGTTTCTAACAGAAGATGCTTCGCTTTCTCTATGCGGATATTATCCAAAACATTGTTAAAGCTCTCACCCATCTCTTTTCGAAATACCTTTCCAAGATAAGCACTGTTATAATTAAAGATTTTTGCAATTGCCTCCAGCTTTAAGTCCTGGTCATAATTTTTCTCCATATAGGCTGTCATTCTCTTCACTACAACATCCGTCGTAGAGGCCCCGATACACCTGGTGGTTTTGAAGCAATAGTCTTCCACCATCTCCATTAAGCCCTCCAGGCTTCCTACATGCTTGATGCCTTCTATGAACTGTTCGAAATCCGGGAACTCTTCCTTCTTATTCTCGTATCTGCGTTCCAATATGCTGTGCAAGAGAACCATGTTATGGAGAACAAGCACCTTTATCTCTGTTTCCTTCATCACTTCATTTTTATAGCTGTTCTTAAGCTTACTGATTGTCTGATGGATTGCATCAACATCTCCTACCTCAATCAGGTTGCAGAGCCGGTCCATGAAGTTCCCGGTCGCAGATAATCCAATCTGATTTAAGATATCGATACTGACAGCCTCCGTGTCTCGATATAAGAACTCATACTCGGTTAGCAGCTTTGCACATTCATAGGAAAAGCTTAAATCCTCCCAATTAGCCACATTGTGTCCGATTGCTATGAAGAAGCCCTCACCATGAAATCTCTTGATTTGGTCGTTATTCTTGATTAATATCTCCAATACCTCCTGATAAGCTATTCCCTTACAGATTAGTACTAATTTATCATCGATGACCAGCTTATCAACATGGGTAAGGTCCTTAAGCATCATCTCCTGCCGTTCCTTATACACATTGCCATCATTTTCCAGATAGGCTTCTTTCATACTAAGGATTGCCGTACAGAAGGAATGGTAATTAAAATCCATTCCATACAGTTTAATTTCTTTACGTAAGATCTCCTTTTCTGCAGAATGCTGCAGTAAGCGGTATAATACCTCCTGCCTAGCTTTCAATTCGCTCAAGGTATAATAGTCGTCCAGGTTCTTCTTCGCATCCAGCTCTGCAAGAACCTCTTCAACATTCTCCAATAATTCATCCTCATCGATGGGCTTTAGCAGATAGGCACGCACTCCCAAGGATACTGCTGATTTTGCAAATTCAAAATCAGAATAACCGGTCAGAATGATGAATTTTCCTTCAAAGCCCTCTTTTTTCGCTTCCCTGATCAATTCTATTCCGCTTAGTCCTGGCATTTTTACGTCAACCAAAACTAAATCCGGTGAATAATCAAGTACCTTTTTCAATCCGTCCTTACCATCAATACCTTCTGCACATATCTCAAAATGATAATTCTCCCAGGGAATCAACTGTTTAATACCTGCCCGAACTACCGGTTCATCATCAATTATCAATAATTGATACATACCCTGCTCCTTTCAAAGGACCTACTGCCTGATATCCTCCGGCAATTTTATGGTAACCTTAGTGCCCATGTTTTCTTCACTTTCAACTTCAATTCCGTAATCAGTACCATACAAAAGCTTAATTCTCTGATTCACATTATTAAGACCGATATTACTGCGGCTTAATTTATGGAAATCATTGAGGTTTTCTCTAATTTCCACCAGCTTTTCCCGACTCATTCCGATACCGTCATCAATTACCCGGATAACCAGAAGGTCATCGTTTTCCACGATAATCTCTATCTGCCCTTCTCCCTCCTTAGTTTCAAGTCCATGAACAAAAGCATTCTCGACTACAGGCTGAATAATCAAAGGCATAATTTTAAGGAATTCAATTTTACACCTTATATCGATCTTATAATGAATTCGTTCTCCGAAACGATACTGCTGTATCTTGAGATAATATTCCACCAGCTCAAGCTCTGACTTTAGGGTGACCAGCTTATCTCCGACCTGAATGTTTCTTCGCATGATTTTGGCAAGCATTTTTACTAATTCCTCAATCTCTGTCTCACCATTACAACGGGCTTTCATTCGAATCGTTTCCAGAGTATTATAAAGGAAGTGAGGATTGATCTGACTGGCAAGCATCTTAAATTCAACATCCTTTTGCCTGCTGTTCAGCTTCTCCTTCTGCACCTGCTCCTCGAATACTGTTGTAATCAGCTTCTGAATACTATCTATCATGATATGAAGATCCTCATACAGTTCGCTGATTTCGTCATGCTCCTCCGATTTTTCTGCTATCTGAAAATCACCGGCAGCCGCCTGATGAAGCTGTTCCTTGAATTCATTCAGCCGCTTAACAAACCGATTAGTAAAAATTCCAATCAGAACGATGGAGCAAAGGATTTCTCCAGTAACAATTCCGACTCCGACGATATTCTGGATTGTAAGCAGTCTCACTGCTTCCGCTTTATTTAGGCTCGTCGCAAGCACTTGACCTGTGCTGTATCTCATATAGAAGAACTGAATTAAAAGCGGTATGATCCCACAGATTACATAGATCACAAAAATTCGCTTTACGAATTTAATTTTACTAACTCTGCTAACCATTTTTCTTAATCGATCCATACCATCACCCCTTGTTGCATCTTTAAACTCAAATTCTTCTTTGGATTATTCTACAGTCACAAAATAGATTCGATCCTTAATCATATGGAATATCAGCTTGTTGCCCTCTATAAGATAATCCACCTCATTACCCCAACTGTCACGGATGCAATACCCCCCTGAAGCAGCCTTGATTACACAATTGCGATCGGTTACGGAAAGGATACGTGCTTTCACTAATTTATTATTACTCCACTCCATGTCTACCGTAAATCCACCTCTGGCTCTCATTCCGGTAACCTTGCCATTCCTCCAGCCACTAGGCAGCGCAGGAAGAAAATGAAGCTCTTCGTAGTAGCTCTGTAACAGCATCTCAAGGATTGCGGCTGTTCCGCCGAAATTACCATCAATCTGAAAAATTTTCGGTGGATGGAGATCAAGTAAGCTCTCTGTTGCAAAATCTCCAATCAGTCTGCGGATATGTTCAAAGGCCAGATCTCCTTCTCCGAACCTTGCATAAAGACAAGCGACCCAGGCACGGCTCCAGCCGGTATAGCCACCGCCTGCCGCTAATCGCTGTTCTAAGGATACTCTTGCAGCCTGAAACAGCTCAGGAGAATGCTCCGGATCAATCTGCTCTCCGGGGAATACACCAAACAGATGGGACACATGCCTATGGGACGGCTCCACCTCTTCAAATTCCTTATTCCATTCCAAGAGCTGACCCTTACTGCCGATTCGTAACGGCGGAAGGTGCTCCAGTATCTCAGTCCAGATCCTAATCTTATCTGCATCTACCTTCAGAAGCCTGGCTGCTGTGATGGCATGGGTAAGAAGATCCATAATCAGCTCAATATCAATTGTCGCTGATACACAGGTAGTTACCGGGTATTCTCCTCCTCCGACAAAGCGGTTTTCCGGAGATTGAGAGGGCATAATCTGATAGACCCCGTCCTTATCCTTTACCAGAAAATCTTCATAAAAGGCAGCAACCTCCTTGATAAAGGGATATGCTCTCTCTTCTAGGAATTCCCGATCCTGTCCGTATTCATAATGCCACCATAGATGCTGCGCCATCCAGGCTGCTACACCCACCCATACGGACCAGCCGTAGGTCTCCGGTGTTGCACAGCCCCAAACATCGGAGGACAGCGGTAACCAGATACCGCTACAGCCGAATAGCTTCTTGGCCGCATCCTTGCCGAAGGGAATCATTTTCTCCAGATATACAATCAGAGACTCAGTATAGTCCTCCAGATGTCCATTCTCTGCAGGCCAATAATTCATCTGCAGATTCACATCATAATGGTAATCACAATCCCAGGCAGGCTCCAGTTCCTCGTTCCATTTACCCTGTAGATTGGCCGGTAATTCTCCGTTCGCAGAAGATGCACAGAGAAGATATCTACCGTAGTTAAAATAGAGTATGGGGAGGGTGACATCGTTATTCCCCTCACGATATGCTTTTATACGCTCGTTGGTCGGAATATCCGGCTCCTCCTCATATATATTCAGATAAAGCCTTCCATAATTCTTCTCATGCTCGATGATATTTTCTCTATAGAGGCGATCCCAGGGCTTTATCGGAAGCATTCGTCTTCTGCATTCCTCAAGGGGTGACTCACCCTTCACATCGGTTCCGATATTAAGGAAAACCTGTATCTCTCTGGCATTCTCTACTCTCAGCCTATTTCCGTCCAAGGGATAGATTTTTCCGCCGCGGATCTTCAAATCTGCTTTCATACTGAACTTCATTCCTTTATAAAAGGCTCCGTGCAGAATCATAGTCGCCTTTCCCATATCATAAGTTACCTTACAACGGGAATCCGGTGTACGGTCCAGCCAAAAAGCACCACTGATAAAATCTTCTCTTGCATAGATTCTTGTAATAATACAGTCCTCAATCAGATGTCCGATTACTGTTCTGGTAATATGCCTCCCATCAGCATCATAGGACACCTTCACACTGGCACGCTCCAGATTAAGCTCTCTTTTATAATTTGTTACCTCTCCCTGATCAATGGTAAAATGGAAGTCTCCGGCAGGCTGATAGGGATCCTCCATCGTTGGTCTGTCGCTAATTCCACCGTTACCACCCCAGGCCTCATTGGCAAGAAGGGTTGCTTCCTCATATTTTTCATCCATAAGTAGTTTTCTTACCTGTGGCAAGAAGGAGCTTCGGTCCATATTCTTTCGGTCCTTATGCTGACCCACACAAAGCCACTCATGATTGAGTGCAATCCGCTCTTCGATAATTCCACCAAGCACCATCCCGGCTAATCTTCCCGTCCCGATCGGTAATCCATTCTGCCAATCGCTTGCTGGACTCGTATACCATAATGTGTGATTCAAACTTCTTCCTCCATTCAATCTATTCTAAAGGCATTTGCCCTTACTTCTCCGGATATATCCTTATAGATTACATTATAAACCTCTAAATCTGCTTTTTTAACATTAATTTTTTTATCTGAAATACTTGAATTATTATAGTTTAAGTGATTCTATCCTAGCCTTTTGTCTTAACTTATGCGTAAATAGAGGGCCATGCATCAGCACAAGCCCTCTCATTTCAGCTATATTCTTTTAAGCTTTACCCTTCCATCACATCAAGCTGATCAAATACTTTATTATTTTCCAGGTCATGAAGAATTCCTTTGGTAAGGTATTTTCTCATCATTCTCTTGTCTGCCCAGATATACTGCTCATGCTCCCCTTGATAGTATATGGATCAAACCTTCATAGCCATCGATTTCCACTTCATCACCGGTTTTTAATAATTCCATTGCACCGGTAACATAGTACATCGCTGGAATACCAAGCTCCCTGGCAACGATTGCCGGGTGATCATAGGGTGATCCCCATAGAAAAATCAAGCCCTTAACCTTTGAAATAACAGGCATAATATCTCCGTAGTGACAATGAGGCATGACCAGGATTGCCTCCTGTGGAATATCAGGAATCCCAACATATACTTTACCTCTGACTCTCTTCTTCAGTCCGGATAATCCCTTCAGATACATCGGTGGCTCGCCTATACTCTCCGGCGGCTTGTTTATTATCAGCTTCTGAGTGAATTGTTCCATGAATGCCGCTTGCTCTTCCTCACTCCGTTCTACAGTTAACAGCTCCGGTGCCTCCAATCTCTTCTGAAATTCATATTCCGATTTTCTTCTTCGAAGCAGCTGCCCGTCCATCTCCTTCCCCTGCAACAGAGAAAGAATTTCATCATAATGGAGATACAGGATATCCCCCTTATCCTCTAGTATCATTTCATCGCATAACAGCTCTCCCGCAGCAAGGGCAGCCAGACGAAGATAGCCTCGGAATAAGCGCTCTACATAATAATTATGATTGTCATTGGTTAAGAACGCTTTTTCTGCCAGCATACGCTTTTGCAGGAACTCCTCTCTCTCTTTGTCATTAAGACGGCTGCATATCAACTCCAGAACTTTGTCCTTCTTATCCTTAGCACTACTGAGATTGGTATAAAAATCTCTTGAATCCAAATCCAGAACTCTTCGAAGATACCCCAGAATATGGTCAGGCCGCTCCAATAAGACCGGTAAAAGCTCCTCGCTCTCAAAGCTGTCACAGACACCGAATTCCTCAAGATAATGACCTACAAGTTCAAGCAGCCGGTCTGCTTCACCGGTGTGTAGCAGTCTTTCATATAATATTGCATCATAAGGACAGTCTGCAAACATAGTTTTAAGCTTGGGATTGTTATTCACCACATCGGACATATAGAAAAGCAGTTCTCTGTCCCTGGTCTGTAATGTATATCCGGAGATCAGATCGTAAAAATCGGTTAATGCTAAGTCATCATTACTCTCTAAGATTTCCCTCTCAAACCGGTACAAAAATTCATTGGCTTGAACCATCGCCCAGTGATATCTTACACAATAATTATGATATTCCATGGAAAGCTTGAAAAACTGCTCTGTTTCTTTCCGCGTCAGCTTTCGATTCATGAAGCTCTTGAGACTGTGCTGATATGAGCTCAGGTTTGGCAGATGCAGATCATGAAAAATACAGATTCCTTTCTCAGCAAGCTCCTCCAGATAAGCCAGATACTCCTTACGCTTCTCAGCTTCTTCAGCAATCGGTATACTTCTTACATAGACATAGCCTTTGTGAATGATACCTTCACCATAGGTGTCTGTGCGAAACATTGTCTCATAAGAAGCCTTAGACTGCTCCGTAATCTCTGCTATTATGATGTCCTGCATCAATGGCTTTAAGGGCTTTGGATACAGCCGGAACCATTCATACTCTTCTTGACCTGCCTCAGTCCATTCAGGGCACAGGACTTCACTTTTTAATGTGGTGATCGGTCTTGCCTGAAGAAGAAATAAGCTTTCTCCCCTTCTGGTCCATTCAATATCCATGGCTAACCCATAGATTTCTTCGCAGCTCATAGCCAGGTCCAGGAGCTTTTGTCGCAGCTCACCGTCCGGTACAGCAGTCGCCTGCATTGGAGACATCGTAACGAGCTCTCCTGTGTTCTTATTCAGTGAAAATACTCCGGTGTCTGCAGCCATCCTCTGAAGGCTTTCGCTGTCTCCCTCAAACATACTTAATTGAATATTGTCCTCTTGTCCGCTGACCGGATCAGCAGTAAACATTACACCGAAGGCATCCCCTTCGATATATTCCTGAATAATGACTCCCATCTTCCAATTTAAACGACTCAACTGATTCTCAAGTACATAATCTAACACTCTGTCAGAATAGAGAGCACAATAGCACTTACGTACTGCCTCCTCAATCTCATCAATGGCTGAAAGCTTCAGATAGGATTCAAACATTCCTGCCATGCTGCTATTCCCATCATCCTCGATACTGGCGGAGGAGCGGACAACAAAGCTATGACATCCGGTATTCTGCTGTACCTCTACAATTCTAGAGATCAATTCCTCATGAAAGCCCTTCGAAAAGGTTCCCTCCATTATTCTTCCTCTTAACTCCGGTCCATGGGTTATGTATTTTGATGGTTGGTATTGTATCGAATTGTTGTCGAAAAACTCATCAAAATCCTGATAGGATAATGCAAACCCCTGAGGTATCAGAAGCCCCTTACTTACCGCCTCACCCAGATTAGAGGCCTTCCTTCCGTATTCTTTGCAATCATTGCTGTTTAACAGTTGCAGATCTTTCATCACTCTACTACCCCCAAATGAAACAATATATGTCATTTTACCATATTAGGTAAATTAGGACAATTATATTTATCATGCTCAAACCGGAATCGAAAACAGGACGTCTCAATACATGTATTGAAACATCCTGTTTTTACAAGTTCATTATTTTTCTGCCATATTCAGATAATCGGCAGCTGTCGTTCCGCCCTGTTCAAAGTCTCCTCTCATAATCTTAAGTGCAATCTTCTCTGAGAGAATTTCCGCCTCTGTTCGTACACCCCATTTACGTATGAGGGGCAATGGCGGGCACCAGCCAAGAAGTGCATGCCAAAGCATGAAAACGCTGGTCGCACCTGTGACTAGAAACCACATACGACTGATTCTTATCCCCAGATATGAGCTGAAAAAAATCAGCATACCGGCATTCACCTCAAGTACCCGTTCCGTATCCCACTCCTGATTCAACCGGCGGATACGTTCTGATATATCCGTTTCATTACAGCTTTTAAATATATTCAGGTTCCTTATTGTTTGATTCCGTATCTCCGCGTTGATTTTAGGGTCAGTCTTCAGACATACCCTTTCCGCGGTTGGTGGAAACAGATTCTTATTCTTCATTATTCCACTGCCTTTCTGTAAATGATACAAATTCCAAATAAACTTACTTGAATTAGTATGTATCGTTCACCTTAAAATATTCAAAAGGCAGTCATAAGCAACTAAAAGAACCAATCTGTATTGATGTGGTATCTACCGTTCTTCTCTTCCGCACCCAAACCGCTGAGGATTATTAAAAACAGCGGAAAGGTCTGTATCCATAAAAGCGTCAGATCAGCCATTCCATGAACCAAGGCAGTAACCGTGATAGCCAGAATCAGGGATGCTACCATCATATTCTTTTCTTTGATTCGAGTATAAAGCAAGGAAAGATAATACTTACCTAAAAACCATAGGATTAGTACACTGCCCACAATGCCGAAATTAAGCAGCATATCCAGATAGATATTGTGTGCATGGGGAATCAGATTGTTCTTATAGGAGCTATCATAAATATAACTAAATGACATAAAGCCATGACCGAATAAAGGAGTGGCCTTGATTTGTTTAATAGCAAGAGCCCATATTCGTTCTCGTAGATAAATGGTAATCTCCATATCGGATAATCTTGGTATAATCGGCAGGTCCAGACCGAAGATAGCAAGAATACCAAGTGCTGCAGCAGACAGCCATAATATCAGCAGATGATAATATTTTAGCAGAAACAGTAGTACTGCTACTCCGATAAACACCTCTAACCAGACAAACATGCTTTTACAAAGATATATACTGATTAAATTTACCAGACCGATTAGGATGTAATACAGCTTGCTTCCCTGATTTGTCAGTATCTTATAAGCGCAGATAATGATTACGGTCCCGACGATTGTACCAAAGTAATTAGGGTGTGAGAACACCGATGCAATGCGGTGGCTGTGTCTGCTATCGAAAATAACTTGAAACAGCTTCTCTAGTATTGCATATCCGGCACTGGTCAGACTCAGGGTACAGATCAGATGAAGTACTCTTTCGTAAAGCTCCTTCGTCATTACGCTTCTCATAAATAAACCGAAGATCATGGCCATGATCATACCGACTCCAACGACCAGTCCTAGCCAGTTTTTATACAAAAATGGGATTACTAAAACATAACCAAAGAATAATTTCAATAAACCGGAGCCCTGATGAACGAATATCATCTGTCTGGTATATTTATTCAAAACTATATATGCAACAAGGAATGTCATTACGATTGCCGTTAATACATATGGCAGAAAGATAGATACTGCCGCAAAGAATATTATGTTGGAACAGGTTAAGGATAGGTCTAAACGACGCTTGATTATTATAGGTTCTATTGTCAACGCCTTCTTTCTGATTAGTCAAATAGAGTGTAAAATCGGTCAAAGTTCTGTCTCGAATCACGTAAACGATAGCAATCTTTGATGTTCTCATGATCAAGGATGTATTTTAGCACATAACAACAAATAAGGCAAACGTTTTTCTTACATTTTGAATAACAATTATGCAAATTAACCAATAACAAAAAAATACCGGGTACAATAATAGTGTACCCGGCAAAGGCTTTCTTAACAATAATCAGGAATAATTCGCTCAAATATTGCTATGTATTGGTAATATAATGAATAATAGATAGAAACAGATTATTTACGCCCTATAATTGTCGTATATCGTCGAATGTATCTCCGGGATTTTCTCTGCCTCAAGTGGTTTGCTGAAATAGTAGCCTTGAATGTAATCACAATCCACCTCACTTAGTCTCAGAACCTGGTCCAATAGTTCGATGCCCTCAGCAACTACTTTAAGTCCCAAGCTATGCACTAAAGAGATTAAGCTATCCATCACTTTAATATTATCGAATTCTAGAAATCGCAAGCTGAGGGATCGATCCAGTTTAACTATATCAACCGGAAGAAACGTAAGGTAATTCAAAGAGGAGTAGCCTGCTCCGAAATCATCAATCGCAATACGAATTCCAAGCTCTTTGAGCTGTCCGAGAAAAGCCCTTGTGATCTGCTTGCTTTCCATAAAGATATTCTCTGTAATCTCAATCTCAATATCCTGAGGCTTTACCTGATACTCCTCCAAGAGTTGTTTCAGATATCTTATATAATCATTATCATGAAGCTGATTGATTGAAAAATTAATGGATACCGGCTTTATATCAAGTCCGCAGGCTTTCCATACAGCGATTTGCTCTATTACTTTCTGTGTAACAATTCTTCCTATCTTAATAATTGAGCCATTCTTTTCCGCAATATCGATAAATACAGACGGGGGTATATTATGATCCTTCAATCGGAGCAATGCCTCATAGGCATGAATCCGACCCGTTCTGATATTAATCTGAGGCTGGTATAACATTTTGAAGCCATCATTTTCAATTGCATCACGCAAATACGTCTCAATATTTGATTTTCTAATCTGACCTTCCAGCATGGTTGTATTAAATAATTGATATCCGTTCTTACCGGCATTTTTGACAGAGTACATGGCCAGGTCCGCATTCCTGACAAGCTGATTAACATCCATGCTGTCTGCAGGGAATAGCGAGATGCCCACACTAAAATGTATTTCAATATCGATATCATCAATCTTAAGCTTCTCATTAAATATGCTGCATATTTCGGAAATTCGCTGTTCCAAATCCGAGTAATTCTTATCGAATTCCAGCAGAATTAAGAACTCATCTCCTCCAAAGCGGGATAAGAAGGTTTGCTTCTGATTCAGCCCTTGCAGGCGATTTGCAATCATCTCCAGTACCCGGTCTCCGAATACATGCCCTTGTGTATCATTAATCCCCTTGAAATCGTCTATATCAAGCAGCACGACTGCTCCGTTCTTTCCAGAGTAAATTGTATCCTTTAGATATTCCGTAAAGCTTCTTCGATTTGGCAATCCGGTCAGAGAGTCATGACAGGCAAGGTAATTGATATAGTCCTTATGAACCTCAATTTCATCCAGCTGCGCTACCAACTCTTCCTCTGAAGCGGTTAACTGATCATTCTTCTCCTGTATACTGATATTTGTCATGCGAAGTTCGTTCACATACTGATAGATACGGGCCATCAGGTTATTCATTGAGCTGATAACATTATAAAAGGGATTCTCTTGTGACATCTCCACCTGTAGCTGTCTTTTCTTCTCTAAATCAAGATGATTGATTTCTTGATTAATATGATTGACCTGGGTAATAAGCTCCTTATAATTAGTATTCATATCCAATAACGCAGTTGAGACAGTCCCGATCTCGTCTGTACGCTTTGTATAAGCATCTACCCTTGTATTGTCTTTATAAGAAAAATCAAAATCCGTCATATGATTGATTACAGAGGCTATCTCGAGAATAGGTCTCGTAGTATATCTTGAAATTTGAAATACTACAATGAATATAATAACTAATGTGACGATATAGATCATAAATAGGATTCTTGTAACAACTCCCGCATTCTGCAGGATTTCATCCTTGTTCATTACCGTAATGACATGTAATCCATTGCTATTCGATGTAAGTGTGTTCAGAACACAGAGTTCTCCATTCATTTCTGTTTCGAAGGTAACCTCTGCATTCGATTTCATAACAAGGAAATCCTTAAGACCAAGCTCCTCCGGCGTCTTAAGAATCCACTCCGGTTTTTTTGGCGAAACTATGAACTTGTAGTCTGGGCTGAGAAGCATTACATAACCGGTTTTACCGATATTAAGCCGGCTTATGGAGTTTGTTAGTTCTTCTAGATTTACGGAAATGCCAACTACGCCGAACGCCTTCTCCTCTTTCATCACTGATTTTGTAAAGCTTACAACCATATCATTTGTCACATTGGTGAGATAAGGTTCTGACATGATAATTGTCTGCTCCTTAATGGTATTGATATACCACGGTCTCACTCTAGGGTCATAGCTCCATGACGGTGTGAAAGCAGGATATTCCATATATCCACCATCTTCTGTAGCCAAAAAGATAAAGTTGGTAGTGGTATGACTATTCTTCAGCGCTTCGAAGCAGTTCGATATTGCAGCTTCGGCTTCACTCGGTTTTAATTGCCCGACTCCCTTCTTATAATTCACATAACTTGTCAATTTACTTTCTGCGTTTTTAACTATATCGAGAGCAGCAAGATGATTGACTTCCTCTTTCATATCAGTAATCAGGGAGCGTTCCACTAATTCGTCTACTTGAGCTAATATTTGTTTTGAATTTTGTATACTATTTTTATATAACCAGTCTTCCAGGAAGTAATTAAGATAAAATACACCCAAAAAATATGGTATCAAACAGCCTAAAAATATGGCAACGATCATCTTGTTCCTTAACGAGCTTTTTATCCACATAGTGTTCCTCCATATTGACCGTCTGATTTTCTCATCAATAATGAATTTATTTATCCTATTACATTACAATTTTATCACATTTCAACAGTTTATGACAACTCTTCATTTGAATAATCTGTTAAAAAAATAGTTCCAATATTGTTTTGAAACTTTTTCTTGAATTCAAGTATTTTTATCATTTAATCATTTCCAGGAAATATCAATGTATCTTATCTTAACTTGCTTCAATTCCGGATGAAGGGCTGTTGTCAATATATTTTCTGACACGAAGTAACAATTGTTACATTATTCGACAAATTTAGATGAAAAATTAGATCCATTATGCTATACTGTTTGTATAGGCAGATTAAATCCCGACAATTCCCATGAAAGTAGGTTATCCCATGAAGGGTCAACACAGTCCGATCTATCAGTACCTTATTTATTTCTTACTGGCTATCGAAATTATATGTATTCTATTAGTTGCGTTCCAAAGGCATATGAGCATTGCCTTAGTGAATGAAGCCTTATACAGTATGAATGATAACTGGCTCTTTTACGAGAATAACGGGAGCATGCATTCACTTACACTTCCTGCAATAACCGATGCAGGAGAGGATAATACAGTTGTCATATCCAATAAAATTCCCTACACCAACGAACCTATATCCAGCATCGGAATATTAACCACTCATCAAAGTATTATTGTATCAATTGATAACAAGATGATATATTCCAGATTTGCTCATCCCAGTCAGAAGCCATTATTCAGTGTACCTTTAGGTTCTGTATGGGATATTATTCCCCTAGAGCTGGATTCACAGGGTAAAACCATAACAATGATATTATCCTCTGACTATCCTGATTACGCCGGTCGAATCAACGAGGTTTATATCGGTACAAAAGCATCGATTCTTCTTCACACCCTAGATAGCTCTAGTATCGGGTTTTTATTATCCCTCATTATATGTATTATGGGAACCTTTTTAATCTATCTTTATCTATTCATAAAGAAATTATTACGAGCGGATAAATCTCTCTATTACTTAGGTTGGTTTTCACTGATATCCGGTATCTGGCTTCTCATGGAGAGTAATATAACCCAGCTGTTCTTCAGCAATGCTTATTTAGTCTCCGCAGTCAGTTATTTAGCTTTGATGACCTTCCCAATTCCTATCCTGCTTCACGTGAATCTGTTTTCAGGTTATCATTTCAAGAAGCTGAATACCTGGTTCATTTATATTCTGTTAGCCAATAATTTAATAATTATCTTTCTGCAGCTGACGAATATCCTTGATTTTCATGAAACACTTCCATGGATGCGTACATTACTCCTCGTGCTTTTAGGTATTGTAATAATTACATTATGGCTTGATTTGATTAAATACAAAAACAGTGAAGTTAAGGTATTTACCTTGGCAGCTTCAACCTTATTTATCATAACAATAATCGAAGTGCTTATGTCTCCGTATCATGCCACACAGATTACAGGTAAATATTTTAGAATTGGATTGTATGCCTTTCTATTCATTTTAGCTTGGGATGGCATTAAGAAAATCGTTGAATATATTAAGCTAAGCGAACGTGCTACCCATTACAGACAGCTGGCTTATCGAGATCCTTTGACAAATTGCCGAAACCGTATCGCTTATAAGATTGATATCGAGAAAATCGATACCGAGAGAAATGTAACGATCTTTATGGCGGATATGAATAATATGAAGGAGATCAATGATACCTATGGGCATCAGATTGGGGATGAAGTTATCATCTTATGCAGCCAGTGTCTCTTAAAGGTCTTTGATAGCAACGTATACCGAATTGGTGGTGATGAATACCTCTGTATCGAATACAATCTGACACAGGAGGATATTGACCACATGCTGTCAGCCTTTTATGAGGAATGCGAAAAAACAAATGAGGATATTGTTTATAAATTTAGTCTTTCCGTCGGCTATGCTACCTATGATCCGTCAGTGGATATGACCATTCATGACACAATAAAAAGAGCGGATACCATGATGTATGAGATAAAAGAGAAGAAGAAAAAGGATAGAGCCTAAGAAAGTAAATAATATAATGATAAAAAGTCTTATCAAAAAGAGCTATTGTTACTCTCTTTGATAAGACTTTACTTTCATGACAAGTGATTTAATTTATCAATTCATCTTGTTTATCAATTCGTCTTGTTTATCAATTCATCTTGTCTATCCATTCGTCGTTAATTTGAATCCGCTAGGTTTAATTCACTTTTTATTTTTCTCCACTCAGGCAGAAAGCGGTCCATATAACCCTTAAATACGCTATTATGGCTACTCTCCAGTAGATGTACAAGTTCATGAACAATGACATATTCAAGGCATTTCGGAGGTTTTTTGGCCAGCTGCAAATTAAGACATATCTTTTTCGTCCGGATATTACAGGTCCCCCATCTGGTCTTCATATCACGAATATGATAGCCGCTTGAGGCTACACCGATGTTTCTTTCCCATCTGGCTAAGAGAAAAGGTATCTCAGCCTCCAATGCCTTCTTATACCAGGTGTTCATAAGCTTCTCCCGCTGCTCTCTCGTACTGTCAGGCTTCATATAGAGAAGGATCTCATCACCGACCACTTTAATATGATTTCGTGTAGAGGTATCTTTCAGCATTAATTCATAGCTGCATCCCCAGATAGTGATGTGCTCGCCTGTAATGTATTGTAGCTCATGATTGGTGTGTCTATGTTGTATCTTAATCTGCTGAAGCTTAATCCAGGATAGCTTCCGATCAACAAAATGATATATCTCCTCCTCACTCATCTTCATCGGTGCCGATATATGCACTCTGCCATCGGGAGGTAATATTCTCAGATACATGTTTTTGATATGCTTGCGTTCCAGCTCTATCGGTATATCGTTAATCCATATCAGTTTCATGCAAGCTCCTATTTCTTCTTGTTTCTCCGTCTTCTTTTGGCCGGTGCTGCTTTTCCTTCCTGTGTCTTAACAGTAACTTTATATTCCTTATCAGCTCTTAGGCTTACCCACATAGAGCTGCCATCCGAATTAATTTCAAGAAAATCGAATTTTTTAAGGAAT
>JAEZKL010000110.1 GCA_023415475.1 Bacillota bacterium | reverse complement strand
TATGACAGAAGCAAACATTTTTTGTTTGATAATGGCATACAAAACAATAAGATGTCAGGCAACCTGTGTGTGAGGGATGCGTGTTGGCCTTTCCTGCATTATACCATACATTTTGAAACAGCCCCTTTTTTGCGTCTAGATTAAATCTGTTCGATGGGCTTATCACCTTCCCTTGCTTGAAGCAAAATAAAATTGCAAAAAAAGATGCTTTTAAATATAATAGAAGCAGATATTTTGGAATTATTATATAAAAGTAAAGAAAAAATTAGATACTAAAGGGGAACGTATTATGAGTGAAAAGAATTCTTTTGGGAATCATGAAACTTTTATTGGCAGAAGATATAATGACGCGAGGGAACGAGCGGCTGCATGCAACAGTTCCCTTATTATCGGAATTACTATTTTTTATATTATAATTAGTATTTTTGCGATCATGGAATTAATCCGGGGTATCGATAAAGGTGCCCAATACTTTCTCATTGTAACCAGTTTCTTATTTACGGTAACCAATTGGATAATCTATCTGAAGGATAAGAAGTCTGAGAAGTTCTATAAAATAGTAACTTACATGTACTTATTCATATATATCATATCATTGCTTGTCCGCAGTAATGAATTTCTCCAATTTTCTGTTGTGGCTTTGTTTATACTGGCTATTCTTTTCTATGATCTAAAGTGTTTGCTGTTATTTTCGTTAATTACTTTTGTTACGAATGTCGTACATATTATCAAATGGATCAATGATTTTTACAACATGAATCATACCTTAGATTATGTTGGATTAAGTGACATTGCAAAGACACAGATGCTTCATAAAATATTTGAGCTGATTATTCTGTTATGCATTCTTTACACCGTAGTCAGAACAGGCTCCCGTGGTAAGATGTTCAACTGTGATATTGTCGGAACGATTTCCGACGAACATGATAAACAGAAGGAAATTCTGGGGGATGTCTTAGCTATCGCAGAAGTAATCCAAAAGAATACAACAGCATCCAATGCGATTGTTGTTGAGCTTGGAGAGTCCACAGAAATTGTGAATACGGCGGTAAGCCAGATATCACAAAGTACCCAGCAGACAGCGGTGAATATCCAGGAACAGAATGTGATGACCCAGTCGATCCAGAATTCCATTAATGAGACGGTGAATCGTTCGAAGAAGATGGTTTCGATTGCAAATGAGTCAAGTACCTCAATAGGCAGCAGTTTAGTTGTAATGAACGGATTGAAAAGCGAGTCGGAGCAAATTGCATTAACGAATAAAAATTTGATTGCTTCAATGTCACGACTGCAGGAGAAGACGAAAGAAGTTCAGGATATTGCAGAAATTATCAATAATATTACTGACCAGACAAACCTGCTTTCTCTAAATGCATCAATCGAAAGTGCAAGAGCCGGGGAAGCAGGAAAAGGCTTTGCGGTGGTAGCCAATGAGATTCGTAAGCTGGCAGAACAGACCAAGACCTCTACGGAGAATATTGCCAAGATCCTGCAGGAACTGAACAATTATGCGGAGGAAGCAACGAAAACGGTGAACGATACCATTCATGCTTCGAATTATCAGAGTGAGTTGATTGCGGATGCGTCTGAAAACTTCAATAAGATTAATGAGAATGTTACCATGCTTTCTGAGGATATCGGTAATATTGATAAGATGTTAGTAAGTCTCGCGAATGCGAACCGTACTATCGTTGAGAACATAAGTCAGATTTCAGCGACCACAGAGGAAGTGACCGCAAGCTCTCAGGAAGCTGCGGCTATCAGTGAAAAGAATGCAATGGATGCGGAGAATGCAAAGACACTGTTGAATGAAGTTCTGGAGACCTCGTACCGGTTAGATAAGTATTTCAAATAAAAACTTATACAGAGCTCACGGCCATTGTTTGACCGGGATTGGACGTATTGGTTTATATCAGCCACCAAAAAAGGCCCGTTCATAAGGACGGGCCTGAAAAATCCTTGTTACAAAAACCTTATCTACAGTATTTTAATATCTGATTTAATAAATCGTTGAAATTACATGTACTAAATTTAAAACACATAATGTTTGCCTCCTTTTAAATATTGCTATCTCTTAGGAACAATAGAATTGTAACATATATGTAACAAAATTGTAATATTTAAATGATGGTTAGCCAGTTAGCATATGGGCATACCAGAAAATAAAGGGAAGTAGTTGCATATGCTATACAGGTATGTCCCGAGCAGCTATTGCATCAAGTCAAACCCTCTCATACAACAATAAAAGTGGGTTTTGACCTTAGCATATTGACATTATAATATATAGCTGGTAAAATATGAATGAAAATAAAAATATTCATTCATAGAGGTGTAAACGTGGAAGAAAAGAGATTACTAATATACAATTGCGCGAAAGAGCTATTCAGTGATTATGGCTTTAAGGACACAAATATATCAGCTATAATGAAGAAGGCCGGAATGGCGATAGGAACCTTCTATAATTATTACCCCTCTAAGGAAAAGCTATTTATGGATATATTCATGGAGGAGAATGTTAAGCTTAAAAAGAAGTGTATGCAGTCCTTGGATCTAAATCAAGAACCATTGGAAGTGATACAGAAAATGCTGGTTTTGAATCTGGAGGGCACCAAGAGCCACCCTATCCTAAAGGAATGGTATAATAAATATGTCTTTGATAAAATTGAAAAGCTTTTTCGTGAGGAAAACGGATTACAAGCTGTTGACTTTTTGTATGATAACTTTCTCGATATTATTGAAAATTGGCAGTCGGAAGGAAAAATGCGCAGTGATATTGATAAAAAAATGATTATGACGATTTTTGCTGCAATTATCAATGTGGAAACACATAAAGATGAAATTGGGATCAATTATTTTCCTCAGGTTATTAATTATATAACGGAGTTTGTAATCAAAGGTCTGACGGACTGTCCTAATCAGAAATGATGGGACAGTAAATTTTAAAAATAAAATGAATGAAAAATATAATATTCATTCAACAACTGGGAAGAGGGAAAGAATGCATGAGACAACGGCAATTGAAACCATAAGCTATGGAACAGGTACTGAGATTGAATACAAGGTATTCGGGAAATGTGCAAGGCAAGCGTTAACGGCCGGAAAAGCTGAGGTTATAAGACTAGAACATAAGCTAAGTCGATTTAATCCAAAGAGTGAGATTAGTAAAGTAAATAAGTATGCAGGAGCAAAGGCTGTAAAGGTTAGTCAAGAAACTTATGAGGTTATGGCCAAAGCCATGAAGTTTTTCATGGTATCGGAAGGATTGTTTGATGTTACAGTTGCCCCTTTAGTAGAGCTTTGGGATTATAAACATAGTTCTGAGGCTCCTAAGGAATCACCTACAGGTTTACATTACTCACAATCTGAAGGAACGGTATCAAGCTACAGCAGGTGTCAGCTTAATAGAAATATAAAGGAACACCAGCTTGCACTATCATCCTACAATGGCAGTTTCATAAGATATATTAAAGGAGGTATGTATAATAATGGATAAAATCAGAAGAAAGGGGAGAAGAAAGATGTGGATTTTTATATTGGTTATCTTAGGTGTACTTGTTGTTGTAATGGCTTCAGGGATCATATCTACTGCACCAGGACGCCGTGAAGTCATGGACCTCACTATTAACAATGTAGATTTTAAAAAGCTCCGTGATGGTACCTATGAAGGTGAATTCATTGGAAAAAAGGATCACTTCAGAGATACTAAGGTTAAGGTGACAATATCCTCAGGTAAGATTTCTGATATCAAAATATTAAAGGGAGCGATTAACAACAATGGTCAACCTTCAGAGCTAAAGGGTGGATTAAGCATTGAGGATATATATGATAAAGTGAGAGAGTCAAAGACGCTTCAGGTTGATACAATCAGCGGAGCAACACTAACCTCTAAGACTCATCTAAAAGCATTAGAAAATGCGCTCAAAAAAGCAGAGATGAATTGAATTTGAATACGATATTAGCAAAATCAAAATGAATAGAAATTATAGAAAGGACTAATATGAAGGAAATCATTATTTATACAACGAGATATGGCTGTACAGAAAAAGCAGTAAAGCTGATCCAATTGAAGGCTGCAAAGGAGATAAAAGCAGTAAATCTGGCATTTGAAAAAGTGCCGGACCTACATCATTATGATACAATTATTCTAGGTGGACCTATTTATGTTGGTAAGCTACCAAAGGAGTTATCGACCTTTATACAGCAGAACCTTGAGATACTCAAAAGCAAAAGATTGGTGTTATTCCTATGTGCGGGAGAACAAGATCCTATAGCTATAGAGAAGTTATTCTCCTCTGCATTTACGGAAGAGCTAAATAAGCATGCAATTTATAAGGAAGCGCTCGGTGGTGAATTACATTTAGATCAATTGAGTTTCATAACAAAACTGATACTTAGAATATTCAAAGGTATTAATAAAGATTATTCCAGGCTATCTGAGGAAAAGATTGAGAATCTGGCAAGACGAATGATTGTCAAGGAATAAGTCCTTCAAATCCATTGTCCCTATTATAAAGTAAAGTTCGTATGAAAGTACGGACTTTTTCTTTTGACCCAAGAGACTATTGAATAGCCTACAAAGTGGGATACAAAGCATATCATGCTTCGCCATACCTAGTTGATTAGCTGATTACACCAGCCGGCTGAATCAAAATAAATTAATAAAGAATTTCTGTTTGACATTGGCAATAATGTGTGATAATGTGTGATTGTGTGGAGGTGGTTGCGAATGTTTGTGAATGAGAGGTATTCTATAATTCTGGATCATATTAATCGAAAAGGTTCTGTATTAGTATCAGAATTGGTTGAGGAATTACATACTTCAACCGAAACAATTCGACGGGATCTTATATATTTAGAAAACGAAAATCACTTACAGAGAGTTCATGGTGGTGCAATTGCTTTATCAAATATGAATAAGTATCCGAGCTTATCACAGAGACTAATTGAAAACAAGGAGCAAAAGCAACAGATTTCTAGAATTGCAGCACATCTTGTAAAAGAAGATGACATTATAGCAATTGATGCCGGAAGCTCAGCAGTTGAGTTTGTGCAGGTTTTAATAAAGAATTTTAAAAGGCTGACGATCATAACTCACTCTGTTAAAAACTTTGAAATGTTAAAAGGAATTGAAGGCTTTCACGTTATTCTTATCGGTGGAGAATATCTAGTGAAGGAAGATATGTTTTATGGGCTATTAGCACTGGAGACAATTCAAAAATTACATGTCTCTAAATTATTTCTTTTTGTGTCTGCGATTAGTCTGAAGTACGGAGTAGGCGATTTTGTACCCGAGGCAGTAGCAATTCAAAAAGCATATCTTGAGATTGCTGACCAAGTTGTTATTATGGCGGATAGCTCAAAATTTGAAAAAACTGCATTATTAAAAATTTGTAATACAAATACATCGTTTACCTATATAACCAGTGACGATTTAGATGAAAATATCTATAGAACTTATAAAAATAATAATATCTTACTATACAATAATGAAAAGGAGCTTTTATATGAGTGAAAAGGTTATATTAATTTTAGTGGATGGGATGGCTTCTGAAGCGGTAGAGTCATGTTCCCATAAGGTGATTCAAAAAATGTTGGAGGATGGTGTATCAAATCTATATTCAACAACAGTAATGCCATCTGTAACTCTTCCTTGTCATATGTCACTTTTTCATAGCGTCACACCACAACGTCATGGAATTCTAACCAATACCTATGTCCCGCAAGTCAGACCGGTGGAGGGATTGATAGAGCAGATGAAAAAATTCAATAAAACAGCTGCCTTCTTCTATAATTGGGAACAATTGAGAGATTTATCGCAGCCTGGTTCGCTAGCCTATAGCTGTTTTATTGGATATAAGCATTATCTGAAATCAGATGATTCGTTAACGGATAAAGCGCTTCAATATGTAACGGAGTATTCGCCGGATTTTGTGTTTTTATACTTAGGTGAAACCGATTCGGTGGGACATGACTATGGTTGGGAAAGTAAGGAATATGAAAGACAAGTATATAATGCCTGGGATTGTATTGAAAAAGTATACCATGCAGTAGGAAATACATATAAAATAATCGTAACAGCTGATCACGGTGGTCATGACTGCGGTCATGGAACCGATGATCCGAGGGATATGCATATTCCGATCATTATAAGCGGAGTTTCACCGAATGCTGATACAGAAAAAATGGACTCAGCTAATATTATAGATATTGCACCTACAATAGCAACTTTAGTCGGAATTGAAGCGAACGAGGATTGGCGAGGAACTAGTTTGTTATGAATCAAAAAATAGTAGCACCAAAAGTGATTCATATCCTGACAGCATTATGTTTTATCGTATATTTTACTAGTTATGTCACACGAATCAATTATACTGCAATAATTTCAGAAATTATTCAGGAAGAAGGAATATTAAAATCCACCGCATCGATTGTAACTATGGTAAGCTTCATTTCGTATGGAATTGGGCAATTAATAAGCGGGTATATAGGGGACCGAATGCCTCCTAAGCTGTTGATTTTTGGTGGATTGATAATCTCATCAGTGTTAAACGTATTAATGCCCGTTACAGGTGATATAGAAGCAATGGCGGTAATTTGGTTTTTGAATGGATTTGCTCAAGCCATGATTTGGCCGCCCATGGTTCGAATATTATCCGCTTATCTAAAGCGTGATGATTATAATAATGCATGTGTTACAGTAATGATTGCAAGCTCGCTAGGGACCATCGCAGTCTATCTTTTATCACCGCTTATCATTAGTATATCAAGTTGGAAAACTGTATTTTGGATTGCCGGGATGATAGGAATCTTAATCTCGTTCCTTTGGATCTGGGGAGCAAGTAGAATAGAACAGCATGTTAATAAATATGGTAAAACAGAAGAAATAACCATCAATTCCCCTATCAAATCAGGAAGCACGATTAGAAGTATTATCATACCGTCAGGCTTCATTTTCATTATCATGGCAATTATTTTACAGGGCACATTGAAAGATGGAGTTACCACATGGATGCCGTCCTATTTAATTGAGACCTTTCATCTTGAAAGCTCAGTATCTATTTTCTCGACTGTAGTATTACCTGTTTTTAGTATTTTGTTTTTAAAACTTACGGCTTATGTACAGAAAAGATATTTGAAAAACGAATTAATCTGTTCGGCTATCATATTCTTTACCGGCTTCGCAGCATCCATTGCATTATCGGTTTTCTCTTCCTATCATGCAGTAGTATCAATCATTCTGGCCGCCATCATTACAGGATGTATGTTCGGAGTTAATTTGATACTAGTCGGTTTGATACCAAACCGTTTTGAACATACGGGAAAAGTGGCTTACATTTCCGGGATGATGAATTTTTTCACTTATGTTGGCAGCGCTTTGTCAAGCTATGGCATTGCTAAGCTCTCTGAAAATTATGGATGGCAATTTACGATAACAAGCTGGGCGGTAATTGCTCTGCTTGGAGCTTGTGTGTGTTTCTTATGCGCATATAGATGGAAGAAATTTTGCAGATAAATTAATAAAAAATAGTATGACAGAAAAGGCCCATCCAAAAGGATGGGCCTTAAAAATCTTAGTTACAAGAACCCTCAATAGCTTATTAATTTTTAGCGAAAGAATAGCCACCAAAAAGGAAACCTTAAATCAAACTCATGTCTCCTGTCATGCTCTTCTCTTCTTTCTCTTTCCTGTCTTCGATCGAAATCCATTCTTCTCCGAAATTCTTCTCTCATCTCAAAATCGCGTCTTCTGTCCATACCGTTTCTCATATCATCACGGCCAGTAACAAATTCATTGTTATTAAAATTATCCATGTATACTCCTATAACCATGTAAAAGCAATGGTATAAAATACTCTATTCAATATTTCATCCATCTTCTTTTCTTTTTATATACTTTATATATATGCAAAACATAATTCTTTGACACTGTACCGACAATTAATATCCAATAGTCAATGTTCGTTATTTATTTTATAGATTAATAAATATTCCTGTAGACGAAGAAAAGCTTATACGAAAGTATGAGCTTTTTTATCGTCAAATATAAGTTTGCATCTATCATCTTATCCCATGTGGATTGAATTATATCCAGTCAAATAATGTGAATGAGGGTTAGGTATATTTGCAATACTGGTTTCACCATTAAAGTAATGATAATGTCCATTCTGTACGTAAATAGCCTGACTGGTAGGTATCATATAATTGTGAATGTGACCGTCGCTTAATGTCGTTTGTCCCTCCATATAATGAAAGTGACCAATAACATCCGGATCTGCACTGGTTTCTCCTGAATAGTAATGGAAATGTCCACTGTTAAAGGTTGTTGCCCCTCCATAATTATGGGAGTGTAGATTATTCATCATCGTAATCACCTCAATGCATCTTATGATTATATTAAGCTAATGTTACCATGATTCAATAATTCCTGCAGACCGGGTTTGGGATTTTGATGTGATACTGGATTATTTTCAGTACTCGTTTATACAGCGAAACCAATACTATTCATCTGTGGCCGTAAAACAATACTTTTTACGTGTTTCAAGTATGCTTATCAATAAGCTGTATCATATTGTGGAGGAAACATTTAATAATCTTCAACTAGGGGAAAATATCGAGCTCAATATAAGCGGAGGTGTTACGATTCAATTAACACCACAGAAATGAAGCATTTTAGAGTAAATAAAGAAAAAAGATCTTAGTCTTAATCTAGAACAGGTATACGAAATTCTATCTTCAGTTTTAATTAAAATCAGGCTCTGCATTTATACGGAGCCTGAATTGCTTCAACTTAGCTTCATAATTATTTGAATACTTTGACACGTTCTTCAAGAGGTTGGTATTGTTTTTCATCCGGCCAAGCGGTTGGCTTACCGAAAGGCATTTGTGCAAAGAACTTCCAGTTACCTGGAATATGCCATTCTTTTTTCACAGTTTCATCAATCAGCTCGTTATAATGCTGCAGCGAGGCTCCAAAGCCTTCCAGCTCCAGAGCAGTCCATATCACATATTGATGCATTCCGTTGGATTGTTGGGACCAGAGCGGGAAATTATCCTTATAAAGTACAAATTGTTGCTGAAGAGCTTCGATGATATTGCTATCCTCGTAGAATAATACTGTACCATAGCCGTTTTTAAAAGAATTAATCTTATTTTCAGTATCGCCAAATTGCTCAGCAGGTACAATCTTTTGTAATGCGTCCATTGTTATATCCCAAAGTCTATCATGCTGCTTGCCTAATAATAAAATAACTCTGGCACTCTGTGAATTGAAAGCGGATGGTGTATATTTTACTGCGTGGTCTATAATTTCTTTGATTCTGTCGTCTGAAACAACACTTTCTTTGCCAATTCCATAAAAGGATCGTCTGTCAGCTACCGCAGTTAAAAAGTCTTTTGTCATATCATTTTTCCTCCAAAATATGATTAATCCTTTCGTTCTCCTGATCAATAATAAGATTTGCATTTATTACTTATCTATGCATATCTAAAAGAAAAATGTTATAAACAAAAAGGAATGAGTCCTGTTTATGATAGAACTCATTCCTCTGAAGCTCTTTATTATTAATTGTCAAACCTTTTAGGTTTACTACCCCTATCTGGCAAGAGAACCATCAGCATTGAAATATTGCCTCTGTCCACTGTCGTTTTGGCTCCAGCCACGCGCCGTGCTCTCGTCAATGACAAGTTCCACGAACCGATGAAGTATGGCGGAAGCCTCTGCACGAGTGGTATATCCGGAAGGGTCAAACAGATTACCGTTTTTCCCATTGATAACACCCGTTCGCAGGATGGTCTTTACAGCTGCTGACGCCCATGAACTGATTTTCGTATCATCGGCAAAGGTAACAGCCTGACGGGATACGGGTAAAGTATAACCGGTAGCTTTGGCGTAATTCACCATTATCACAGCCATCTGTTCACGGGTAATCTGCATTTCAGGCTCAAACTTTCCGCCTCCTATGCCCTGTGCGATTCCATTCTTTACCGCCCATTCAATATATGGCATGACTGGACTGGTATTTTTAATATCCGTGAAACTGGAGACCTTATAGCTACTCACATCTGCACCTGACAATTTACCGAGTGACATGAGGAAATCCCCACGGGTAATAGCGGTATCGGGTGAAAAGGTTGTTGCACCTGTGCCGGAGATAAGGCCGCGGCTGGCAACAAAATCTATATAGTCCTTCGCCCAATGGGTTGCCGTATCAGTAAAGGACGGAGCAGGTACTTTATAGCCTACACCGTAGCCGTAGGCAGACAGCTTGTTTTGAGAGAAAATCAATCGCTTATTAACATAGCTGGAGTTTGTGAGCAGGGTTAACTTGCTTTTTTCATCCATGTAAACGCCGTAGAGATTACCACTGTTTTCTTTCATTGTAGGGGTATATGCGATACCCAGTATAATTGTACCCTTTTTAAAGTCAGAAACATATGTTGCCATGTCATCCTTCTGATAACTGATGGTGACACGAAACATCGGTCTGCTGCCAATCAGAGTCTTTTTCGTATCAGAGAGATTTGGTATTGGCGAGGCATGAAAGCTCAAATTGCCGGCGGACTGCCTGTTTACCTCCTTAATTGCCTCCGTATCCAGCGTAAAGCTGACAAGCGGATTGTTTACACTAAGCAATTTTGTACCTTCACGCTCCAGCCTGTCAATAGCAGCTGCTTCAACCGTAATGGTAATACTGCTGGCCGGCTTGCTGAATAGGGAATTCAACACCACGCCGATACCGTCCGACGTTTTACCGTTCTCCTTTGCCTTAGTTTGTGCATTCTCAATCAATGTCTTGGCCATTGTATCAGTGATAGTGACTGTAGCATTTCTGTTTGTAACAAAAGTAGCATTTACATCCATTGACGCGATTGTCGGCTGGTTTGACTTATTAACGGTAATAATATTCGAAGTGGCAGGAGGAGTGTAACCACCGCCGGAGCTGCTTCCTCCGCTGCTGATATAGCTCCAATTGGCTGTAACGGTTACATTCTTGGCAGGCATGACAAAGGTTGTTGTCGCACTGCCTGCATCCGCAAAAGCAATGCCATCTGATGAAGTCCAGCCTATAAAGAGATAACCGCTTTGGCTGCCTGCATGGATGGTGACAGCTGTGCCTTGCGCATAACTACCAGCTCCGCTGGTTCCAGCGTAGCTGCTATTTACAACCACATTGTATGTCGCAACCGGAACAGCTTTATAGGTGGCCGTAATAGTTACCGCATTAGAGGGCATCGTAAAGGTCGTGTCGGGGTTACCTGCATCTCCAAAGCTGCCTCCGTTATCGGTTATCCACTTTTCAAATGCCTGACCAGCTGCCGGGGGATTTGCAGTAATATTGACCAAGGTACCTGAAATATAGCTGCCGCTGCCGGTTCCGTTTGCGACAGTCAGAAGGTATGTGGACACCGGTCCGCGGTCCTTCACCCATACATTGCTTGTGGCCTTGTTGTAGGTGCGGTAGCCGGTCTTTGTGGAAGGAAGAGTCTGCTCATCAATGGTCTTAACAGAGTCTTGAACCTTCACATACTGCCCCGCATGAATCGAACCATCAATCATGATCTCACCGTAGTCTTGGGCTTCCGCTCCGATGCAGCCTGGGGCATTTACACTGACGTTTCCTCCAATTTCTAGGGTACCGTAAGCGGCGTATACACCCCTTTGTTCAGCCGTTACTGTACCAATTGCTGTCACATTCCCTGTAACCTTGATCCTGCTTGAAACACCGCTGACATATGCACCATTTGGTCCCTCCACGTTGCCGTAGACTTCTATCAAGTTTGCGGGGCTGCTGGTGATACCGGAAAGGCTTTGAATACCGTTGGCAGTTTTATTGGACGAGGTGGCTTTTACATTGCCGTAGACCTTTATCTCGGCGTTATCGCCGGCATTGATGCCCGTACCTCCCTCCACATCGCCGTATACTGTTACATAGGCACGAGTGCTACCCTGACGTGTCCATATACCGTTACCCTTACCCATAACGGAGCCGGACTTTGTCGGGCTGCCCACTGTTACACTGCCGCCATCCTCAATATAAATTCCAGCGCCCTCGCCGGAAGTTATAGTAATGCTGTCCACGCTTATTGTGTTCCCCGTGTATTGCATATTGATACCATGGTTACTTCCGGTCCCTGTGGCTGTAATGGGGCCCTTCACGGTTATGGTGCTATCCCGAAGGACGTAAATGACATTATAGTTGCCTGTCACATCTCCCTTTAGGATATCAATTGCAGCTTTGTCTGCGCTGATTCCCTGACCTCTGCTGCTCACGATAATAACATTTACAGTACTGTCGGAGGAGAACTTTGATTGCACGGCATCCAGACCGTCAAATTTGGAGTTTATCCTCAGATTCCCGCTGCCAATGACATTTAGCTGCGCACTGGCTGCTAATTCGAGGCCGTCGAAGAGAGAGTTGTTGATCTCAAGGTCATGCCCATTCATGTCTAAGGTGATATTCTTGCCACTGATTTTGACAGCAGCTTCAAAATCGATATCGTTCGTATAGCTGGCATTCTGCAGCAGCTTAACGGTATCACCGGTTACTGCAGCCGCAAATGCATCAGGCAGACTATCATATCCCATTGTACCGATCTGGAAGACAGAGGCTTGCTTTTTGACCCATACGATACCTGACTCGATCGGTGGCGTGCTGTATTTCAGATAGCCCGGTTTTGATGGGTCCTCTACTCCGGAAGATTTCGCCTTGTATACGGTCCCGATGTTGATATAACTACTCGCTGTGATATAGCCATCCACCGTAATTTGCCCGTCACCAAAGGTTTTTGCGCCGCAGGCCCCTTCTCCGGTTACAGTAATGTTCCCCAAAACATTGATGGCAGACCCACTGCCGGAGGCATAGGCCCCAAAGGCGGAGCCGCTTCCAACCGATACTTTGATATTGGTAACCGTAGCTGTGGAGCCATTCAAGACGTTAACACCGGATGATGCGTTCCCGCCTGTCTGTATGACATTCAACTGACCGGAGCCAGCAAGCAGCACATGGCCGCTGTTGTTTACCTGAAGTCCGATACCTGCGGTGGTACCTGTGGAGCTAAGCACATTGAGTGTAAAGCTGCCCACGTCAAAGGTGATGGTTTTAGAATAAATGATAATACTGTCATTATAATCGATATTTGCCGTAAGCTCTATGGTATCTCCATCAGCAATACCGCTCAAGGCATCCTGCAGCTCCGTGACATTAGATACTTTCCAAATCGTTGGAGTAGCTGCAGCCAGCGGTGCAATACCGACTTTTAACTCCTTGATATCCGTTTTCTCCTCATTTACGGTTATACTCGAACCGGTTACTGTGGAGCTATAGACAGCATCTGTTTCCTGTAAAGTACGAACCGTCTCAGTCCCGCTGCTTTGCTCTTCAGTAGCATAGGCCGATCGCTGTCCGAAAGGTGAAGTACCCATCAGAAGTGATAAGGCTAGCAGCAGAGACAGCTTTTTGTAAAACGGGCGCTTTTTCATCATAATCCCTCTTTTCATTCAAATTTATACACGTTCCCTATTTATTTAAGAATAGTAATATTACCGATAAGCGGAAGCCGCTTTGCTTTACCCCCAAATCCATTGATGAGCCCCATAATACCCGGTACAAGCACGCCGATACTAAAGAGTGGAAGCAGTTTCCAGCCAAGGTTTTGTTTTTTCGATGTCCTCGGTGGTATATGGGGATTCCTGTGTCACCGCATGTACCGGATTTTTAAGATTATCATTATCTTTTCTTCTGTCATAATTACATCATATCCTCCTCAATTTAATATTTGTTTTAAGAATCATTTTCCCGTGTTTCACACGCATCCCGGTAGTTGATAATTAATTCCGCCCGTGAGTTTATACACAGCTTTCTGTAAATAGCTGTTTGATAGGTGTTGACGGTGGAATATCCTATACTTAGCTGTTTCGCTGTTTCCTTCAGGCTATAGCCCCCCAGCAATATAAAAAATGTCTCTTTTTCTCTGGGGGTTAAGCTTTCCACCAGCTTAGATTTTTCGGCAGGACTGAGATCCAGCATTTTTCCGTAACGCGTTTGGAAACCTTGAAGCCTCGTTTCGTTCTCCTGTGTCTTTGTTATTTCGGATTTTGACTTCAAGAGAATTCCCCTGATCTTATCCATGAACCCCATATCAATCACCTCCCTGCAATGTCTGGGATACTTAAAATATAGCTTGTGTTACCTCCGGTGTCATTTCAGTAATTCACATGATAAATGCAAAAACCCCCCTCTCATTAGTTCTAATGAGAGGGGGGTTTTTGGTACGCCCAGCATTGGTGCAATCTTATCTGTTATTTCTTGTACTCTTGCAGCAGGACTAAAAGATCAGTACGGCTATTAATGTTCAGCTTTCGATAGATTGAGGTACAGTAAGTGTTGATTGTTGCATACGCTTTGGTCTCAATCCCTGAAATCTGCCGAAGTGTATATCCGTCAAGGAGAAGCCGGCAAACCTCCATTTCAGCAGGGGTCAGCTTATAATCCTTCAACTTGGCCTCCAGCCTGGAGCATTGTGTGACATCCTCGCGGTAGGTGTCGTCAATCCATTCTCCTGAGTATAGCATCTTAATGAAGAGAGGAGACATGATAAAAAACAGGATTACGATGCAGATCGAAACAAAAGCCATTAATATGGACGAAACCATCAACCTACTCTGCACAAAAAGAGAGGTAACTAAATAATACAGGGTGGAAAGGAGAATGCCGACCCGATAAAAAGAAATGCTTTGGAATTTTTTTATCATAAATCCGGTTAGATAATAGATATTGATAAAACCTATTGAATAGGCAATACCGAAGCAAACGGCTGACACAAGCCCCACATACGGGTATTGTATTTGGATAATGTTAGTAACGAATCCAACCGCCAAAAAAGCGAAGGAAAGATTCAGCATGACGCATATATTCATTGAAAAACGGTTTTGCAAGAGAAGAACTACAACAAGACCCGCCATTATTCCGTAGAAGTAGTAACTTTCTATTTGGTTTTTTGATAGCTCGCTCATCTGTTTTAGGGTAGCCGGTGCGATTACATCATTCAAGGTAAACATGGCAAATACTACAGGCATCAGGGAATATGCCTTTATGGGTGCTTTTACTTTTTGGCAGGATGGTACCCTGTCAATATTAGACTTTATCAAATATGTGCTGAAGGCTAAGGTTATCATAATGAAAAAAATAAGGATGACGGACGGATTCAGATTCGATTGCGTTCTGACTAATATCGGTTTTATGTACATCAGTACCTTAGGAAGCAGCACAGCTAAAATCATAGAATAAAACTTTTCGGAATTATTAAGCACCATAAAAAATACATAAACATGGGAGACGAAGATATGCCCAATGCATGGTACGGCAATCAGCATAATGATATTTGACATAATACCAGGCGGGAGGAATAATACTGCTGTAAAGCATGACAAAGAAATTATTACGCTATAAAAGGAGCCGGAAACAAATCTTCTTCCGTCCAAAAACAGCGGTATCAGGCCGCCCGATATAAGCATGATATAAAAATATATTGGTGAGTCACCTACGGTAGCTTTAAATTTTCCGGCATCAAATGCAAAGCCCCCCATAGGCAGAAAGTAGGCATAAAGCCATATGGAAATGGCAATCCATCCCCAAAAAAAAGGCAAGTTTTTCTTGGTAACTGCTTTGATACTGAGTTTATTACTTGACCGAAAAGCAAGCCGAAAAAAAATTCTTATATCCTTCATACACAATCGCATTCCTACACCACCTATATATGTATTTTCATTTGATTATTTGTTAAATTAAAGCTCCCGTCTTCAGCCTTTTCCGGATTACACAAAACAGTCCAAACCACATGCGTTACTCTAATTGGTAAAATTTAGAATTCCTCAAAATAATTATAATACGTTATAGCGAAGGATACAAGAGAAAATGAAGCCCCTCTTAACATTATCATGCTTTATCACTAAACAGTAGGGTGAAATCCTTCCTACTACCCCTGATCATGAAAAAGGGTCCACACTTACGTGCGAACCTTTTTCATGACTAGGGCAGTTAACTTGAGCCCACGACCTGCGAAGGTCTAATTTATATTTATATTAAAAGTTCTTTCCTGCGTAATCATTTATTGATTTTTCTTACTCCACTCTCGTCTACCTCATAACGATCTACCTTTGTATTTCTGGCAAGAGAGCCATCAGAGTTGATATATTGCCACTGACCGCTGTCGTTCTGTACCCAGCCTCGTGCAGTATTTTCATCAATGACAAGTTCTATAAACCGGCGTAGGAGAGTGGATGCCTCCGCACGAGTGACGTTGCTTGCAGGGTCAAACAGATTGCCATTTTTCCCATTGATAACTCCCGTTTGTTGGTTGGTTCTTACCGCTTCCTTTGCCCATGAGCTAATTTTTGTATCATCGGCAAAGGTAACAGCTTGACGGGATACGGGCAAGGTATAAAGGGTAGCTTTGGCGTAATTCACCATTATCACAGCCATCTGTTCACGGGTGATCTTTCCGTCCGTACCGAACTGATTAATTCCGATGCCCTGTACGATCTTGCTCTTGACTGCCCACTCAATGTAAGGCATGGCAGGGTCGGTAGCTTTAACATCGGTAAAACTGCTGGCTTTGTAGCCGCTCACATCTACGCCCGACAATTTACCCAGTGCCATGAGGAAATCCCCACGGGTAATTGCGGTATCGGGTGAAAAGGTTGTTGCATCTGTACCGGAGATAAGCCCACGGCTAGCAACAAAATCAATATTATCCTTCGCCCAATGGTTTAGTGTATCAGCAAAGGACGGAGCAGGTGCTTTATAACCCACACCGTAACCGTAGGCAGACAGCTTGTTTTGGGAGAAAATGAGCCGTTTATTATAATAGCTTGAGTTAGTGAGCAAGGTAGGCTTGCTCTTTTTATCCATATACACGCCATAGAGATTGCCACTTTTTTCTTTCGTTTTAGGGGTATATGCGATACCCAGTATTATTGTACCCTTTTTAAAGTCAGAAACATATGTCGTCATGTCATCCTTCTGATAACTGATGGTGACACCAAACACCGGTCTGCTGCCAATCAGAGTCTTTTCTGAATCAGAGAGACTTGGTAATGGCGAGACATGAAAGCTCAAATTACCGATGGACTGCCTGTTTGCTTCCTTGATTGCTTCCGTATCCAGTGTAAAGCTGACAAGCGGATTGTTCACACCAAACAGCTTGGTGCCTTCACCCTCCAGCCTGTCAATAGCAGCAGCTTCTATGGTAATGGTAATAGTGCTGGACGGTTTGCTGAATAGGGAATTCAGCACCACGCCGATACCGTCCGACGTTTTACCGTTCTCCTTTGCCTTAGCTTGTGCTTTCTCTATCAATGTCTTGGCCATTGCATCGGTTATAGTGATAGCGGCATTTCCGTTTGTACCAAATGAGGCATTTACATCCATTGACGCGATTGTCGGCTGGTTTGACTTATTATCGGTAATAATATTCGAAGTGGCAGGAGGAGTGTAACCACCGCCGGAGCTGCTTCCTCCGCTGCTGATATAGCTCCAGGTTGCGTTTACGGTCAGATCCTGCAGGATGTTAGTAAAAGCTCTGTCCCATCCGGAGAAGGTGTAGCCGCTTCTGGTAACGGTAGGTGCTACGGCCGAGCCGCCGCTTGGCACGGTCTGAGTGAGCGCGCCGCTTCCTGTGTGGGTGCCGCCATTCAGATTGAAGGTGACGGTATAACTGACCACTGTCGGCGTACCTGTTACACTTGCTTCCGCTCCGTTGCCGGCAGCGTTGACCGCCCTCACCTTGAAGGTGTATGATGTGCCGTTAGTTAAGCCGCTAAAGTTGTAGGATCTCATCGTTCCCGCATTCCACCACTGACCGCCATTCATTGAGACATGGTATGCTGTAATTGGGCTGCCACCGTTATCAGCGGGGGCATCCCAGGTTAAAGTCACATTACCGTCACCGGGCTTTGTGGTGAAGTTCCCAGGTGCTCCGGGAATGGTTGGCACGGCTGCCGTATCCTTAACCCATACGGTTCCATTCTCGGTGGAATAGGTGTGATAACCGGTCTTCGTTGTGGGGATGGTGCGGCTGTCGGCACTACCATCCTTTTCTGTCGGGTAAATCACGATATATTTCCCATTGTGTTCAATTATTCCGTCAACAATAACGTTCCCCTGTGAGGATACGAATACTGCTGTACCTCCTGCGGCAGTAATTTTACAGTTACCGAGTATAAATGCTTGGCCCCGGCTCTCCGCTTGTACCGCTATCCTAGTTCTTTCACCGATTGATGATACGCTTCCAGCGGTAATCCTGCTGTTTGGATTATAGACGTAGATGCCTCTATCCTGACCTTCGGCTTTCCCTGCTATTGAGATAACCCCGCCCGTATTCGCCTCCGCTGCAAAACTGTCGTAAGGGTATGGAGCTGTAGCAATCGCGTTGCCGCCAATCGTGATCTCGCCGTTCACCTCTACATAGGCGCCGTGGCGGGAACCCGTTGTGCTACCTAATATGCTAAGCTTTCCACCGGATACAAACGCACCTTCACTATTTACATTCGTAGCAGGTAACGCTCCGGAAGCGTTTGTCACAGTGACATTGCTGTTGCCCTCAACCCGTACACCCTGATAATAGCCTGATACATTAAACTGTCCGCTTCCGGTAAGAGCAACTGAGCCATTCGTCACGGTGAGCCCGACGCCATCCGGGTCTGTGTTGTTTGCGACGTTTAGTATATGTCCGTTCAGGTCTAGGGTAATACTCTTATTGCTTAAGATTATGCCCGTGTTATGGTTGATGTTCTCAAGCAGTGTTATGGTCTGCCCGTTTGTCACTGCTGCAAGGGCCGCATCCAGTGTTGCATACTTGATACTTCCGATTGCACATTCGGGTGTTGCTGGAGAGCCGGTATCCTTCACATATACAGTGCTCTGGTAGGATTCATTGTAGTAGGTTTTGTAGCCTTCTTTTTTTGGAGAGGTAACCATTTGGTCGGGAGTCTTGATTGCATCACCCACCTTGATGTAGGTCGCTGCCGTGATGCTCCCATCAATGGTTATCTCGCCGAGAGAGTCCGCAAATGCGCCGAGACTGCCCTCAGTTCCGTTAGCTGTGATGTTGCCCCTTACCGAAATGGAGGCTCCGTTTGCTGAATTAACTGCGCATGCCTGATTTCCTGTGGATATGACATTGCCCTTCACCACAATCTGGCTGCCATTACCAATGGCATAGGCTCCGGTAGGAATACCACCGTTGGCTGTGACGTTGCCTTCCACCGAAACAGAGGCTCCATCTCGCGCATCAACCGTAAAAGTCCCAACGTTAATTCCTATACTTGTAGAGGAGACATCGCCCTTTACGACAATTGTGCTACCATTACCGGTGGCAGAGGCTCCGTAAAAAACTCCCTTTGTATCAGCCATCACGGTGATTTTCCCACCGTTTCTTGCTGCCGCACCGTAGTTACCCTCCGTGATATTGGTCACCTCCGCCGAGGAGGAAGCACCAACCACCTTAACTCCGTAGTTCATACCGCCGACATTGAAGGCGCCGGTATTGTCCATTAACGCTATTCCACCTCCGTTTTTCACATCAAGGCCAATGCCCTCGTTGTCTGTGGCATTGTTATTTACGGCATTCAGTGTGAAGCCTCCGGTGTTGAGGGTGACTGTCTTGCTGTCAATCACCAGACTTCCGGTATGGCTGGTATCTTTCAGCAGAGTGATGGTTTGGCCATCTTCTGCAGCCGCCAGTGCCGCCTGGAAGCTGGAGTAGCGTATGGCCGGCGTGCTTGACACCTCGCAGACATTGTCCACTACCGTTTCCGGAGGAGTGGTGACGGTGAAGGCATCGGTCTTAACAGGATAACCCTTCACTGTCAGCTCAGAAAAGGTATAGCTCTTGTTGTGCTCTGCCCCGGTATATACCACGGTGTAAGTACCTGTATCCGGATCATGAAAGCTGCTAAAGGGCGGCGCATTAAAGGACTTCACAACACCGTCCACCTTCACACTGAAATCCGCTGCTCCATAACCCGGCGATGCAATCCCCGCAGCGTTTTTCATTGTGACTGTCAGCTGCACCTGCTTGGAACCAACACCCATTGGGGTTTGGGTCACGGCTGAATTTCCGGCATCCGGTATGGTGGTGGTAAACTCGACCAAGGTTGCAGCATCCTGAAGGACACCCAAACTATCCTCCAGCACCGTGTACAAATCGTAGGCGGTGCTCGGCATTAGTCCGGAAACAGTGAGGGAATGCTCACTATTTGCAACATTGATGACCGTATTGTTCGTAACAGGATAGCCTCCGAGGGGTGTATTAGAAGCATCAGTCCCAGCTTTAACCTGTTGTGCGCTGGGCGGGGTAGCACCATCTGCCAGCCGCACAAAATAGACCTTGCCAGCCTCTATGCTTTTAACTATTAAAGAAGCTTTTGTGTCACTGATGTTTTGACAGTTCGGAAACCCCGAAGCCCAATCCTGAGTGGTAGCCCCCGATGCTCCGAGTAGTGTGGATGAAGAAACATCGGAGGGGGAGGCTACGATATCACCTGGTTCGCCTGAGGGGATAGACCCTGATTCAACGATATTTTCACTTGTGCTTAAAGGTACTTCCTCTGCGCTCACCGCTATAGGTGATAAGGGTAGTATCAGGCACACGGCCAGTATGGCAGGTAAAATTCTGTTTTTTAAAACATGAAATCGCATGTAAAACTCTCCTTTCTTAATGCAGTGAAAATAGCTATGCCATTTTCCTTTCTCTATTTCTCTATGATTTCCAGTGAATCCAGCAGGGATTTGAAGTCCGGCTCCATCATCTCGTAATCGGTGTCTGGCATGGACAGGCAAATCACAGCGAACAGCGCATCGTCCTTTTGGATAAAATAAGCATCATATCGCATCTTGAGGCTATCTGTATCAATGGTATATTTGAGGTATTTTGTGTCCATGCCGGCTATCTCAGCATCCTTTACTTCATCCCATTCAATCTTGTAACCGCCTTCGTTTTCCCGTTCCTGGTACTCGGAAATTCTCTCTTCAATCGTTCCCCAGGCAGGACTCTGTTTCACCCAAAAGTCGCCGGAGCCATTGCTTTCTCTGTAGCGAACCACAGTATAACTGTCGGCGAAGGCCTCCCAGCCCTCGGGCGGTGTGGCCACTACTGTAAATTCCTTTTCGCTGGTCTCATCCTGAGAGGGTGCCGCGCCCTCGGTATTGTTCGCTGCCGGCGCGATATCATCCCCACCAGAGGTCTGCTTGCTTCCCCCACAGCCAATCATCAGTGCGAAGAAAAATACGCAGACAACTAAAATTGTAAATAAATTTCTCATCAACTTCTCCTCCTTATATCTTTTTGTACTCTAATCCATCAGCATTATCGTGCCAAAGGAAATGTGCCCGTCTATGTCCGCCACGGGAAAGAGAATGGCACTGGTGTAAGCGTCCGATACCACCGAGTCGTCACACCTGCAAAACATCTCCAGCGGACGGGAGAGGGAGCGGAGCAGAGTGGTTTTCCCGATAAACACATCCTCGGTTGCGTCAATAATGGCGTAGTTCACGGTTGTCACCCGATTTAGAAAATTGATCCTGCCCATAGAGATTTCGCCAGGTTCAAGGTCAGCCTCCCGCAGCATCGCATGGTTGACCCGGTGAAGCCTGCCTCCCGGCTCAAAAATTGCCACCGGATAAGGGAGATTCTCCAGAACTTCAGAGAGCAGTCCCTCACTCTGTGTGAGAAGCGTAAATTTTCGGATGAAACGTTCCTGCGCTTCCACTCTTTTTTCAAGGTTCTTTTGTGTGCGGATTAGCTCCTCCAAAAGCTGTTCTTTTGTTTTATCACCGTTCAATGCATTTCCCTCCTTCCTGTGATTTGGTTCAGCATCATTGTATAAAAAAACATCGGTAGGAGATAGGTCGCCCAGTGACCAATTTAATCCAATTTGTGCAGCAAAAAAGGCATCCTCCATCCCGGTATAGGATGAAAAACGCCTTGTTTACTGCTATGAGACTTTATTTAACGGTTTTACGGTACTCGGAGGGGGTAAGCCCAACCTTTTCCTTAAATATTTTAGCGAAATTTCCATGATAGGTAAGGCCGCAGGAGGCAAAGGCCTCGGCTATCGAGAGGTTTTTGTCGCAGAGAGCTTCCTTTAGTTTACGCACCTTGATCTCTTGATAAAAGCTGAAAGGAGATATACCGGTATGTTGCTTAAAGAGGTGCGCAAGCTGATACCGGCTGAGCCCTACGGCCCGTGCGGTTTGCTCCGCGTCAAATGCCTCCCGCCAACGGTTCTCAATGTATTCCTTGGCTCCTGCAATTTTGAAAAAGCCTCGGTAGGTGCGGGTGATAAGGAACACGCTGACGATGTGGGTAATCCTGCCATCTATGGTATGGATGGGGAAATTTAAAATGTCGGTGTACATGGAGACCACATCGTAGTTGTCGCTTTGCGCCCGGTACCAGCGGGAGAAATCCTCCAGCGGAACTCTGACATCGGGCACCAGCACTATCTCTCCGGCGAAGGTGCGGCGGACATAGTCATTTAGGGCGAGCCTCTCGTTGACAACCGTGTCTTTTTTGAGGTTATAGACGCCCACCATCTGCGCGGCATCTGAGATATTCCACATTTCCAGTACAATAGGATTTACAAACACGGTACTGCCATCCGTCGAAAAGATCATGATGGGCAGCGGCAAGCACTGGACTGCCGCAAAAAGCTGCTCCTCCGTTACCGCATCGGAAGCTGGGAGAGACGACTCTTCTGAACCGTTGCCATTACTTTCGCATGCTTCCCGCAGCTTCCGGCGATAAGCTGTGGGGCTCATGCCCACCTTTTCCTGAAAGGCTCTGGCGAGGCTTCCACCATAGTCAGTGCCGCAGGCTGCAAACGCTTCTGTGACAGAAAGCCTTTCATCACAGAGTGCCTCCTTGAGCTTTTGAACCCTTCTGTCCTGATAATAGCTGTATGGCGTAGAGCCTGTATACTTCTTAAACAAGCGGGACAGATGATACCGGCTAAGATGAAGCGTCTGCGCAATCCGGTCAAGGTCGAATTCCTCAGTCAGGTGGTCTTCGATATATTCCTTGGCCTGTGTAATATCCGACCTTGTCAGATAAAGCCTTGTCGTGATAAAAATATTTACAACATATGCAATGTCCTTATCCTCTTTCCAAATAGGAAAACTAATGATATCTCGATACAAAGCATCTATGTCAAATTCCTCGCTTTTGGCATTGTACCGACTGGACATATCATCAAAAGGCACCTTTACATCCGAGGCTGACAAGGTTTCTCCCTCAAACGCTCTGCGCACATATTCCCTCAGACCCAGTTCATCGTTTACAACAGGGTCTTTCAGTAGATTGTACCTGCCTATAATCTGATCCGGCCCGGAGATATTATACTCTTCCAGAAAGACACGATTGACGAATATGGTGGTGCCATCGGGTGTAAATATCTCAATGGGGATGGGAAACAGGTCAATGACTTGACAAAATGCGGCAATTTTACTGCTCGGCGTCATATTCAATTCTTCCACGCTCTTTCCTTCTTTCGGGTTGATGGGGTGTCCTTCAGGGTCTATATTCATAAATTTATTGCTGATATAAATATTTACCATAAAAACCCAACTTATAACAATATTATATTTTGGTAAACGTTAATAATCAAGGAGACTTTAGTCACCTCTTGATGACAGGATGGCATAAAAAACCACAGAGTGTTTTATGACTCTGTGGTTTTGTTTAGGTGGAGACGATCGGGATCGAACCGACTACCTCTTGAATGCCATTCAAGCGCTCTCCCAGGTGAGCTACGCCCCCATAGTTTGGTATTATATTATAACAATGGAGACAGCTGGACTTGAACCAGTGACCCCTTGCTTGTCGAGCAAGTGCTCTCCCGACTGAGCTATGCCTCCATGATAAGGAATTATACCATGGATCGAGGCGTTAGACAAGAGAAGGATTATCAATTCAGACATTCTTTAGGAAATGCCGGTATTCCTTATCACAAAGTAATCTGTCCTCCTTCGTCATAGTTTTCATCGAGGATATATGAATGGTTACACCGGAAGCGATAAAAAACAGAAGAACCTTTACCCACAGGATAGGAACGATATAAATCGAGATGAGAATTCCCAGCCATAGCAATGACAATGCCGTAATCTTAGATTTTAAAGGAACTGCTTTCGAAACTCGGTAAAAAAAGATATACTTTCCTAATATCTTATTTGTCATTAGCATTCGATAGGCTGTATGTGAACTTCGTAAAAAGCAGGTAGCAGATAATAGTAGAAATGGCGTGGTTGGGAGAACAGGAAAAAAGACACCTATTATTCCCAGAACAAGAAATGTTCCACCCAAAACCAAAAGGGTTAGCCTCCAAAACAACTTCATGATATGATCCTCCTGTTGTGAAAGATTGTGTTATTTTTTCATAAGGGAATAGATACCAGCTATTATAACACAACTATGTGATTATGAACCAGAAGGAATTTAGTTGTTACCGAATAAATTTTTGTTGGCATTCTATAAAATTGCTATCATAGATGGTGGCATATTTATGTAAATAGTTCTCATAAATCCTCTGGATTTACTTTTATGATTTCATATTGTGCATTTATCACTAACCAAGTTTGCGCAAAATAGTCCATAATATTCCAGATGCCTACACCCTTAATTCCATACTCCACTACTAAATTTAACATTCCATCGATACTTCTTGCATCTATGAACCATACAATATGCCGAATTGGAACTCCGATACGATTTTCGATATATTCAAAAAAAGGTGTTTGAGAAATTTCATCAAACTGTATTGTTGCACCAACCTCACGAGCTAGGCTTATGGAAGAACTTGGAGTCAAATAAACCGCCTTTGAATAGCCGATGACATAGGGTAGTGCCCAATTGTAACCTAACACCGTAAATCCGATATCGATTTTTGCAGGTGTAACCAAAGTAACCGCATAATCCAGGAATTCTGCTGTTCCAGATACTGAGATGACCGGTAACGGAGGTCCAAAATTATACCCCCAATTGTAATTCATGATAGTCAGCCCATTTGCTTCCTTACCAAGGAGAGTATAATCAATTTTCGAGAAGGTGATCTCGTTTATGCTGATGATTACTTCCGGGGTAATAGTAACAAATACTTGAAATCCTTCCTGATTCAATCGGTTGGTTAATTTGGTTATGTAATTCTCGTACATCAGACGATTCTGAGCATCAAAAAACGAGAAGGTCGTATTTAATCCATAATAGCCTTTCGCTTTTAATATCGTAAGAATATTATTTATGTGGCGGTTTGTCAGCTCATCATTACTTAGAATATTATAAACAGCTTCGTAACTTCCAATTCCTTCAAAGGTTAAGGTTGACAAGAGCATAATCGGAGCAACGCCATATTCCTTGGAAATTCGTATCAGCTCACTATCGTCACCACCAACGATTTCAACTTCGGCAGTAGTTCTATATCCTAATATTGATAAATACGTTAGAAAGGGTAATGTCTTTCTAAGAATCCCAAGATCAATAAAGGTATTAGCATATCCGTTGGTCGTAATTCTACCTTTATCATTATTATAACTTATTACGATAGTATCTCCCGGATATAGATATTCTCGGTTGTACAGATAAGGATTATTTCTTAATAACTGCATCACTGATACATTATATGCATTTGCTATTCCCATTAAGGTATCTCCTTCCTGTACCGTATATACTTGTACCGGATAGACGATAACTATAGTTTGCCCGGGAACTAAATTAGCAGCATCGTCCAGCTCATTATCCTGTATTAATCTTTCAGTGTTTACTCCGTAGTAATTAGCAATGGAAGAGATGGTATCTCCCGGTTGTACAATATGTATGGTCATATAAACCTCGATAAGCTCTTTATATCAGTATATGATGGTTAAATATTTTTTTTCTCATATGTTGAAAATTTAATAGTAGAGTGATAACCTTTTTGAAGGGATTCAAAAGGCCCACCTGCTGTGGGCCTTTCCATCATTTGTAGATATATTTTGCAATTCCGGGAGCGAGCAGATGATAGGATTTAGCTACTCCATTCTTTTCAAGGCTGGCAATCACATTTGTTTCAGAGCCATAGCTGGAGAAGGTCATCAGATAACCATCCGTTGTGGTCACTTTGAGGATCTTTCCTGCAATCATCCTGATATATGGATTTAGATCGATTGTTGCGTTATTAAAGGATTGCATAATCTCATCCTTTTCACTGCCGACGATGTCTCTTAATTTTACCTGATTCAGGTCATATAATTCCATGGTTTTTACTGTATTTATATCAAGAGTAACCCAGGTGATTTTGGTATCATAAACATCACCGATTATTGTTGTTACGGTTTCAGACTTAATTCGAATTAACATATTCGGATAAGTAATCATCATAATAACCCTGACATTATCTCCGGGAGGAGTCACTTTGGCACTAAGGATTATGGTATCGGCCGTGCTATAAAATATATTGTCGATGCTGACAGTATAGCCTCCGGTCGGTCTTTCTCCTGCAGCGATGAGTGCATAGATGTATTCTCCGTCTCTGATATAGCTAACACCTTGCTTCTGATTGTTTTCCGTATACCAATTCGAAAGCTTACTGTTGTTTATAATATTGTCGTAAGTGATTTCTTCATAATTAACCACTGTCGGCAAGGTGGTGTTGGGGATTTCCTGAACCTCACCACTGACGTGTCGGAGCTTCTTCTGACCCTCAATTTTGATTAATACATGAGGATAGGTTTCAACCTGAGTTACCATCATATCAGGCGAGGGTGCATTTACATAAGCGGCCACAAAAGCCTTCGTTGAGGATTCATAAGATATTTTACTGATTCCGACTGAGTATCCGCCGGTGGGCTTCTTTCCTGCACTAGCAATCACATACATGGTTCCATTATATCTCAAGGAATGTATTCCGGCCTTTGTATAATTTTTATTATACCAGGAATAGACCGATTTCATTTTGGAAATATCATTTTTTACGATTTCGGTATACTTCATATCTTTACTAATGTCAGCTTCTCCGGTAATGGATAGCACTTTTTTCTTACTGTCCCAGGAAACATTCATTCCAATGCTTTCGAAGACCGTCTTACCGGGGACAAATACAGTGCCACGACTGTATTTAATTGGAGTATTTAACTTAACTGTCTGTGGTATGCCTGAGAAATCAGCATCTCTATGAATGTAAAACTCGCTCTTTCCAACAATTAACTCTATATGAGTCATATCAAGATGAATCCATGACGTCTTACTCTTTTTATCCCATTCAACCTTTGCTCCGATTGCTTTGGCAGTCTCCTCCAATGGTATCATAACCTCATCCTTTGACAGATAAGGAGATGCATCATATTTAACAGTTTTTTTGTTTACGGTTACTTTGATCGCTGGTGTTTTAGTACCTGCGAAAGCTGTCATATTAGTCAGTAATGTCATTAATACAACAAGAATGACCAGTGTATATCTCTTTTTCATCCTATTCCTCCTTAAATTATGTTATCTTGGTGCTTCATACATTAGACGGCATATAACTTTGAATGTATCCCAATTCCATAAAAACAATTTAGTGGAAATTTAATGGAATGTAATGGAATGAGGAAACCTTCCGTGGGAGAACACATTATCAATGAAGCCATTGCATGTGCAAAGAGGCTGTTTCAAAACATATTCATTAGCATAAGGCGTGGATAACAGTATCCCGTGCCTTTACTAACAATACATGCTTGAATCAGCCTCTTTCATACAATATAGATTGCAGATCCTTTTTACAATAAGCTCAATTTCATTATTTAGCGAACACCATATGATCTAAACTGGCAGTCTGGGGCTTTGACCACAGCCATTTATTTTTTGAACTTGTATCAAAATAGAAAATAGCACCGTTACTTGGATCACTGCCATACATGGCAATCAATGCGGCTTTTTTCGATGCACTGGAAGGTGTATTTTTGATTGTTCCGTTTTTTACCGGAGTGAACTGGTAATACGCTCCGAATTTCTGATTGATTACTTTACTGATTGAGGGAGCCCATTCCTTGCTTTGTACACGATTAATAACAACTGCTCCAACCGCGATTTTTGTCTGCATGGATTCTCCGGAAGCCTCAGCTTCGATCAGCTTTGCTAGCAAATCAACATCACTGCTGGAATAGGGAATGACTGTATCGGACTTTTTAGGACTCACACCGGGTATCATTAGCTTTTGGCCGGGTTTGATGGAATCGCCTTTTTTACCGTTTGCTTTCTTTAGGTTGGCTACAGGTACCCCGTACTTCTTAGCGATTGTGTACAGAGAATCTCCGCTTTTTACTTTATATACATGGGCGGGAACGTAAATGACATCTCCTGCTGAAAAACTGTTTTCTTCGAAGTTGTTGGAATACCGTAAGGCTTTGACGCTGGTATCGAATAATTTGCTGATCGATTGGAGCGTATCCTTTGACGTTACCTTATAATTAGCAGCATATACTGTCGTAGCCGGTGATATTAACAGGAAACATAGTGTGACAATGAAAATCTTTCTATATAGTTTCATAGTGACCTCCTTCTTTATGCAAAACATCAGTAACTACTACGCTATATCTATTCTACGGGACAATATAACTTAATGCTATGTAGGTTTCATGGAATCAGAGGAATTGTCTTATAATCCATGAAGTATATGACAGATTAGGATATCAGCCTCATTTGAAAGGCAATGAAAGACAAAATATTATAAAATTTTCCAAATACGACATTAAAATTCTTTTCAAGTGCTGATATAATTCACTTGTATCAGTTGTATAGGGAGCGCTATTTGAAAGAAATTATTCAAATAGTATGTAGGTAAGGTAACTAATAATATTGTATTAAGGAGGTTTCAGTATGAGAAGGTTAAATAAGAAGGTATTAGCAATCGTATTTGCAATTTCTATGAGCTTTACCAGTATTTTTGCCGGAACGGCATTCGCAGCTACTGATTACTGGCAGAATTGGACCGACGGTGGCGGGACGGTTAGAGCGACCAATGGATCCGGTGGTAATTTCAGTGTTAGCTGGACTAACTGTGGTAATTTTGTTGTTGGTAAAGGCTGGTATACTGGAAATGCATACAGAGTATGTGGCTATAATGCCGGCATATTTGCACCGTCCGGCAATGGCTATCTGACTTTCTATGGATGGACAAGAAATGCACTGATTGAATATTATGTTGTTGACAGCTGGGGCACCTATCGGCCTACCGGTACTTATAAGGGAAGCGTAAGCAGTGACGGCGGTACCTATGACATTTATACTACGATGCGTTATAATGCTCCTTCCATTGACGGTACCCAGACCTTCCAGCAGTTCTGGAGTGTAAGACAGTCAAAGAGAGGAACCGGAAGCAATGTTCAGATCAACTTTGCAAATCATGTTAACGCATGGAGAAGTAAGGGTATGAATTTGGGCAGCAACTGGTCCTATCAGGTATTGGCAGTAGAGGGTTATCAAAGTAGTGGAAACGCTAACGTAACGGTATGGTAATAGTTCATCTGCCGTCAGGTAGCTGACAGGAGCCGGAACGTGAAAGCTGTATCGGATTAATATTGGAGGGTCGGTTGGCCTTATATATTAATTCATGATAATAGAAAGCTCGCGTAGCGTGCTTTCTATCGATAACGATTCTTACCTACATACTATTTGAATAGGTTCTTTCAAGTAGGATAAGGGGTTAAGGGGGAGCGGCGCATATGAGAAAAATACTATTCATCCTTTTCATGGCTATCATCATTACTGCGGGTGCTTGTTCGAGGGTACCTGACAATTTTGTACTGGTAAAGGGTGGGAGCTTTGTGAATACAAAATCCAATCTTTACGAAAAAGGACTGACAATTTCGGACTTTTATATTAGCAAATACGAAGTAACCCAGCAAGAGTGGGTGGAAGTAATGGATACGAATCCATCGGAATTTAAAGGTGACGATTTGCCGGTAGAAATGGTAAGCTGGTATGATTGTATCGAGTACTGTAATGCAAGAAGCGTGAAAGAGGGATTAGAACCATTCTACAGGATTGACAAGGATCAAAAAGACCCGAATAATCTCAATGACAGCGATGAAATCAAGTGGACGGTTACAATTATTCAAGGAGCAAATGGCTATCGATTGCCCACAGAAGCGGAGTGGGAGTATGCTGCAGGAGGAGGACAGAAGAGTAAAAGCTATACCTACAGCGGAAGCGACGACGCAGATGAGGTGACATGGTATTGGAGAAACTCCGGGGACGAATATTTGACCGGTGAATGGTTCTGGCAAACAATCGAAAGCAACAATAACAGTACACAGGCGATCGGTACAAAGAAACCAAACGAATTAGGACTTTACGATATGTCCGGTAATGTAAGAGAATGGTGCTGGGATTGGTACACTGATGTTGTAGACAGCGCCAGCGGGGCTGTCCGGGTTTGGCGAGGTGGTGGCTGGCTCGGTGATGCCAAGGCTTGCGAAACGACTTACAGGGGTAGCTATGAGGCATATAGTAAGGGCTATGATCAGGGCTTTCGAATTTGCCTTGATAAGTAGAAAGCTCGACAGGCTTTCATCATTTAACAAATATTGCCATTTATCCACATTGTCAACAATCGAGTGTGGATAATTTACAGAAATATCCAAATTAAAAGTAATTTTTAGTAAAAATTGCATCAGTATTTCAAATGTATGAAAATCCTGGTTGTTTGCGACCAGGATTTTCGTGTGCTTACTACATGGAACAATTTTTGACCGGGCCATACTCACCCAAAACAAATATCTGTCTATATAAATACTACTTATAAATACTTCTTGGCAGGAGTTGGTAGTTGTTATATAATAAAGATGAAAATGTTGTAATAATTTATAGTAATATGTAAAATAAAGTCTACTCATGAAATTTGAAATAGCATCTACTATTCAATCATGAACGATGGAAGCAGTGATAAGAAGAATGACGAAAAGACCGGGGGTTGTTATGTTAAAAAGGCATGTGAATATTATTAAATTAGCAGCCATAGGAATTACTATATTATTTTTCATTTTATTGATTTCACCCGATACGTATGCATCAGAGAATAAACATAATCAGAACGTACTGATTCTGAATTCTTATCATCAGGGATTTAGTTGGACCAGGGAGCAGACGGAGGGTATTATTGATATGCTCCAGGAGAGTGGGCATAATTTCTCGTTTCGCGTTGAATACATGGATTGGAAGAATTATAATACGGCAGATAATATTAATTACCTTGTCGATTATTATCATTATAAATACCATAATGAGCTAATTGATATTATTATAACTACCGATGATGTAGCACTGGAATTCGCTTTGAAATATCGAACCAAATTATTCTCCGATGCACCGGTGGTATTCTCCGGTGTTAATATGGAGGGTGTGCAAAGGATTACAAAGGGTTATGACAGGGTTACCGGAGTAGTTGAAGTAATCAATCCGATGCAGACTCTGAAGATAGCTAAGAAGATAAACCCTTCTTTAAAGAATATCTATTTGTTGAATGATAATTCAGAGAGTGGATTATCCACGAGTCATATTATGACTAATACGATCAACGAGTATGACCCGAGTTTATCTGTTGTATCCTGGAATAATCTACCGTTTGAAGAAGCGGTTCGTAAGGCCGGTGAATTAGATGATCAAAGCATTATCATGATAGGAACTTATTTTCGTGATATCAACGACAAGCTTTATGATAATAGCTATGTGACGATGGAAATATGTGAGAATAGCAACGTGCCGGTTTATCAAATATATGACTTTGGTATTGATTATGGGATTGTCGGAGGCACCATGTTAAGCGGTAGAATACAGGGTGAAAAGGCTGCCGAGATTGCATTTCGAATTCTTGGAGGAGAAGATCCGAATCAGATCCAGATTACGATTCCGGTGTCCACGCGTACCATATTTGATTATAACCAATTAATCCGATTTGATATTCCGCTTGACCTCCTGCCTGAAGACAGCGAGATCGTTAACAAACCCTTTTCTTTTTATGAGACGTATGAGACGTTAGTTAACAGTGTGATCATAGCATTTGTTATTCTTTTAATATTCGTAAGTATCTTATTGTTTTATATAAAGATGATACAGAAGATGAAGCGCAGCCTTCAAGAGAGTAATGAAGAATTATCTGAACTGTATGAGGAATTAAATGCATCGGATGAAGAAATAAAGCAGCAATACGAAGAAATGATAAAAATTAATGAAAAAATAACGCAGAGCGAAGAAAAATTAGCCAATCTGGCTTATTATGATTCCTTAACAGGAGTAATGAATAAGCTGTCCTTATATGAAAAATCTCATATTAATGCTACTGAGGATGGGAGGGAAGCCCTTTTATTTATTGACATTGATAATTTTAAATATGTAAACGACACCTTGGGACATGCCTTTGGAGATAAGCTGATTGTTAAGGTTTGTGAGAGATTGATGGCTTTACTAAAGAATGATTGCTCGCTTTATCGGTTAAGCGGAGATGAATTTGTTATTATCATGAATCGGATTAAAGAGAGAGAACAGGCTGAAGAATACGCTTCCTTTATCCTGGGGAATTTTAAAAAGGATTTTGATAGTCTTGGCAGTAATCTTCATATTAGCCTAAGTATTGGTATTGCTATTTGTCCGGATCATGGAAGAAATATAGAACAGCTATTAAAGTATGCCGATATTGCCATGTACAAGGCAAAGGAGGCAGGTAGAAAGAGTTATATGGTATATGATCAACAGATGAATGAAGTCTTTACGGAACGGATTATGATAGAAAAGCATCTGCAGGGTGCGTTGGACGAGAAGGAATTCGAACTGTATTATCAGCCTCAGCTGGATATCGCAACAAAAAAAATATCAGGTTTTGAAGCTTTGCTTCGATGGAACAGTCCGGTGCTGGGAAAAGTATCTCCGTTGAAATTCATTAAAGTAGCGGAAGATACACATTTTATTATCCCCCTCGGAACCTGGGTTCTGCAAAGAGCTTGTGAGTTTCTGAAGAAATTAGAAAATAGCGGATATCAGGGACTTACGGTATCTGTGAATATCTCAATACTACAACTGTTACAAGAAGATTTTTTGGATATTGTGGAGGAGGCATTACGAATTAATGATATTAAACCGGAATATCTTGAGTTGGAGATTACAGAGACAATATTGATGGAATCCTTTGATCGTATTATCTCCAGATTGAAACGGCTGCGAGATAAACAGATCAGAATTGCACTGGATGACTTTGGGAAAGGCTATTCCTCCTTAAGTTACCTAAAACAGCTTCCAATTACAACGATGAAGGTTGATAAGTCCTTTATCGATAACATAACCAACGACAACAAGGATGATTTGATAGGACATATTATATCCTTGGGTAAGAATATGGGTATGAGTGTAATAGCGGAAGGTGTAGAAGAACAATGTCAGCTTGATTACTTAACTATTCATGAATGTGATATGATACAGGGCTATCTCTTCTCTAAACCGCTACCTGAGGAAGAGATTATGAATATGCTTCAAGAGCTCTATTAATGCAAGCAGGGTTGTTATAGATATTATGGATAACAGAAGCAGGATTTTTTATGGAAGCAATCAATTGACATAGGAAGGAAGACGGATAAGAATAATTTGCCATCCGTCTTCCTTCTTTGATGCTCTAACATAGAGCGTTTATATAATTTATTTTCTATATAGCTTAGAAATCACTTACACTATACTTATCAACTACTTCGGTTCTGGTGAAGGTAGTGCTTGCCGGTGCTTCCTGCGCAACCAGATAATTATAGAGATAGATAATCGGATCATGGCCTTGTCCAAAGCCATCCTGTCTGAATACCATATGTACGATACCCTTTCTGATCAGAGCATCCATATCTGTATTGTAATTGAAGCAGAACAGATGGATCTTTCCGATGAGGTTCATTTCTTCAATTACTCTTGCGGCACCCTTGGCACCTTCGCCAATGACTAGGATGCCTTTAATATCCGGTGAATAGTAGAGAAATTCCTTCAGCTTCTTATAAATCTGGGATGCATCCTCCATTTCATCAATCTCAGATGCAATCTTGATATCGGAATATCTTGCCAGCTTAGCTACAGCTGCATCTCTTCTTGTTACATTATTAGAGGAAGTAGTACTACCTCTGAAGATAACGATCTTCCCTTCTTCTTCAATGCTCTTAGCGAGTATTTCTGCAGCTAATACGCCCTCAGCCTGAATATTAGGACCAAAATAGGAAAGACGGCTCGAAGTATCCGTAAAATCACAGTTAAATGTCATGATAGGGATTTTCTTAGCAGCAGCTCTCTGGGCGCATTCTTCTATACCCTTAACAAAGCCGGGGAGTATGAGCCCATCACAGCCATCCTCGATCTGTTTATTTAGTGTTTCGATAAAACTGTTGTCAACCTTCTCGAAGCCGATAAAATCTACTACAACGTTCTTATCCTTAAGCTCGGTTTGTGCATATAATGCACCCTGCTTTACCGATAGCCAGAAGGGATCATTCATGGGGCTTAGCATTACAAATCTAAGTCTCTTGGTACTTACCTGAGCTACGGGAAGAACGGAGGTCTTATATCTCTTCAGAAGATTCTCGATGCTGGAAAGCATTCTCTTCAAGGACTGCGCCTGCTCATTGATTTCTTCGTTTTCGGCCAGCTCTTCCTGAGTAACAGCGGCAACATCCTGTGTGATGTTGGTTATTTCATTGGAAGCATCATGAAGGATAGTACCCTGCTCACTGATTGTTTTTGTACTGTCATTAATCATAATGGATTCTTCATATACCTGCTTGATATCAGAGTTCAGAATGTTCGCATTATTATTAATGGAATAGAAGGAATCCTTCATGGAGTTGAAGATTTCCTTGCTCATGCTAAAGCTTTCGGTAACATGTGCGATACTTTCACTTACCTTTGTATTGCTCTTAAGGATATTCGTCAAGAGGCTGTTAATCTGTTTAACACTGTCCTTGGTAGCATCGGAGAGCTTGTTCATCTCCATTGCTACTACGGCAAAGCCTCTTCCTGCTTCACCGGCTCTTGCAGCCTCAACACGTGAATTCAGGGAAAGGAGATTAAGCTGTTCTGTAATACCCATAATCAGATTACCGAAATCGGTAATCTCGGAGAGGTTAGTATTTAAGGTCTTGATAAACATAGATGTCTCATCCAGGTTGGTAGAGATCAACTGTATCTGATCGGTATATTTTTCAAGGTGATCTGCACTTTCGGTGGTTAATTTTACAGTGTTTTCTACAAAATCTTCGATGCTTCCCAGTGTGGTAGTGATTCGACTTGCTCCGAGTCTTACCTTTTCGATGCCCTCCAGTGTGTCCTTGGCAATTTTCAGCTGCTCCTGCGATTTTTCTGCAACAATGGTGATATTTGAAGCAATCTGCTCATTGCCCTTGTAGGTCATATCGATGCTCTTTGTAACCTTATCTACGGCGTCAGAGAGAATAATAACATTACTTTTAGTCGATTCAATATAGCTTAGCAGATTACGCTTCATGTCATTAAAGGCGGCAGCGAGAATTTCCAAGCCCTTAGTTTTTTCGGAAATAATATCACTGATATTCAGATTCCCTTGTGATAAGGTGATAGCGTTTTCATCAATCAACCGTATTCCCTTTATGAATTGAAGCAGTAATAACAGTAGTAGCGTGGAAAGGATAATGGAGATAACAAGAACCACAGGAACTAAAATACGAAATACCGTTGGGCTGATGAAACCAACAATTGAAACGATGATCAATAAACCCAGGAGAATTGCCGGTAGCCGAAGAATAAGAACTTGTGTGTTTTTCTGGTCAAATAAGAATTTCTTTAGTTTCTTTAGTACACTCATAAGTAAACCTCCCCATAATGAATAACACTCAAATCACCAATCAACTGTGACTTTATGTATAATATTGTAACATTTTGCATCATAAAGAACAACGTTAAAATGGTTAAAAAAATAGTATGTTTTATATTCATTTTGTCGATACAAAATTTGGAAATTGCGTTATGCGAATAATACCTGTAAACAAGCATCGGAGAAACGCGTGAAGTTACTTCTTCCGGTTATTTTTCTTTCAGCAGCTTTTTAAGGAGCTGGACCTCATCCCTGCTGCATTCCTCATTGCCGTATCTTGCTTTCTCATAACACTCGGTAATATGCTTTTTCTTATTTATTTGGTCCACAGTCTGGCCTTCTCCCATTAAGGGAGGGGAAGCTTCAGAGGGTGTCGGTAGGATGAAGTTGGATAGCTGGGAGGGAGTGAGGCTTTTATCCAGCTTCGTATCCGGTGTAAGGTTGGCGGTGACTGCCTGAGTAAAGAATTTTCGTATCTGGGCATTGTTCGACCGGCCAAAGAGATTACGGTACATTTTCCCCCGTTCCCGCTTGACTCGTTCCTTCTGCATAAAGGGGGATAGGAACTCAATCTTATCCTTTGCTTCCTCCTCGCTCTTGATATAAAAGTACTGATAGATTTGATACAAGATGTACAGGATCAGAGCAATCATAAAAGCGATAACAAAAATAATTGCCACCCATTGAAGAATTTCCAGGATAATCTCAAAAATACGGGAGGGTTCGGGAATAGGGAAGTCCTCTACTATCGTCTGCTCTTCTTCTTCGGGTTCAAGAATATCCTCCGGCTCCTCAAAGCGAAGTAATGAGAAAAGAAAGCGAAGTAAGCGGATAAGCAGCTTCCCCAGACTGGATAATAAACGGTCCAAGGGTATTAGGGAGAAGGTGAACATAGCAACCAGGAATAAGCTGCTTAACAATACAATCATAACATTATTGGAATTTCTGATCTGGCGAAAGGGTATATTAGTCATTCCTTCATGATTGTATACGAACTTCTCCAGGTTCAAAAGATACATATTCACCACATATAAGAGAGCATAAACAATAGACAAATGAAAACATAGCTGTAATAGGTTCGGCATACCGAAAAGAGAGCAGGCGATATAAAACAGAACAAACAGAATTATTAATAATGCGGAGGTGTTTTCGAGCTCCTTTTTCTTGTTCTTTTTATAATATGCCACTGCTGTTAATATAACCAGATAGATAATGATGACGATTCTGAAATATAGGTCGGAAATCAATGTCAGATAGATAGTAAGTATTGTGCTATGTAATAACAGGAAGGACCAGATATGATGGGTGTATTTTTTGATCAGGAAGGAAAGAATGGGGGCGGGCAGCAGGATTAAAGTATGTAATGAGGATTTAGAATCCAAATTATATAACAAAATGGTAATAAACAGGTATGCGGGAATAAAGCGCATAATAATGTTGATGATATCGATTGTCAGCTCTTGCCGCTTAATATTCATAGCCTTCCCTCCGTTCTATATTAATAAGTGAAAACAGAATTAGATTTCCCAGGGTATGATATAATTCAGAAGATCACCTTCCACAGTAAGCTGAACCTCTTTGTCTACAGGAACAATCCAGGAGAAATCAATCTTCTCCTGTGTCAGCCGAAGCAGCTCTCGCTGAAGATCCGCTCTCTGATAAGAGGATATCAACAGAATATAATCATTCGGCTTCATGAGTTCCATCTCCTCTCCAAGAACGCTGACAAAGGAGGGTGGAGTCTGGGTATCATCGATTCGTGCAAGGGTTTCATTAATTGTACGGATATGACTATGGCCGGAGCCCGCTGGTGCATTAAGAACCTCCCGGCTGATTACATCCGGGGCATTGGTATATAGAGCAGTCGGAATACCCTGTTCAATAAAATAGGCAGCAAAGGCAGTTGCAAGGCGGATACTTTCCTCCAGCAGCTCTTCATGCTTGCGAAGAGTATCCGATTCAATGTTCAGCAGTATTTTAATTTGCTGTGAGGCGGTATGATCATGCACATTTACCATAAGTGTTCCGGTTTTGGCCGAAGCCTTCCAGTTTATCGTCCTCATTGTATCATAGGATTGATATTCACGGATGCTTTTGAATTCAAAGGGATCTTCATAAAGGAGGCGTCTGGTAAGCACGGTCCCAAACATCTTCTGAAATGGGATCTGAAGACGGCTGTATTCAATCGGTCTGGGGTATACATAGAGTTGTATCTTTGCATCGGAGTCTGACACCAATTCGGATTCAAGAAGGATATCATTGCATACAAGATAAATCTTGTCGATGGTGTAATAACCCCTCTTGGTGCATAGAAATGGGATGGTGCGCGTCAGCTTCTGATACATCATAACAGTGAACAGGTCATTACGATAAGTATGATCTGTCACTTCGGTTTGGCGTGTATCTAAGAAGATTAGGAATCTGGAAGCCATATATTTGATTTTAAGAACCGGGATAGGAAGGAGCTTTTGATTGGTTACGGTTTCAATCAGTGACAGTTGATCACCTTCAACCGCTTTATCATCGGATAGACTGAGATCTACGGTTAAGTTTCGATTCCAAAAGCGGTTATATAATATCCTCTGAAATTCATAGAGAAGCATTGCGCCGATCATAGCAGCGATAATTTTCATACCCTTATAACCTCCATAAATCAACCTATCGCCTGGTGAAATCCTCGGTCGGAACAGGAGTATCATCCAGTAGCCTCATCATTAATTCATGGGCTGAGGAGGTTTTATGGAAACTGGTGCGAAGAATCAGGCGGTGAGTCAGTACAAACGGAGCCAGATATTTTACGATCTCAGGAGTAACATAATGATTACCGGAAATAGCTGCATATGCCTGTGAGGAGCGCAGAAGCGCTAAAGTACCGCGGGGACTTACGCCAAGAGTAACATTATCGTTATCTCTGGTTTTATTAACGATTGCCACCATATATTCCATAATGGACGGATGAACATATACGGATTTTACAGCTGTCTGCATTTGTAAGAGCTCCTCCCCGGAGCATACCGGTGTGAGCTGCTCCAACGGGTTATCCAGGATGAAGCGATTCAATATGGTTATCTCTTCCCTATTAGTAGGGAAGCCTACCTTTAGCTTCATCAGAAAGCGATCCAGCTGCGCTTCCGGTAGCGGAAAGGTCCCGGAGGTCTCAACAGGATTCTCGGTTGCGATTACGAGAAAAGGGTGCTTTAGCAGACGTGTCTCCCCATCTATGGTAATCTGGCGTTCCTCCATACATTCCAGCAGACTGGATTGAGTTCTGGGTGTGGCACGATTAATCTCATCCGCCAGAAGGATATTGGTGAATACGGGGCCGCTATGGAAGGTGAATTCACCCTGCTTTTGATTATAATAATTTAAACCTGTAATATCGGAGGGAAGAAGATCCGGAGTGAACTGGATCCGCTTAAAGCAGGCATCGATAGAGCGAGCCAAAGATTTTGCGATCAGGGTCTTTCCTGTACCCGGGACATCCTCCAGAAGAACATGTCCGTTGGACAGCAGAGCTGTAAGAATTAGATCTGTCACCTCGGATTTTCCTACAATCACTTTATTGATATTCTTTTTAATACCATCTACTTTTGATTGAATTTGATTTATCTCCATATGCATACCTGACTTTCTATGTAATTTTATTACTGCCTTATTTCCATTATAATACATATGCCAATTGAAAAAATACATAAAAAATGCAATTTTTTTTGTACAAGATACAGATAATAACACATACTATGAAAGAAAAACCGGATATATAGCCCTGTTACTTTCCGTTGACTATTAATTGATATAGTCTTATCACTATACCGTAGGAGATGTCAATCTCTACCACGTCACTTTGTAATAGAAAAAGTCGAATGAAGTAGATGATAAGAAATGTGAGTATAATAGTAGCCCATAATACCTTTATAAGCTTAGGATTGATGTAAAAATCGAATAAGTAAAGTACAAACATGAAAGGCACCAGAATAAACAATGGATGGTAATGAAGAGCCATGTTAATGTCAAGCTGCAGAAGGGATCGAAAGGCCCTTGTCATACCGCAGCCGGGGCAGGAGATGCCCGTAATGAATTTCAGGGGACAGCCGATATGAAGCAGGCTAAAGAACAGGTAGATACCGGCTAAATAAAGCATCAGCAGCAGACGATCCTTAATCTTTGCACGAGGATTGTCCGGTTGATGAGGATTACAGAGAAAATGATAAAGGGAGTATTTTTCATTTGCCATAGATTATTTCCTTTGTGATCATGTAATGATAGGTATACTTTAACACAATAATGAGGAAATACCAATATAAAATGCATACGGGCAGGAGGAAACCAGAGTACCGGGAAGGAGTAGGAGAAGCAACTAATCATACGATACAAATGCAATAAAAGGATGGACAAAATAACAAATTATTGGTATAATTTAGAACATGTAATGCACACTCGACGCACTATGTATGCACTAATATAAAGGAGGTTATTATGATCATAGGAGAGAATTTACCGAATATTCCTTGGCAAAATCGTCCGGAGGACTGTAATGATATAGTATGGAGATATAGCAATAATCCGATTATTAAGAGAAATCAGATTCCCAGTGCAAATAGTATATTTAACAGTGCAGTTATTGCGAAGGATGGTGCTTTTATCGGCGTATTCAGAAGTGACGATAAGGCAATGCAGCAGCATCTTTTCCTGGGGAAGAGCAAGGATGGTATTGCTTGGGATATTGAACATGATCCGATGCCCTTATACAATCAGAAGGAGGAGCAGATCGGGGTTGCCTGTGGCTATGATCCCAGAGTATGTTGGATCGAGGATCGTTATTATGTAACCTGGTGTAACAATTATCATGGGCCGACCATCGGTGTTGCTTATTCCTTTGACTTTAAGAGGTTCTATCAGCTTGAGAATGCATTTTTGCCCTTTAATCGTAACGGCGTTCTGTTTCCGAGAAAAATCAACGGAAAATACATGATGTTCTCCAGACCCAGTGACAATGGACATACACCCTTCGGAGATATGTACTTAAGCCAGAGTCCAGACATGGAGCATTGGGGGTACCACCGCTTTGTAATGCAGGCACAGGGCTGGGCCTGGACTAAGGTTGGTGCCGGTCCGATCCCGATTGAGACAGAGGAAGGCTGGTTATTAATTTTTCATGGTGTCGGAACTACCTGTAACGGCATGATATATTCCATGGGAGCGGCAATCCTGGATATTGATGAACCCTGGAAGGTAAAGTACAGGTGTAAACCCTTCATCTTCCATCCGACAGAGCTTTATGAATGTGTCGGAGATGTACCGAATGTCACCTTCCCTTGCGCAACCTTGCATGATGCTGCAACCGGAAGAATCGCTATTTACTATGGTGCTGCCGATACTGTCGTGGCATTGGCGTTTACTCAGGCAGATGATTTGATCAAGTATATTAAGGATAACGCTCTATAATTAATAAAAGGACTTGTTGTAGGAACCATATAGAACCGGTACGGTTACAGCGACAAGTTCTTTTTTCTCGCAGAAATGTATCTATCACTCAGTCAACCTATGACCCCTTGACCTTTAGGAGACATTGTTAAATTATTTTACAAAAATAAGAAGAATTCCCAGGCTGCTTCTTGACACCTTCTTGACAATAAAGTATGATAAAGGTAAAATTAGGATGATTATTATGACTTCTAAATCCTATTATATAGGTGATATCATATATTTTTATATAGAATTAGATTGAGGTGGTCTGCAATACGGTCACCTTTCTATGTGTTTACAAAGGAGACAATAAATGCGTTTAGTTTCTTTATCAATGTTAAATCAGGAGATGACGTTAGCGAAATCGATTTATTACAGAGACTGTTTGGTGCTAAAGGAAGGGACAAGTGACCTGGAGCGGTATTCAAAAAGTCTGGAACGACTGGGCATTGAATATGTTTATATTGAGGATACCAAAAGTGATGGCATAGAGATACCGGATGTAATATCGGAGGAGACCAGGCAGATGTGTAAGCAGGTGCTTCGCCAGACAACGGAAGACTTTGCTGCTAAAACAGTAATCGATATTCAAGAGTTTTCGGTTGCCTTAAATAGTATCATTGATGAAATACTGGCCAATCCGGATACCCAGATCAGCCTCAGTGACATCGGAGCAGCAGATGAATATACCTTTACTCATTCTGTCAGCACTACGGTTTATTCATTGATTATTGCTAGTAAATTAGGTTATACCAGATCGATGCTGGAGAAGCTTGGAACCGGTGCTCTGCTTCATGATATAGGCAAGATACTTCTGGATAGCAGGATTGTAAATAAAGTAGGAAAGCTTGATGAATTGGAATATGAGCATGTGAAGAAGCACACAGTACTTGGCTATGAGGCTTTGAAAAAGTGTGTCAATCTGACAGAGCTATCAAGAATCATATCATTATATCATCATGAGCGAATGGATGGTAAAGGCTATCCGACAGGAACCCCTGCTGCTGAGCTGCATGAATTTACAAGAATTGTAGCGATAGCTGATGTTTATGATGCATTGGTATCAGACCGATGTTATCGGAGTAAATGGAGTGCTAACCAAGCAGTAAATTATCTGGTTGAGCACGCCGAGACGCAATTCGATTTAAAGCTGGTATCGGTTTTGATTAAGCAGATAGCAATCTATCCGAATGGGTCTATGGTGAGGTTATCGGACAATACTATCGGTATTGTTAAGGAGCAGAATAAGAATTTCCCCCTTAGGCCAATTGTCAGAATTGTTACGGATGAGTGGGGAAGGGATATAACGCCGTATGAGGTTGATCTGATGCAGACATTATCGGTTACGATTTTTGAATCCGAACTGGAGATGAGTTGGAGTAACAATTCTACTGCATTTGAATAAAGAGGATGTTTTCAAAACGATGTATCATTAGTACAGGTTATCCTACCTGTATTAATGAAACTGTTTTGGAACATCCTCTTTCCATCTGCCTTACCTAAATTTCTCATTCTTAATTTGCTGTAGATCTTCGAACCTTGGCATTAGCGGGAATGGTCAGAACATACTGTAGAGGCACCCACACGAAGCCTGCGATAGAGAAGTCTACCAAGCTATGAACTATTGTTCCGACACCAACCAGAACAATGATGTAATAGGGACTCATGGCTGCACCGGTACCGAAGTAATACAAACTGACAATTGAAACCTCGGCAATTGCATGTACTAAGGAAATTAATATTGCAAACGGTACACTGGTCTTAGGGGATAATAAAATGTTATTATTCTTCTTAAGAATGAAAGCGCCCAAAGTAGCAAAGATCAAATGGGTCAAAGCGCGAAGCACAACAACCAGAGGAAAGCCTGCTATGAAGAAGCCCAAACCGGAAATCAGTGCAACTGCAATGGCTACTAAAGGAGAGATGAACATTGCAATAAATACAGCAACATGGCTCGCTAAGGTGAAGGATGCGGGCTCGATGATAATCTTAGGAGCAAACATCGGGATTACTATACCCAAGGCGCTGAGAAGTGCTGCGACAGTCATTATTTTTACTTTGTTTGAAGTGTTATATGTCATAATTACCTCCATTCTGCTGTTTTACAGCAGTTCTTATACTTCCCTTTTTTGATGATGTGGTAAAAATAAATGTAGTGATACAGTCAATTTATGATCAGTTTATCATTCTGTTTACAAAAGACATGATAGCTGTCTTGTCAGCTGTAATTATAAGTCATATTCATCCGTTTGTCAATTGAAAGATGTAGCGAAATGAAAGATGTAGTGAAAAAAGCCCATGCCGGATTTCACGTAGCAGTGCTGCGTAAGATCCATAACATGAGCTTAAGTACTTCTCACCATGTCCCCCGATGTCTGACAATAGCTTAAGGTAATAATTAATTATAACTTATCGTTACACATCAACCCTGCCGTCTTGACGGTTAGTATCTATCTTTTCTGTCTCGATGCGGAGACGGATAAAAATAACTGCAAACACAATGATGACAAAGCCAATCAGGTTCAGTATCTGTTGGGCATATATTTTTTGTCCCAATAAATGAATGTCCAGATGCTGCAGCGTATCCAGAATAGAACCGCCCACCAAAGATACCAGAAAACCGAACAATCCGCATACAGAGGAGGTCAACGTAAGCCATATCATACGCTTCTCACTACGATAGAAATCCAGCTGGATGCCAAATAATCCGATACCGACAAAAGCCCATGCCGTAGAGCTAAAGAAGGTGGCAAGAATGTACATAGGATATGCATTGAAGGGCATCATAAAGGTTATGGTTAAGAAATTCAATCCGAGTAAAAACAGGGTATAGCGAAGAATCTTACCCATACCATGCTTGTCTGCCATTCTTCCTAATCTAGGCATGAGATAGATACGGTACAGGTTGAAGAAAAAGCTGACCAGCATAATAAAGGTATAGGGTAGGGACAAATCGCTGATCATGTAGCTGGAATTAAAGGGTGCACAGATATAGAAGGCCATGGTATAAAGGCATTGTATAGAGAAGGCTTTACGGAATTTACGGTCACCGATGGCTTCCTTAATTTCGGAAAGGATACTTTGACTCTTCTCGACTACCACCTGCTCCTTTGCTCTTTTTGCCAGGCGGCCATGCATCTCCTTGCCTTCATCATTTACATAGGAGAGCTTGGGCTCCTTCATTAAAGACAGTCCGACTACATTGATAACGACCAGGATAAAAATAAGTACACCGATGATAATAAAGCCGGTGAAAATATCAACCTTCTTAAAATAGTCCAAAATCATACCGCAAATCAGCATCATGCTGGAAACAACGAATACTGCCACGGAATCCTTGATCGAAAAGTATTTCCCTCTGAGACGGCTCGGAACCAGGCTGGCAATCCAGACCTGGGAAGCAGGGGTACCAATCTGTACGCAGACCTGTCCGATGAAATACATAATAACGATGAGAAATGCTTTCATAGCATCGTTGATCAAAAACAGGGGGACAAAATAAAGTGCAGCAAAAAGTATACGCTGCAGAGCGGTGACAGTGACTAGTAATTTATATTTTTTAATTCTTTTAAAAAAGTTAATCAGGAAGAGCTGTGTAAGGGCAGCAAAACTGATTAAGGAGGTTATGATACCAATATTGGCATCCGAGATACCGCTATGGGACATCAGGGTAGCTAAAAAGGTACCTCCGGTAAGCTGTGCTATGGTCTGAGCGGCACTATCCGCAGTCGTATAATAGATACGGCTGCTTTTGAGATCCTGCTTTGACTCGGGTAAGGCCATAAAATATATTCGCCTGAGTTGCCCTAACATATAACGGTGTATGTATGATAAATTATTAAACATGTTGTCAAAAACCCTCCAGCTTCACTTAAATGTAATATTACTGTGCTGATTGTATTATAAGCGATTCTTAAGGATTTCTCAATGTGTTTTCGTGTATGAATGATAGACAATTATTCACAGCTATGTGCTGCCATATTGTGAAGGGCTTCCCCCTGAAGACGATACACCGTCCACTCATTCATGGGTAATCCACCCATCTGCTTGTAGAATTGAATTGAGGGTTCGTTCCAATTAAGACATGCCCACTCCAGTCTTCCACAGCCTCGTTCTGTTGCCAGTTCTGCCAGATAGGATAGAATACGGGTTCCAAAGCCCATTCCTCTCATATCCTCCTTAACATAGAGGTCCTCAAGATAAATTCCCGGTCTGCCAAGAAAGGTGGAATAATTGTGGAAGAACAGAGCGAAGCCGACCGGTCTGTCTTCGTATTCGGCGATGATAACTTCGGCCTTCTTCTGATCAAAGATGGAAGCTTTTAGCAGCTCCGGGGTTGCCACTACCTGATCCGACATATGCTCATATTCAGCCAGCTCTTTAATAAAATCAAGTACCAGCTCTGTATCATCAATTGTGGCTAAACGCAAAATAAAGTTTGCAGAATTCATTTTCATACACTTACTACCTCCAGTACATTTCTTTATTAACAGCTATTGTATAGCAAGTGTTATGAAATTACAAGAGCGGGAAGCGACCCGGTATACCCCTTCTTCCAGCAGCTTTGCCTTGCCGGAGAAGACTTGATATTATATAATTATATTCTGAGAGCTGTTGGATATCTATAATATCAAAGCGAATTATCATTCGCATAGGAAGAATTACGACGTCTGCACAGTAGTGTGAACCCCTTGTTCTTCCGGGTTTTAAGCTGCATTGAAGATGCACATGGAGGCTAGTATGAAGATACATAATGAGAATTTTAATATTACTCAAATTGCAGAATCGGGACAATGCTTCCGAATGAATTGCCTGGAGGAAGGGAGATACAGTCTGATTGCCTTCGGAAGATATCTTGAATTATACCAAGTGGATAAGGATGTCGTAGAGTTAAGCTGTAGTGAAGCGGAATACGAGGAGCTTTGGAAGAATTATTTTGATTTGGAATATGACTATCGTCATTTAACTGATCAGTTAAGAAACGGTAAGGATGCCTTTCTCCGTTCGGCTGCGGAATACGGGAAGGGAATTCGAATCCTTAGACAGGACTTTTTTGAAATGATGATCAGCTTTATCATCTCACAGAACAAGAACATTCCCTCAATCAAGAGTTCTGTAGAGGCCTTGTGCCAAAGATACGGAAGTCGGATTGAAGGGGCTTCCGGCAGGGAGGGCAGCTATTATGCATTTCCGACACCGATACAATTAGCCGGGGCAACCAAGGAAGAGCTGCGAGCGTTGAAGGTGGGGTACCGGGATGAATATATCCTTAAGGCTTCTCAGGCAGTCGTAAGCGGACAACTTAACATCAATGACATCAGATCCTATAGCTATACGAAGGCGTTTGAAGCGCTAAAGCAAATTCATGGAATTGGCGAAAAGGTAGCTAATTGCATCTGCCTCTATGGTCTTCACCATATTGAGGTGTTTCCGATTGATGTGTGGATTAAACGAATCTTGACGGAAGTGTACCGGAATGAATTTGACCTAAAGCTGTATGAAGGGCATGCCGGGATTATTCAGCAATATATGTTTTATTACATGAGAAATAAAAAATAAATTAAGTATAGCCTTTCCTTGGTCAGGAGAAAATAAGTAAGAGAATATTTTCTCAAACAGGTTATGGAAAGGAAGGGTAAATATGGATAATAATTTAAAGCATGGGGCAGAAGATGAAAGACGAATTGAGCATATTGAGAATCTGGTGGAGAAGCAAACCAGAACACAGCGGCATCTGGAGGAGCATTCCGATATATCCCGTTCACCGAAAAACATTCAGCATGCAAAAGAACTACAAAAGGAACGTCAAAGTGAGATTGACCATCTGAAGGATAAGGTTGCTTATGGAGATAATATAAGCAATAATCAGAAGGAGAATACAGAAAAACGTCTTGTATTTACCGAGGGATATCTCAATCACAATGCAGACCATATGAATCAGAGGGATTTTGAGAATGCAAAAGCAAAACAGGAGCGCAGGAAGGAACAATTAGATTCTATGAAATAGAAGATAAGTCAATGAGTTTTTGTTTCATACTTGAAATTAATGCGAGTAATTTCCGGTATATAATACCAAGGAGCTTACTCGCATTATTTAATGTAGTCAGAGGTAAGCAATGTGAGCAAACACAGTTTGCTCACAAGAAGCAAGCATGCTTGCATATATATTCATTCTGTAAGCAGCCTACGGTGTGAGGCGGTTAATATCTCTCGGAAACAGACAGGAACGGCGTACATTGTTCTGCTCCAGGAGCCTGCTGGTAAATCGTTCTAACCCAAGCCCAAGACCGCCATGGGGTGGCATTCCGTACTTATGAATCATTAGGTAGCTTTCGAACTCCTCAGGATGCATCTCTCTCCTTTTCATTTTCTCTACCTGCTTGTCGTATTCGTGTATACGCTGACCACCGGTAGTAATCTCCATGCCGCGAAACAATAAGTCAAAGCTTAATGTTACCTCCGGATTCGTAGGATCCTCCATAGCATAAAAGGGACGCTTTTTGGTTGGGTAATGGGTGACAAAGACAAATTCGCTTCCGGTCTGTTTTTGCACCAATTCATATAACAGCTTCTCTTCCTCAGGTTCAAAATCCTCCCAGTCCTTGATTTCACGATGGTAGGTATCGGAGATCATCTGCTTTGCTTCCCGGAAGGTGAGGGTTGGAATGGAGATTACTTCGGGCATATTTATCCTCAGGAGTGATAGTTCATCCACGTAATGGACAGATAAAAAATGGAACGTATGCTGTAGCGCACGAGTCTCCATCTCCATGATTTCCTCAAAGTGATCAATATAACCCATCTCAAAGTCAACACTGGTATATTCGTTCAGATGCCTGGAGGTATCATGCTTCTCAGCACGGAATACCGGAGCAATCTCGTAGACTCTTTCATATATTCCAACCATCATCTGCTTATAGAATTGGGGACTTTGAGCAAGATAAGCGTTACCGCCAAAGTAATCAAGCTTGAAGATATTGGCTCCGCCTTCTGCCCCGGCGTAAACGATTTTGGGGGAGTGAATTTCGGTAAAGCCTTGGGAATTCAGAAAATCACGAAAGCCTCTGCATATGCCCTCCTGAATTTTGAAGATTGCCCGTTCCTTTTGATTTCGAAGAGTGATGGGGCGGTAATCCAGTAAGGTATCTAAGGAGACATCGAGCTGTTTATTGTTGATAACAACCGGTAAAGCCTCGCTTGGTGTGGATAACACCTGAATGTTACGCAGCTGCAGTTCATAACCCACCTTGGAACGTTCCTCGGCAACCACATCTCCGGTCACCAGAACGCAGGCTTCTTCCATTAATTTCTCAATCGGAAAGCTGCAGCTATCCTGCATATAGATGCATTGCACCAGAGAGCTTCTTGTTCGTAGGATAACGAAGGAGAAGCCGCTCATTGTTCTGATTTTATAGATTGAGCCGGAGAGGGTGACGGTCTTACCGATCTGATTAATCAGTTCCTCCGGTTGAGTATATTTTTGTATAATAGTTCCGTTAATTCGATTCATAATCCAGTCCTCCGAATATTATTTTTTACTTATGCATGAGCAGAAGAAAGACCTGATCTTTCGTCTACACAAGAATGTAAGGGGAGCAAAATATCCGGGAATCTTTTTGGACATAATCTGTATGCCGCATGGTATCACAACCTCTCTTTGAAAAAAATGGGTAACAAAAAACCACCTCGGTCAATGAAAATCATTTTCTTACCGATGTGGTTCATAAACAGAATATATCCAGCTTAATATATATCCTCTATTCTATCCACACAGGCACAAGACTTTAAGCGCTTGCACCTATGAAGTGATCATAGCTACAAGCGCTGCCGGTCGTCGTCCCTATTCAGATAATAATTCGTTCTGCTGAACATGATAATTACCCGCTTTCACATTTTTTACAAGACTATCACAGTTATTGGTTACTGTCAATATGTAAAGTATGTGAAGTAAACTTTTTATGAATACACGATTCGTAAAAGTATGTGAAGCATACTTTTATGAATATTATAACCGTATAATGGAGAAATTCGTAGTAAAGAGTTGGAATAGGACCGGTTGGCATGGTTATAAGGAGAAACAGAATATGTCATGCATATTAGATAGAGCATCAGAAAATAGAGAATAAGAAAACAGGAGGTGTTAGGAATGACGAATGTAAAAGGAAAGTGGGCTTTAATCACAGGCGCGAGCAGAGGTGTCGGATATGAGATAGCGATTTTTATGGCACAGCACAGCTGTAATCTGGTGCTTCACAGCCGATCCATATCCCATACAGAGCGGGTTCTGGAGGAAGTAAGGGCTTTGGGAGTTAAGGCATATGCTGTACAGGCGGAGTTATCCGATATGAATGCCGTAAACCGTATGCTGGATGAGATTAAGGAAAAGGGAACTCATATTGATATACTTTTTAATAATGCTGCTGTACAAATTGCTTATCGCAGCGAGTATTATAAGACTCCGGTAGAGGATTTTGCCCAGAGCTTCATGATTAATACAATCGCACCGGCGATGATTTGTTATCGATTAATTCCTAAGATGATAGAAAAGGGTTTTGGAAGAGTCATTAATACCACCAGCGGAATAAAAAATGAGCCGGAACAGGCTGGCTACTCCTCGAGTAAGGCGGCATTGGATAAATTTACAAAGGATCTGGGATCTAAGCTCACGGGTACCAATGTTATGATCAATCTAACGGATCCGGGCTGGTGCAGAACTGATCTTGGTGGCCCTCATGCTCCGAACGATGTTAAGAGCTGTGTTCCGGGAATAGCAGTCGGAGCGTTTATCGATGATAAGAAGAGCGGAAGATTCCTTCCAGCTCAAGCTTTTGTAGGGATGACTCTGGAGGAGGCAGTTAAGAAAGCTTATACCATGTATTAAAAACCTTCTTTGCGTCTTCTGTGACGCAGGGCATGGCGTTTCTTGCCGGCTTCCCATTCAGCCCGCTCGGTTTCTGTCTCCAGAATGAGCTTTGGAACCTCGGTGGGTTGACCCTCCTCATCCAGAGCGACTAAAACGAGGTAAGCACGGTTCACGACCTTACGGATTCCCTGAAGGTCCTCAACGTAAGTGTCGACACGGACCTCCATGGAGGTGTTGCCGACATAGGTAATATGTCCGATTAATACCAGGGTATTATTTATAAAAGCACCTGCTTTAAATTGCAGATTATCGATTGCGGCGGTGGTTACATTGCGGCCGCAGTGCCGTCTGGCAACTACCGCAGCAACTACATCGATCCATTCGACCAACTGCCCGCCAAATAATCGATCGGAACCGTTTATGTGAGAAGGCATCAATATTTGGACTTGTTCGGTAATAGAATCTGAGACACGTTTAGGTTCCATAAAGAATATCCTTTCTTATAATAAATTATATTATGTTTTATTTTATACCCAGGTAGGGAATTTCGCAATACATACCTTCGGTATAGAGGGGATTATATTAAATTAAAAGTGAAAAAAGAATAAAAGACTTTTCAATGATTAATTTTATGGTATAATAAATGAAGCATTGAAAAAATATTAAAAAATGGAAAGGAATGAAAAAATATGGCATTAGTTACAACGAAAGAAATGTTTCAAAAGGCATATGCCGGCGGTTATGCAATTGGTGCTTTTAACGTAAACAATATGGAGATCGTACAGGGAATTACAGAGGCAGCAAAAGAGTTAAATGCACCTGTTATCCTTCAGGTATCGGCAGGAGCAAGAAAGTATGCAAAGCATGCTTATCTTGTCAAATTAGTTGAGGCTGCTTTAGCAGATACAGACCTTCCCATCGCACTTCATTTAGATCACGGTGATGATTTTGAGATTTGTAAATCATGTATCGATGGAGGCTTTTCCTCTGTTATGATCGATGGTTCCAAGCATACCTTCGAAGACAATATCAAGTTAACAAAGCAGGTTGTTGAGTATGCTCATGCTCATGGCTGTGTTGTTGAAGGTGAATTAGGTAAGTTGGCAGGTATTGAGGATGATGTTAATGTTAGTGCAGAAGATGCATCCTATACAAGACCTGATGAAGTAGAAGAGTTTGTTACCCGTACCGGTGTTGATTCCTTAGCAATCGCCATTGGAACAAGCCATGGAGCATTCAAATTCAAGCCAGGCCAGAAGCCTCAGCTTCGTTTTGATATTCTGGAGGAAGTTGCAAAGAGATTACCTAACTTCCCTATCGTATTACATGGTGCATCCAGTGTTTCTCAGGAATATGTTGAGTTGATCAAGAAATACGGCGGTAAGATGGATGATGCAATCGGTATCCCGGAGGATATGTTAAGACAGGCTGCTAAGATGGCAGTATGTAAGATCAATATCGACTCTGACTTAAGACTTGCATTTACTGCAGGTATCAGAGAATACATGGCGAATAACCCGACTCACTTTGATCCCAGACAGTACCTGACTCCTGCAAGAAATAACATCAAGACTCTAGTTAAGCATAAGATTGTTAACGTTCTTGGTTGTGATGGTGCAGCATTAAAGTAAGCCGGTTAATTTAATGAGCCGGAAGATGAGGCTTTCGCAAAATTTTTGAAGGACAGCATATTGATTATGTATGAATTGAAGGCAGATGACCTAGAATGGTTGTCTGCCTTCTTTTTCTTAATTATCTTTTTTAACTGTCTCGTTCATCATCCTTTCCACATCCGATTCCTTTAGATGATAGAAGAATAATATAATTACGAACATCAGGACAAAGCCAATGACAGGAATCAGGGTAAACATCTTGAAGATTCCTTCCAAGGTCTCAGGAGTCTGAGTATGATTCGCCTGATACCCAAAATATGCCAGAAGAAAGCTTCCGGTTGCACCCTGGAGAGCACTGGTGATCTTTGCGGTAAAGGTTTGTGCGGAGAAGGTGATACCTTCGGAGCGGTGACCGCTCTGATATGCGCCGTATTCGACACAATCAACCGTGAACATACCGGTTAGAATCGACGGAACGCTGTAACCAAGTCCTCGGAGGGCGGTAATCACTAACACAGCTGTAAAGTTGTCATAGCCGATAAAATAGGAGATGATGCTGGTAGCAACAAAGAATACAACAGCTGTCAGGAGGATGCGCTTCTTTCCAAAGCGCTTTACGAGGCTGGGCATAATAATCGGTATAATCAAGCTGGGGAGCATGGCGACCAGCATAACAACGGAAATCAGATTCTCATTACCAAGATTATATTTGACAAAATAGCTCAGGGAGGGCATCAATGTATTGGTAAGGCTGCAGATAATTAACGCCAGATTAAAAATCAGTATGTACTTATTATGAAGCAGGAAGGAGGTCAGCTCCCGGAAGGATGGACTGGCGGTTGAAGAGTCCCTTACCCGCTCATGGGTAAAACGCTTCACAGGTATCATAGTAACCATGCCTACTAAGCATAAAACGAATACTCCGGGTGTCCAACCGAGTTTTTGAATTACCGGGATTGTTGCTACCGTAGCAAGCAGGGTGCCGATAAACGCCATAATCCTGCCCAAGGAAATCACCTTCACCCGGTCATTGATGTCCTTCGATATGACTGTGGAGAGGGCATAGATCGGTACATCGCTCATGGTATAAAGAATATCCCACAGGATATAAGTAAGGTAGGCATATAGAAGCTTAGAGTGTATGGATCCGTCAAACTGAATAAAAATCAAAAAGGTTGAGATGGGCATAGTGAATATTCCAAGGTTAACCCAGGGCTTAAACTTTCCACCCTTTAGTCTGGCCTTATCTACAATGACACCCATAATCGGGTCGTTGACAGCATCCCATACCCTGGCAACGAAGAAAAGGATACCTACTGCAACCGCTGATATTCCGAAATAATCAGTATAATATAGCGATAGATAGGTTGTAATCAGGGTATAAAAAATATTCTGTCCAAGAAAGTACCCTGCATAAGAGAACCGTTCCACTTTTGTGGTTAACTCCGAAATCGATTTGCTCATATTCGCCTCCTAAAATTAATACGTATATACATTAATGTCGCAGTTTATATCAATGTTAAGTACATAATATACTATTTAATTATGAATATCAACTACATAATATACAAAATGAATAAATGTTTTTCGTTATTGACAATGCATATTAACAAGGTGTATGCTATTTACAAGCTTAAATTAATGCGCATATATAATATTTGGAGGTAATATGAAGGTTACGATTGATGATGTTGTGAAAAAGAGTGGTGTTTCTTATGTTACCGTATCAAGAGTGATCAGTAATTCACCCAATGTGAGAGAGGCTAACCGAAAAAAGGTAATGGATGCCATTGAGGAATTGGGCTATATACCCAGTGCAGCAGCCAGAACCTTGGCAACGGGAAAGACGTATGTCATTGCCATGTTTATTTCAGACCTCGGTGATGATTTTTTTGACAGTATAGTGAAAGAAGTGAATGAACAATTACTGAGCAAGGGTTACCTGCTGACCTTAACCGTATGCGATGGTGACAGCCATTCGATTAATACGGCATTTTTAAGTCAGAATAGGGTGGATGGAGCAATTCTGCTGGTGCCAAATCGTGAGAAATACTTTATTGATATATTTAAGTCCAAGAATATCCCCTTTGTAGTGATTGATAACCAGACCATGAATGAGGATATCACCTCTGTTTTAGCGGATAATATAGCCGGCGGGTATATGGCAACAAGGCATCTGATCGACCTGGGACATAGGGAGATCGGATTCATTGGTGCTTCTGCAGGCAGCTTATCTACCATGGAGCGGCAGCTTGGTGCCAACAAAGCCTTATCGGAAGCTTCTTTGGAGCCTTTCGCAATCGAGAACGGAGACTATGACCAGCCGACGGGCTATAACGCAGTTATGCGGTGGAAGGCCGGTATCGGGCTTCCTTCTGCGGTATTTGCATTTGATGACCATATTGCGGTCGGTGTAATCAATGCGATTAAGGATCTGGGACTTCAGGTACCGAAGGATATCTCAGTCTGCGGCTATGATGACAGCTTGTTATCAAAACACTATTTTCCGCGGATTACCTCAGTTCGTCAGCCCGCAGGAGAGTTGGCTAAGAGTGCGGTAGATAAGCTTCTGGCTCTGATCGAAGGGCAGGAGGTCGGTTCTTTCGCGATGAGGTTCACTCCCAAGCTGATTATAAAGGAATCAACGCGTAGGCATGTTATGTAAGTATGAAAGGAGATATAGAATGCAGCAATTAAAAATAGCAATCATCGGTGCGGGAAGCACCTACACACCGGAGCTGATCGAAGGGATCATAAACCGGAATTCGTCCCTTCCTGTGACAGAGCTGGTTTTGATGGATATTGATGAACGAAAGCTGAATATAGTCGGTGGATTATGCAGGAGAATGGTGGAGAAGGCAGGACTCAGAACCCATTTTAAGCTTACCATGGATTTGACGGAAGCTTTAAGAGATGCTGATTTTGTCCTTGCTCAAATCAGAGTCGGAAAACTGCCCTGTAGAATACTGGATGAGAGGATTCCTTTAAAATACGGCTTGATCGGACAGGAGACTACTGGAATCGGAGGATTTTTTAAGGCTCTGCGCACGATTCCCGTAATGCTTGAAATCGCAAGGCAGATGGAAACCCTCTGTCCTCAGGCATGGTTGATTAATTTCTCAAATCCCTCCGGTATATTAGCTCAAGCACTGCAGAACCATACCAAAATCAAAACCCTTGGATTATGCAACGTACCTATTAATATGTTTGCCGGGGTAGAGGATTCACTGGGTATGAGAGATCTGGATATCGAGTATGTCGGATTAAATCATCTTAGCTTTATTACCGGGATAAAGCATCAGGGGAAGGATCTTCTTCAGGAGGCACTTGTTCAGGGTGTGCAAGGACAGGGTATGAAAAACATTCCGTTGCAGGGCTTTAGCACAGAGATTATACAGACAATCGGGGCAATTCCCTCTTCCTATCTGGAATATTTCTATTTCAGAGAAGATAAGCTGAAGCACCTGTTGGAGGAAAAACAATGCAGGGGCGAGGTGTGTGTTGAGATCGAAGAACGTCTGCTTGAAGAGTATCAGCAGGAGACTCTGGCTGATAAGCCAAAGGATTTGGAAAAGCGCGGAGGAGCCCGTTATTCGGAGGCTGCAATCTCACTGGTGGATGCAATCTATAATGATAAGCAGGAGGTTCATGTGGTGAATGTCCTAAATCAGGGAGCCCTGGAATTCATGGCGGAGGATGATACGGTAGAGGTGGCAGCAGTGATAGGGAAGTCCGGTGCGGTGCCGGTTCCTATTCGTCATTTTAGCAATACTCATGTGATGGAGCTGATGAGGACGGTGAAGGCTTATGAACTCCATGCGGTCAAAGCAGCAGTGAGCGGTGATGATGACGAAGCGATGAAAGCGCTACTCATTCATCCTCTGGTAGGAGATTATAATAAAGCAAAGCAATGCTATGATGAGATGAAGCTTGCTCATAGAGCTTACCTTCCTCAATTTTTTACCGCAGAAGGATAATGATATACATTAGGCCGCTAATAAAAGAGCAAATGATGCACTGATGCGAGGTTTATGGCTATAATTAAGAGTGGCTATTACATAAGTAATTAATAAGAAGATAAATCAGGAGATTAATAGGGAGATTAACAATGGAAACAAAGTACATCATTGGAGTTGACGGAGGCGGTACCAAGACGGATTATCTGTTATTTACTACAGAAGGCGAGTTTGTGGATTCTCATCACGTAGGAAGCAGAAGTCATGAAGTATTAGACGGCGGCTTTGCAGAGGTGGAAGAAAAAGTACTGGCTGATCTGGAGCATCTGCTAAAGAAAAACAACATATCTGTTGAGAGCATAGCAGCGGCCGCTTTCGGAATGGCAGGGATAGATACACCTGTTCAGTTGGAACAAATGAACGGAATATTAAATAAAGCATCCCTGAAAAACTATGTCGTTGCTAACGATTCTGTCTTGGGGATTAAGGCAGGGTGTCCATCCGGCGTTGGTATTTGCTCCATCAACGGAACGGGAAGCGTTACTACCGGAATTGATGAGGATGGTAAAATATTGCAGGTGGGTGGAATCGGATTAGCTACCGGAGATCGTGCAGGAGGCTTTATTATTGCAGCATTGGCAGTAGGTGCAGTATATGACTACTATTATCGTTGTGGAGAGAGTACCGTATTGGCCCGTAAGCTGATGAACCTTTTTGGCTTATCCGGCCACGAGGAGCTGTATAATTTTATCGGTGAGAGATTTTACACAGAAAGAAGTTTGTATAAAGAGATTATTACAATACTATTTGAAGCCGCGAATGCAGGCGATCCAATATCCGTTGAGATTGTCCGGGATATAGCGAGAGAGCAGGCGAAATCAGTATCCGGATGCATTCGTAATCTGAAATTTTCTAAAACACCGGAAGTCGTCCTTGCCGGTTCGATATGGACTAAAACAAACTGCCCTCTTTTATTATCTTATTTTAAGGAATGTATTACTCGATATACCGGAATACAGGTGAATCCTTTTCCATTACAGGTCATTCCTGCGGTAGGTGCGATTATCTGGGCGATGGAGTTGGCTTGGAAGCATCCGGTGACACCAATGCAGCGTGAGAATATCATAAAGCATATGCCAAGAGTATAGCTTCGGTAAGTGGCACAATGCATCAGGCAGTGATATGAGTAGATAGAATGAATGATTCATATAGGAGGAAGAAGTATGGAACGTTATCTGATTATGAATACGGATGATTTTGGCCAGTGTTCATCCGTGAATGATGCAATATTTGAACTACTCTCGGAAGGATTGGTATCTTCTGCTACGATTATGCCCTGTACCCCAGGCTTTGAAGAGGCCGCTTCCTGGTGTACTCGTAATGAAATAACAAATGTAGGACTGCATCTCACCTTTACAAGTGAATGGGAGAATATGAGATCCCGTAGTCTTACCCATGGCACGTCTCTTGAGGATGAGCAGGGGTATTTGTATCCAACTTGTGAAGCCTTTGCAGCACATGCTGTTAGGGAAGAGGTAGTGGAAGAAATCAAGGCTCAGTTTGACCGATGTATCAATTACGGCTTGCAGCTATCCCATGTAGATAATCATATGGGCAGTCTGTACGGCCTGGCAGGAGAATGCTATCTGCCAGCGGTGTTTGAAAGCTGTGCTGTTCATGGCAAGCTACCGTTTCGTTTCTTCCGCAATTATTATAAGGATGATTTTCTCTTAGGGCCTTTGGATCGTCCGGAAATACTGGCTGCCTTCAAGACGATCATAGAATTGGCAGACCGGGTGGGTATCCTGACACCCGACTATCTTCTGACCCACTCTTATGCAGCTGAGCCCAGTGAAACCTATGAGAGCTTTAAGCATATGATGATTGGCAGAATGTATCGTTTGCCGGAAGGTATCTCCGAGACCTATATTCACCCCTCCAAAGAAACGGACGAGATTAAGCACATCAATCCGACCTGGCAGAGACGTGTTCATGAATATCAACTGATGAAGGATGAGGATTATCGATACGCCTTGAAGGATGCGGGGATCAAGCAGGTAACTTACCGTGATATTGCTGGACTGAGAAAGCACTAATCATGTAAAAACTCACATCCTATTCCTGATATTACAGCTCATGAGATAGGATTTGATCAATAATTCTCAGAGATCCTTATAAAGAGTCTTTACGATACGAAGAAGCAGTATCGGTACAAGAAGAGGCTGTTTCAAAATATATATATTAAATAAGGTAAGGGTAACAGCATCCCTTACCTTTGCTAATTATATATGCTTTGAAACAGCCCTATTGATTCATTTACGCAGAAGACATAGATTACTTAATGCTGATAAATATCGCCGCTTAGAATAACGTACACTGGGAAATCAGATCATCCTCTTTAATAATCTCCAACAATTCATCAGGGAGTAACGGCGCGCTGAAGATATAGCCCTGAATAATGTCACAGTGTTTACCACGTAATACGGCTAACTGCTCTTCACTTTCCACACCCTCAGCAACCACCTTAATATCCAGGCCATGCGCTAATTGGATGATGGACTCAGCAATCTGGGCATCCTTTTCATTGGTGCATAAATTATCAATGAAGGATTTATCAATCTTCAGAGTATTAATTGGCATCTTGGTCAGATAATTCAAGGAGGAATATCCGGTACCAAAGTCGTCTAAAGATACCCTGACCCCTAATTCCTGCAGATTACTTAACAGCTTGGTAGCGTCCATGATAGAAGATACTAAGGTGCTTTCGGTAATCTCAAGCTCGAGATACTCGGGGGGGAGCTGAGTCTCCTCCAAAATCTCGGATAGCATACTGATAAAGCCGGGACGGTTAATCTGAACAGAGGAGATGTTCACTGATACAGGGCGGGGATGATAGCCTATAGTGATTAACTTCTTATTATAATTGCAGGCTTCCCGAATTAACCAAGAGCTTAATTCTATGATTAGACCGCTTTCCTCCGCAATCGGGATGAATTCGCTCGGACTAAGCTTACCAAGGCGTTCATTATGTATTCTCATAAGAGCCTCGAACCCAATGATACTATTTGTATCCAGTTCAATCAAAGGTTGATACTGAAGATAGATATCCTTATTCTCGATGGAACTGCGGAGTACCTCAAGAATTAAAGTGTTTCGGTTCAACTCCTCCTCCATCTTGGCATCGAACAGAGTAAACTTATTCTTACCGGTGTCCTTGGATTTATACATTGCGATATCCGAGTTCTTAATTAAAATCTTTGGTGATAAACCATTTTCGGGATAGATGGAGATACCGATACTCATTGATACATATACAGTCTCACCATCCAGATCAAGCGGATTACGGAAGCTTTCAATAATCTGGGAAGCAAATTCTACTGCTACCTCTTTCGAGGGGATATCTTCCTTGAGTAATAAGAACTCATCTCCGCCGGCTCTCGCTAACATGCCGTTATTACCGATGATAGAGGATAACAGCTGTGCGGTTTTGATCAGAAGCGTATCACCGTATTCATGGCCCAGAGTGTCATTGACTGTCTTAAAATTATCCAAATCAACAAAATATACGGCATGAATCTTCTCGTGAGCTCCGGAATGGATTAATACGGCATTGGCATAATCTAAGAATGCGAGCTTATTCGGAAGATTGGTCAAGGTATCATGATATGCCAGGAATTCAATGTGATCATAATTGGAGCGAAGCTGTTCTTCATTGGATAACAGCTCCTCATGCATGGATTCGAGATCCTCGTAATTGGTCTTTATAATATGAAGCATTTTGTTAAAGTTCTTAGATAATTCACCAAATTCGTTGTTGGCCTTAATATTTGACTGGACCGTAAGATTACCGTCTGAAGCGGTTCTCATGGCGTCCCTAAGAGCGATGATCGGAGCGGAGTAATAGCGTGCCAGATGGTTAGCAAATATAATTGTAATTACAAGCAGGATTGCACATATGATTATTAATGCTGTCAGCATGATCGCAGTTACAGACTGGATATCGGAGATATCCTGCTTTACAAGCAATACCCAGTTGAGTTTCGGAATAACGCTATAGCCGTAAACCTGGTTTGTGTTCTCATAAAAATACTCGAAAGTACCACTGGACATAATAGATCCGGTATTATAGTTATTGACAAGGGAGGAGAGCTTTTCGGAATTAATTTGATTTCCAACCAGGGAGGAGTCACGATGGTAAATTACGGTACCCTCTTTATCCAGGAGGATACAGTATCCGGACTCACCGATGGTAATGGAATTAAGATAGCTCCTGAAGTAATCCGAATTGATGGTACTGATTACATAGCCTTGGATGCTACCGTTCTCGCTGTCGATAATCGGAGCACCGATCTCCAGAGAATAGATTACATCCCCGTCCTTGGTCATCGGACGGATACCGTCTACAGCGATGGCGATGGATTTCGTTGCCAGCATATAGGTTAAGGAAAGCTCAGACCGGGGGGCACCGCCGATGACAGAAGAATCAGAGCTGGCAATGATCTCATTGTTAATATTATATAAGGAAATACGTTCGCAATTATCGTAGCTGCCGGAACGTTTTTGAAGCAGTTCATTCACTGTAGACAGCGAAAAAGCGCGTTTGGTGTTGCTCGCTTCAGCAGCATCTGCCAGATCCTCCTGAAGAGCGAGCAAGGACACTTCGGTGCGCTGGGTTTCCAGGATAGCCTCGAGGCCGCTTCCGCTTGTTTTGGCGAGTCGAAGGATATTTTGGGTATTCAATTCCACAAGCCGATTGGTTAATAATCCATGCACTATTACAGATACCAAAATCACCGGAATCATTGATGATACAATCAATATTATACGTAAGGATTTCTTTATCGACATAGGGAACCTCCAACAATAGTTGCGCGTATACTTAAATAAATCTAAATAATATTAATTCTACCAATTAAGTCATAATAATGCAATAAGTATTATATTTTAAGCCATTTCTTCATATATTATGCCGAATTTTTGTGTAATTCGCACAATAGAAAAATGTCGAATATGACCAGTGTGAAAAAGGCTTTCATAAAATGGTGATTGTATTTCATTAATAATTTATGAAGAGGAGATATTTTAGTTGAAAATATAGGCTTTTAAGGGTATACTTGTAATGTTAAAATGAAGGAAATGATATCGTTGCGGCATAATTTACAGATCGTAATAATATGTCGTGGTACACAGAAAGTAGGAACAGCATAACAATGTACAAAATAATCGAACAGGACGGTAGAGCAAAGAGTGCTGAGTTTCAGACCGTTCATGGAGCAATACAGACCCCGGTATTTATGAATGTCGGAACTGCGGCGGCTATTAAGGGTGCAGTATCAACGATGGATTTACAGGAGATCGGGACCCAGGTAGAATTATCGAACACCTATCATCTGCACGTAAGACCAGGTGATAAGATCGTAAAGCAAATGGGCGGCCTTCATAAGTTTATGGTTTGGGACAAGCCGATCTTGACGGACTCCGGTGGATTTCAGGTGTTTTCTCTTTCCGGACTGCGTAAGATAAAGGAAGAGGGAGTTTATTTCAATTCACACATCGATGGAAAAAAAATATTCATGGGACCGGAGGAGAGCATGCAGATCCAGTCCAACCTGGCATCTACCATAGCCATGGCGTTTGATGAGTGCCCGCCCCATCCCGCAGCTCGGGAATATATGCAGAATTCTGTGGACCGGACGACACGTTGGCTGAAGCGATGCAAAACAGAGATGGATCGGTTGAACGGCCTTGAGGATACTATTAATAAGCATCAGATGCTATTTGGCATCAATCAGGGTGGTACCTTTGAGGATATCCGTATTGAACATGCGAAGATAATTTCAGAGCTGGAGCTTGACGGTTATGCCTTAGGCGGATTGGCAGTAGGTGAAAGCCATGAGGAGATGTATCGCATTCTTGATGAGACAGTTCCTTATCTGCCTTTGAACAAACCGGTATATCTGATGGGAGTTGGTACTCCGGCGAATATACTGGAAGCAGTGGATCGTGGCGTTGATTTCTTTGATTGTGTCTATCCTACAAGACACGGCAGGCACGGGCACGCATATACCAATAACGGTAAGATGAATCTGATGAATTCTAAGTACGAGCTGGATGAACGTCCGATTGAAGAGGGTTGTGGTTGCCCTGCATGTAAGCATTACAGCCGCTCCTATATCAGACATTTATTGAAAGCGAAGGAAATGCTGGGGATGAGACTTATGGTACTCCATAATCTTTACTTCTATAACCATATGATGGAGGAGATAAGAGAGGCTATCCGGGAACAAAGATATGCAGAGTATAAAAAGATGAGATTAGAAGGATTTGTTAGGAGCGAGGATTAGAAGCGAATAACATTGAATTATAGAAAATGAAATCAGGAGGAATATTACTATGAATAATTTAATGCTTTTAACCGCGGAATCAGGTTCAACGGGAGGCTCAATGCTGCTGTTGGTTGTAGAAGTTGGTTTCTTAGGCCTTTTACTTTACTTTATGTTAATCCGTCCACAGAAGAAGCAGCAGAAGAAGATGAATATGATGCTCTCCACGATTGCTGCAGGAGACAGCGTATTAACTTCAAGCGGCTTTTATGGAGTAGTGATTGATGTTATGGATGAAATCGTTATCGTAGAGTTCGGTAATAATAAGAATTGCAGAATTCCCATGAAGAAGAGCGCTATCGTTGAGATAGAAAAGCCGAACACCGAGAAATAGGCATATATATCATAGGAATAAGATGAACCAAGACGTATCGTTTCACAATAATAAGGATAAAGGCTGTCAGGCAAATAAGCCAGACAGCCTTTATCCTTATTACTTAACAATATGAATTATATTACATTAAAGCAATCAACGTAATAGAGAAGTATTTATTTGCGCGTAAGCATATGTGAGCAATGTGAACAAACACGATTTGTTCACATTCTGTAAGCATACTTGTATTTATGCAAGCGCGCAATACCTGAAAGCAGGTAACGGAGATACTCGTGTAGCGTGTTTCTCCAGTATTAGATAATTCAGATTATATTTAAGCTGCGCTATAATGACATTACAAAGAGATAATTCATTATAAAAAAGTAAATTATTTGTCGTAGACAGAAGGTTGCAGGGCTTAAGCTGATAGGAGGCAAAACTGTTTTTCGTTATGCTGAACAGGTGGCTGAAGCTGTACGAAGCAGAACGACACAGGTTCCATCGGTGTCGATTCTGGTACGTACAGTCAGTCACCTGTCCGGCATCCGAAAAACATTGCCCCGATCAGTTAAGACCTGCAACCTTCCCCTTTGCCACAACCTTCCCCTTTGCCACAACCTTCCCCTTTGCCA
>JAEZKL010000103.1 GCA_023415475.1 Bacillota bacterium | reverse complement strand
CGATCTCTGAAGAGAGACGACCTAATGTATGTCCTGTAGCATCAACTACGTACCATTTTCTTTCAATTGTTGCCGGACTAGCCATAAAACTTTTCATCGGTTTACCTCCTTATGAAAATGTGTTCTCAAATTTTATTCTAATTATTTAATGACTGTCAATGTCCTGATAAAACACTGAATGCTAGTCACTTTCTGATTTTCACGATCCTGAATACTATTACCGGGGCTTTGGTTCAAGTATTCTCACGTCACGATTCATAATTATATTACATGTTACCGGGTGTGTCAAGCATTTTCCTCTAGTAAAATGCAATGTTACCAGCAATCAGCTTATAATTTATATATTTTTCATCTGCATTAAGATAAACCTGATCCTATATCTCTTCAACAAACTTAACACCATCAAGCTCACTGATTTTGGAGATGACATCAATCCTAACCTTCTTCTGTTTTAATCTGAGGGTCATAATTGCGGCACCTAACGCCTCAGAGCCATAGGAGGGCTTTACCATCTCAATCGAATCAATGGAATACTCCTGCTGCTTCATATTATCGAGTACACTGGTAATGGAAGCGGACTTATTAAATTCAATATACACATCCATCACCTTTGATTTAGACAGCATAATATTATCAAGTCGATGCAGCACTACCGTTGAAAAGAAGATTAGGATGCATCCTATAATCGCCGCTTTATAAAAGCCAATTCCTATCGCTAACCCCATACAAGCCGTAGCCCAGAGACCTGCGGCTGTCGTAAGGCCCTTTACCTGATGTCTGCCGGTCACGATAATGGTTCCTGCTCCCAGAAAACCTATTCCGGAGATCACCTGTGCACCGAGTCTTGTCGGATCACTACCACCGAAGGTTTCAAATACATATTGATTCGTTAGTATTGCTAAGGTGGAGCCCAAGCATACAAGGATATGGGTTCGAAGCCCTGCCGGGCGGCCTGCCTTTCCTCGCTCAAAACCTATGATACCACCACAAAGAACCGCCATAAGTAATCGAAGCAGTATTGATGTATCATTTATTGAGCTTAAATTGTTAGAAAATTCAAACACGATTATCCCTCCATTTTCATTACAGACTCTTCTCCGTATTCAATTTCTATTAAGGTTAACCCTTCGGCCAGCGCTGTAGGTCCTGCCAAATTACGATCGCAACCTTTTAGTATCTCTATCATCCTCTCCGGAGGATATGCACCTCTGCCTATCTCTATCAAGGTTCCGGCAATAATCCGAACCATGTTATACAGAAATCCGCTGCCGGTAACAGAAATCGTTATTATGTCCCCGGCTTGTCTTACTTCCAGCTGATAAATCGTTCTTACCGTATCGGTTACCTGCGTTTTCACTGAACAGAAGCTCTTAAAATCATGCTCCCCAATCAGATGTCCTGCCGCTTCCCGCATTCTTGCAACATCCAGGTTATAGTAGATAAAGGTGGAATATAGCCTCTCGGTCGGTAAAGCAATCTTACGATTTAAGATACGATATTCATAGGTCTTCCGACTGACGGTCCTGCGTGGATGGAAATCAGGAGCAACCAGAGCGGAGCTCTGCACCCGGATATCCTCAGGTAGACGTACATTCAAAGCAAAGCACATCTTCTCAGCCGGTATGGCGCTATCGGTATCAAATACTGCAACATTACCAAGTGCGTGAACACCGGAGTCCGTTCGACTTGCACCGATGACGGTTATCTCTTCTCCCAAAAGCTCTGACAACGCCTTATTTAATTCAGCTTCAATCGTAGGTTGTCCGGGCTGTAGCTGCCAGCCGCAGTATCTTGTGCCGTCGTATGCAATCACCAGTTTTACACGCTTCATATGCCAGCTGCAAACCTCCAATGTATTTAATCTAACCTATCGTGTTCCATCTATAGATATACCTTCACAATCAAATTGACTGTAATGATTGCCCCCAGGTATATCAGCATACCAAGGTATGCCATATAATCTCTGCTGTGATAACGTAACGGTTTCATCTTGGTTCTGCCGTCACCTCCACGGTAGCATCTGGCTTCCATTGCCATCGCCAGATCATTCGCACGACGAAAAGCCGACACGAATAACGGCACCAGCAAAGGAATCAGACTCTTTGCTCTCTTCAGGATTCCGCCGGATTCAAAATCCGCTCCTCTTGCCATCTGCGCCTTCATAATCTTATCCGTCTCTTCCAGAAGAATAGGAATAAAACGCAGTGCGATGGACATCATCATAGAAATCTCATGCACCGGAACCTTAATACGGTTTAGTGGTCGCAGCACCTTCTCCAGACCATCCGTTAATTGATTCGGTGTTGTAGTAAATGTCATAAGAGAAGAACCGATTATCAGGTAGGTCAGTCGGATTGCCATGAAACCGGCACTAGTCAAGCCCTCCTTCGTAATCGTGATAAAATAGAATTCTATCAACGGCTCTCCTGGTAAGAAGAACATGTTGAAGAACACCGTGAATAATAATAGGATTACAACGGCCTTCAGACCCTTGACTATGAAACGAAAGGGCACCTTTGATAATTTTATTACGGATGCAAGAAATATCGTAACCACTACATATCCGTAAAAGGACTGGAAAATAAACAGCGAAATAATAAACAGAAAGGTTCCGATCAGTTTTACTCTCGGATCCAATCGATGCAATATGGAATTCGTGGGATAGTACTGTCCAATGGTAATATCTCTGATCATAACGTCTCACTTCCTATCGACCTGCGCGAAGCAGCGCAAGTATCTCATTCTTTGCCTCCGTTATGGTAGTGGCATCGGTATTAACCGGATATCCACGTTCCTTCAGGGCATTCATAACATAGGTTACCTGCGGAGCTGCCAGATGCATCTGCTCCAGCTCCTTATAATGCGTAAATACTTCCTTCGTTGGGTGTTGCAAAACCAATTCACCCTTATTCATAACAAAGAGCCGGTCCGCATAATTAGCCACATCCTCCATGCTATGAGTAACCAGAATAATAGTCATTCCACTTTCCCTGTGTAGCTTGCCAATCTGCTCCAATATATCATCCCTGCCCTTCGGATCAAGACCGGCAGTAGGCTCATCAAGAATCAGTACCTCCGGCTTCATTGCAAGAACACCGGCAATTGCCACACGCCTCTTCTGTCCGCCGGATAATTCGAAGGGTGATGCATCTAAAAGATCATCACCGATACCAACCATCTTCAGGGCTTCGTACGCACGAAGCTCGCACTCTAATTTATCGAGTCCCAGATTCGTCGGTCCAAACAACACATCCTTTAATACGGTTGTTTCAAATAACTGATGCTCCGGATATTGAAATACCAAGCCCACCTTACTGCGGAGCGCTGTTAGCTTATAACCCGGATCGTAGATATCCTCTCCGTTAAAATAGATGTGGCCGCTGGTTGCCTTGATTAATCCATTCATATGCTGGATCAAGGTGGATTTACCGGAGCCGGTATGACCGATCAGCCCTATGAATTCACCCTTGTGGATGTTAAAGCTGATATCCTTGATTGCATGTCTGGCAAAGGCTGTGCCACCGCTATAAACATAATTTATCTTATCAAATATAATCTGCACAGAAAACCTCCATACTGCCTCGTCGAGGCCAATCCTAAATATGCTCCTTCAGAGGCTTTTATTTGGCTTAAATCAGTTTATTTCGCCTCTCTCGGGATGTCTGTATGTCTTATGTTATTTTTCCTTATTTGAACGTTTTAGAGCTTCAATCTCATTGACAAGCTCTTCTACCGTTAGTAAGCCTGCAGGAATATCATAACCCTCTTTACTAAGCTCAAATGCCAGCTCGGTAACCTGTGGTACATCCATGCGATACTTCTTAATCTCTTCAACCCTGGAAAATATCTCTCTCGGAGTTCCTTCCATAACCACATGTCCACGCTCCATTACAAAGACCTTATCCGCATAGATCACCTCATCCATATGGTGGGTAATGAGTAATACCGTTACATTCTCTGTCTTATTCAGCTCACGGACGGTTGCAATCACCTCTTTACGGCCATTAGGATCAAGCATAGCGGTCGGTTCATCTAAGACGATACATTCCGGCTTCATTGCCATGATACCGGCAATGGCCACCCTCTGCTTCTGTCCTCCGGAAAGCTTATTCGGAGAAAGATGTCTGAACTCCAGCATACCAACTGCCTCAAGACTCCTCTCTACCCTCTTCCAAATCTCATCTGTGGGAATACCAAGATTCTCAGGACCAAAGCCTACATCCTCTTCCACTACGGTAGCAATAATCTGATTATCCGGATTTTGAAATACCATTCCGGCGCTTTGACGGATATCCCAGAGATTCTTTTCCTCTGAGGTCTTTAGACCGTTCACCCATACACTGCCTTCGGTTGGATATAAGATCGCATTAATGAGCTTTGCTAACGTGGATTTACCGGACCCGTTTGCACCGAGTATGGCAATAAAGTCGCCCTTTTCCACATTAAGGCTGACCTCATCGATTGCCTTATTAATGGACTCCACATTACCGTTTTCATCCCGTCTGATATATTCAAAGGACAGCTTATCTACTTTAATCATATCCATAATTCAGCCTCATTTCTATCTCTATACTTATCTGATTTGTAAATCACTATTATCAGTAATCCCATTCTACCCCTCATTATTTTGCTTTACGGCCTCTCAGAAGGGTCGGAAAATCAAAGACTTCGCTCTACTAGGCAGACTCAGTAAAATATATTTACACATGATTATAACTCATACTTGCATAAAAAAAAATACATAATTTAAAATCTTCCTATATTTATATGAAAATCCAGAATATACCTCAATCATCCTAGAAAATCAATATTTTTTCAATCATTAACATTATCCCATTACGAAATCTCAATATTCACCAGGATAATATGACCCCGATGTAACGGAATACTTTAAAGCAACAAATACTGGAATCAATAATATAAATGTGCTATTTTTATTTCATACACTTTAAATAAACGAAAATTACTATGGAGGTATCAAAGATGCTAGTTAGAAAAGTATCGGAAAACGATGCGCAGGCTTTCCTGAACATGCAGTTACAATTGGACCACGAAACAAAATATATGATGTATGAACCTAATGAGCGATCAAACGATGTTGATAGAACTCTTAATAATATCAGAATGTCTATCCAGAATAACAACCTTCTTCTATGCGCAGTAGAAGAGGATAAGATCGTCGGTTTCTTATCCGCTACGAAAGGAAGCTTTCAACGCAACCGTCACAGTGCATACATCGTAATCGGCCTGCTAGAAAAGGCACGCTTCAAAGGCTTTGGCAGGCAACTATTTGAACAACTACTTCTCTGGGCTAAGGAGCAGAGTATTATCCGCCTTGAGCTAACTGTCCTTTGCAATAACCCAGCTGCCATTGCTCTCTATCAGAAATACGGTTTCGAAATCGAAGGCACAAAGCGCCGCTCTCTCCTCATCGACGGAGAATATGAAGACGAATACTATATGTCCAAACTCCTGTAACCGAAAATCTCCCACCACAGATCGAGTTATTTAATTCAACCAGGAAATAGCTCTAAATACATAAAAGTCAAAATAGTATTACTATAAATCTTAGAAGATGTACCCTGCTACGTCTTCTTTTACTTTCATATATGGCTGTCGCTTACATGATACAGGATAAGGTCTTTATGCTTGTATCTCAATAGGAAGCAGGATAGGTTATAGGCTTCCCGTAATGCACCGTTTGCAAGACAGCTTGCTCAATTTGTATACCTGAAACGAACATAGTCTTTTTATGTACGATTCAGGTATACAAATGAGTGAGATGTCTTGGAACCGGTGTGTGAGGGGAGCCTATGATCTATCTGGCTTCCTTTCGTAGCTGCAACTCAAGTATAAGGACCTTTTTCTATACCTCAAGCGACAGCCCTCTATTAGAAAAAAAAGAAGACGTAACACCGTACGTCTTCTGAATGGTTGGTATTAGCTATGGAATTAAACTAACTCGATTAAAACTTCCATTGCTGCATCGCCCTTACGAGGTCCGATCTTAACGATTCTTGTGTAACCACCGTTACGACTGGAATACTTAGGAGCAATCTCATTGAATAACTTATCGGATAAGTTAATCTCCTTCGTATTTCTCTTCTTACCAGCGTTCTCTTTAGGAACCTCGGTAACCGGGTAGAGATACTTCATCATCTGCTTTCTTGCATGAAGACGAGTAGCGCTGTCCTTCTTAACAGTCTTTTGAACGTCGTCGAAAACAGTAACTTTCTTACCGTTAACTACTTCCTTCACTCTCTTACCATCTTTGTCCTTACGAGCAACCTTAGCAGTTACTGTAACGGTTTCAAAGTTGTCTTTTTCTCTTACAGCAAGTGCGATCATGTGCTCAGCAATGCTACGGATTTCCTTTGCCTTCGCTTCGGTTGTAACAATTTTACCATTGTATAATAAATTGGTAACCTGGTTTCTCAGCAATGCCTTTCTCTGGCTTGAGG
>JAEZKL010000033.1 GCA_023415475.1 Bacillota bacterium | reverse complement strand
TACGCGAAAGAAGATCAACCATTCACTGCAACCGTCTATACGCGCTGCTTCCATCAAGGAGCGCGGCACATTATTCTGACAATACTGCCTCATCCAGAAGATACCAAAGGCATTGGCACAGCCTGGTATAATCAGAGCAGCATAATTATTGATCCATCCAAACTTACTCATCATAATATACCATGGTATAATCCCGGCAGTAGCAGGGACCATCATCGTACCCAAGAGTACCACGAACAATTTATCCTTACCGGGAAAATTATATACGGAAAAGGCATAACCAGCTATAGAGCAGAAAAATAATACAAGTATAGTATACGAAAACGTGATAATCCCACTGTTCATAAATGCTCTGGGTAAATTAACAGCTGCCGTCATGTTATGGAAATTTGTAATCAGATTAGTGCCAAACCGCATAATCGGTGGAAAGGAATAGATTTCATTTGTCGATAATGTGGCCATAACAAACATCATATAAAATGGTAACAGCATCGTCAGCGCAACCAGAATAAGAATGAAATATAATGATAGCTTCTTCCCTATCGGATGAAGAAACGAGATAACAATAAGAACAATTAGTATCGCGGCAATCAAAATCAATAATGTACTCATGCTATCTTCCTCCTTTTTTCTTCACTGTGTCTTTCTCAGCCATCACCTTACTCAAAACTACGGAAATACAGATAATCATAAGCGTAATTACATATGCGATTGAAGAAGCATAGCCGTAAGCATTACCACCCTGTGGTGCCTTATTAAGCAGGTACATCATCAGGGTAAGGCCTCCATTATTAGATCCACCACCCCAGTTGTTACCGGTTAGGACGAAGGGTTCTGTAAAAAGATTGAACATTCCAATGCTTGACTGTATGAGCGTAAATAGAATAATTGGCTTTAGCAGAGGAATTACAACATTGAACACTATTCTGGAATTAGAGGCACCGTCAATACTGGCAGCTTCATAGATATCACTATTGATTCCCTGCATGCCGGCTAAATAAATTACCATGTTCCATCCAATCCATTTCCAGGCAAACATAACGATGACCGCTACTTTGATCAGAGCCCCATCACCACCTAGCCAGTTAACTGGTTCTTCGCCAAATAGCTTTACAAAATAATTAATTAACCCATAGTTATTACCAAATAGATTTTGAAAGATAATTGTAATAGCAACTGAGCTTGTTACCATGGGCATAAAATAAATCGTTTTAAATATATTCTGACCCTTTACCATCTTAGAGTTTAATATGTATGCTAATACAAGACCTCCAAGCAGAATAGGAATATGAGCAATAATACCGATAAACAGGGTATTTGAGAGAGCTTTCCAGAAGAGAGTATCCTTGAACAAATTAATATAATTCTCTAAGCCCAAAAAATGCATAGCTCCAAGTCCATCCCACCGGAAAAAGCTTAGCAAAAAGCCTGCTACCATGGGAAATAGACCAAAGACAGCAAAAAGGATATAGAAAGGTGCTATGTAAGCATAAGCAACTCGATTCTCTTTTAATATTCGAAAGAAAGACTTTTTCTTCATTTCTCTTCCCTCGTCCTTTCTTTAAAAGTGGCCGGATACACCTGGGATCTGGCCACTTTTCTATCTTTAATATCCACAATCTTTTCAGTCGCAGCAATTATGATTTGTAGATATTATTCCTTCCACACACCTGCATCCTTCATCGTCTGTATCTGTTGCTGCTTCAACTCTGCGCTTGCAGCTTCAATATCACGTCCAAGCCGATCTCTGATCTGCTCCGGAGATTCTCCTGCTTCTGCACCCGCATTAAATGAGCTATATAAGTAACCTTCCGCAGTAACATCCATAATCGTATTGTATACAACCGGAACATCTGCCGCAATCTTTGTTGCGATGGAGTTAGGAGCCTGACCACCGAAGTATTCATCAGGAGCCGTATATAAATCCGGAGCAGCTGACCATGCCGGAATGTAAGCCGGGAAATAATCCACCGCTTTAAACATAGTATTTTGACCTTCGGAAGTTGCTAACATATATTTCACAAAAGCCCATGCAGCTTCTTTCTTATCCGACTGCTCCGGAATGACCAAGAAAGATCCTCCCCAGTTAGTCGAAGGCATTCCTCCGGGTAATGTAGTTGCTCCCCAGTGACCAACACCCTCCGGGTCAATATCGGTCTTCAAAAAACCAGAAAACCAGGAGCCGGCTGCTACAGATACACAGGTACCTGCTGCATAAGCAGCATAAGCTTCACCACTCCACATATCTACATTCATATCCCAACCATTTTTCCGGATGGTCAGGCATGCATCCAAACACTCTAGGTCGCCCTCTCTAACAAGTTTCAGATTCAATGATTCATCATAATAATCCCGGTTGATGAACATCCATTGGTAGGGATAAGCCGCAGATGGCAGGAACCATCGTTCTCCAGGGATTGACACTGCTTCTGCGACCTTTAATACACCATCCCAGGTACTCATTAATTCTGCAACTTCTACCGGATCGGTAGGAAGGCCTGCTTCCGCAAATATATCAGTACGGTAATAGTAAAGGGTAGGACCAAGATCCCAAGGGATTGCTACCATTCTTTTTCCGTCAGAAGATATCGTCTGGTTCCATTTAAAAGCGACGAAGTCATCCTTCAGATCAGCAGCACCAAGAGTATTCAGGTCGCAGAGCGCTGTACTATCTCGGTACTGTGATATGTAAGCCCCTTCTACCATGGCAACATCCGGAGCTCCTGAGCCAGCCACCAAGGAGCTTTGCAGTGCCTGATGGTGTGATGTGGTATCGGTAAATACTAATTCCACCTTCACATTAGGATACATCTTATAAAACCCATCAAGCGCAGCTTCAAAAGCATCATCACCGGAGGGCCATCCCCCGACTTCTATGGTACCGGAAATATCAGAAGGATTTGAATCTACTGATGCTGCAATTTCCGCTCCCTGCTCAGCTGTAGTAGTACCGGCAGTGCTTCCCGAATCACTGCCACAGCCGACAAACATAGTCCCTGCCATGGATATTACAAGACCAATGGCAAGCATGCGTGTTATTAATGTCTTTTTCATAAAATTACCTCCTTATATTTTACTAAAACTACTTTTTCATGCAGTTTTATGTAATTCTAATTCATGACAATAAAAAGTTCGCGATGCGTGCTTTCTATCTTTTATGTTGATTACCAATGGCGTAACATGCTACCACTAATTTATATCTCTTACACTATCCCCTTCCAAAATCTTAGTAGGTATATGAGTCACATACTTAAACTTATTGCCCTGTAGTACTGATATTAAAACCTGTACACATTTAGCCCCGATAACCGCCGGTTGTAAGGCCATACTCGTTAAAGCCGGCTCCATATATTTACCTGTTGAAACCCCATCAAAACCCATCAAGGATAGATCTTCCGGTATCTTATACCCAAACTGCTTGATACGTTTTGCAAACCCCAATGCCATCTCATCGTTAAAGCTTAGGACTGCAGTTGCATTCAGTTTACGTTCAGAAAAAATATCGGCAGCTAACATCCCTTTTTCATAAAAGCTATCTTGTTTGTATCTCCAATCACTGCTCTGCTCTTCCTCAAATTGAAGTAATCTTTCATCGTCATGTAACCCTTCTTTGCAAATTCTTAAAAAATAATTATCTAGCTTATCTTGCAGCACAGGTGCCATGAATTCTTTCCAAGCTATCATTCTAGAATTATGCGATTTCAAATCATAAGGCGTAATCATCGCAATTTTCCGATGGCCTTTATCCCATAGATATTGCAGCGCATCTTTTGTTCCCTGTAATAGATCACATTCTATAATTGGTACCGCTTTGGAAAAATAGATGTCATCACCGTATGAAGAGCTAACCACAGGAAGATGATAATTATGTCCTATCTCCTCAAGGTATCTGGCTGTAGCAAATTGGCTTGGAAGTATAATTCCGTCTATCATCATATCCCGAACAAATTCAAAGTTCATCTTTCCATTCATTACAACCATGTAACCTTGCTTTTCAGCTTCCACTAGCATTCCTCGATACATTTCTATATTGAACGCATTATTAAGATCTTTACAATAGAACAGAATTTGCTTTGTTCTGCGCTTTTGTAGAGACATGGCAACAGGATTTGGCCGATACCCAAGCTCTTCGGCAATACGTAGAATCTCATCCCGCTTGCATTTCTTCACGTAACCGCTGTTATTTAGTGCTCTTGATACTACAGAAACGGACACTCCAGCCTTCTGAGCTATCTCTCTTCTTGTAATCATGTATATCCCCGCCTTATCATAGTGATTTTACATAAAAAGTTAATCGTAATTTTCAGTTTCTTTATGATAATTTTTGTATATTTGATTAAAATATAACAATATACGCAAAATATATCAATCAATAAATATATGGTCTCGTGTCCACATATACTAATTGCACAAATTATTAGATAGTGCCAATATATGTCATGTAACTAATAAATTTTTTATAATGTGCTAACATAAAGCCGAAAATCAGAGATTTACTCTATTTTTCGGCTTTTAGTTACCTATTTACATTTAAAATCGATGCTGCTACACCATGTACCAGTACCACTTCCACATATTCGACACCCATTCTGCGGATTCTGTCAGGATTGGAACCTAAATACGTATCTTTGGATTTCTATAGTTAAAATCAATATCGTCGTATTAATCCCCGATATCCCATCGTACTTTACTGCCTTTATCTGTCTTTGTTACATTCAGCTTCGTCCCAATCTGTGCCTTCAGTTCTGATACATGGGATATAATTCCAACCAGTCTCCTTCCTTCTGATAGTTCGTTGAGAACATGAATTGCCTGCGCTCTGGTCTCATCACTTAAGGATCCAAAGCCTTCATCAATGAACATAGTATCTATGTGGATACTGCCTGCGCAGTTCTGAATAATATCTGCCATACCCAGCGCCATTGCCAGAGCCGCCATAAAGGATTCCCCACCGGATAAGGTCTTAACGTCTCTGATCTGATCATTCACCATGCTATAGACATCAAGATCCAACCCCACCTCTCCTTGATTGGACAGATCTTCTACATCCCTGCATTTCAAGATAAACTGACCCTTCGACATGATATATAGTCTCTTGTTCGCCTCCCTCAGGATGGAGTTAAAATATCTTCTTTGTATGTAGGTCTGGAAATTGAGACGCTTTGGTCCGACTTTTCCATTAGCCGTTGCCTCTAACCGGTTAATAATAGTGTACTCTTCCCTGGTTTTCCTTCTTATGTCGAAGAGCTTGATAGCATTCTCCAGAATCAGTTCATTGCCGGAACGGATTCCGTATACCTGCTTATTCATATCATCCAAGCTTACTCCTGCCTCCACCAGTCCGGCTTTTTTACTTTCCAGAGATGATGTATCCACCTTCTCTTTTCCGACTGTTTGCTCTGTAAAGTGCCTGATACTATTATCGTTCTCGATTACTGACTTATTAAATTCCTGCAGAGTAGTCTCCAAAGCCTCGATTGTCTCCAACGGTAATAAGGACGCATGATAGAAAGTCTTGTCAGGAAAGCCTTGACTCTGTATCTCCTTATCAAAAGCTTTTCTCAGATCATTAACTTCATCACTTACTCTGGCCAGGCTCTCTTCTTCCGATTTTAGCTTACCCTGGGTTGTATTCATCTGTTCCAGTAAGGTCTGATATTTCTTCGCAGTTTCTGCTTTTACCGCTTCCAAAGCTTGAAGCTGTTCTCCTGCTGCCGAAAGCTCTTGCTGTGCCACAGCTGAGCTTTCATAAATAAGAGTACTTTTCAGGAGATAGAGTTCCTTGTCCGAGGCAGCTCTACTTATCTCAAGCTCCCTTAGAATGAGATCTGCCGCCTCTCTTTTCGCCGTAGCAGTTTCAAGGTCACTATTTAGCTTCTGTAATAGATCTTCATTATAACTTAGCTTCTCCTTGGCCGAAATCGCTCGTTCCTTTCTGGCTGCTTCCAAGTTCAGATTAACGGTACATTCCTGCAAAACAATTCGGATATCCTCCCCGGTAGCCGTCTCTGCATTGAATTCAGAGGAGATCACTCTCTTTCCTTCATGCTCAGCCAGGGTCTTCTTACTCTCGTAGCTTTGCTTGGCCATATACAGTGCTTCTTTTTTCTTATTTAACTCCTGATCTGCTGTATCCTTCGCATTCTTAGCATTCTGTAAATCCTTCTGTGTAATACCGCACTCTGTAAAGGTAGCTTTCTGCGGATGGCTTGTAGCACCGCATACCGGACACGGCATGCCCTCCTTTAGCTCGAGAGCCAGTATTACTGCTTGTCCTTCAATAAAATGCCGATAGCAGATCTCATAATTCTTAGTCTTATCTTCTGCGTTCTCTTCAGCCTTCTTATATTCTTGTTCCTCTTGAATATAAGCCGTTTTTAACTTTTGTAACTCCAGAATATCAAGCATCAGATTCTCAAGATTTGTTTTCCGTTCCGTTAACCGTCCAACCGTTTGTGATAGTACGGCTAGTTCCTCCGCTACTACCTTCAGTGACATCTGTTCTTCGGCGATTGCCTTATGCTGCTCCATTGATGTCCTGATATCAGCTAAGACATCCTCCAGCTGTTTTTTGGCTAAGTCGCGATTCTTTAATAATTTTTCAAACTCCCTGTACTTATCTTCGTATTCTGTAAACTTGGGTAAAAACTCTGTGATTTTATTTATTTTAGCCCCTAATTCCGGAGTTTTATTTTTATAATCAAGTTCAGCCACTTCATTGCTTTGGAGCAAATCCTCAAGAATGGGTCTATTCAGGACAATCCATTCCTTAATAACATCAATCCTTTGGGTACATGCCTCAAATTCCTTTTGTTTAGCCAGAAATGCCTTCTCTTTCGGCTCTATCACCAGAGCTTTCCTCGCTGCATCCAGCTTTCTCTTCACAGAGCTCATCTCATCTCTTCTGCTGCTCAGCTTCTCTTGAACCTTATGCGCATTCTCCAAGGCGGTAAACAGCTGATTGATTCCCTCTGCCTGCTGAAGCTCCAGCGTAACCTTACTTAAGTCATTCTGATTTTCTTTGATACGGAGCGTGATCTCCTTTTCTCTTGCCTTAGCCTCCTCAATAATCTGTCTGATCAGGGAAACCTGTAAATCAGGATCGCTCTCCAAAAAGTGGGGAGTTTCCGCCCATTGTACCTCTAAGATACTGTTCTCTACACATCGTACATTCTCCATCTCACGAAGAATATCCTTACGATTATCCTCCAGCTTACCATAGCTTTGCTTGGAACGGTTCTTCAGCTCCTCTTCCATTCTCCAATAAATTCTGGTGTTGAAGATTTTAGCAAAGATCTCTTTCCTCTCCTTAGAGGGTGCATGTAACAGCTTAAGAAAATCACCCTGAGCAATCATTGCAATCTGAGTAAATTGATCGGGATCCAAACCGATGATATCAATAATCTTCTGATTGGTCTCCTTGATCTTACCTCGGTAAGGCATTCCGTCCGGCATGATCAGCTCTACATTCGGCGGATCAATCGTCTTCGTCAACTCACCGTCCTTATTCCTTCTTTTACTGATGCGTTCCTGCTTCGGAGACCGGGTAATTGTATAGGTGTCACCTTGATAAGTAAACTTCAATTCTACATAGGTCCGTGTATCCTCATCGGCATATTGACTTCGCATCATCTCACCGTCGCGTTTGCCACCGCTGGTTTGGTCATACAGTGCATAGGTGATAGCATCAAATATCGTCGTCTTACCGGCTCCGGTATCTCCGGTAATCAGAAATATACCATGGTTAACGTCCGTAAAATCTACCGTTTCCTCTGCTGCGTAGGATCCAAAGGCACTCATTTTCACATAAATTGGTTTCATTTATATTCCGCCTCCTTCACCATAGTAATGATCTCTGCGATCAGCTTCTCCTCCTCGCCATTCATAGGCTCATTATTCATCTCCTGATAGAACTCGCGAAATGCTTCCAGGGGATCGAGTACGGAAGCCTCACCGGTGATATTCTCCATCTGTGCTTTGGTCCTGCTATTCTCAACCCGAACCTCCAGTATGTAGTTATAATGCTCCTCTAATTGGTCCTTGGGCTTAAATAAATCTGCTTCATCCGTTAAGGTTATACTGACAAAATCATTGCGGTTTTCGTCTGTTACCCTGCTGATAATCTCATTCAGGGTACCCTGTTCCCTGCGGACATCCTGTCCTGCAAACAAGGGAAGCTTGTCAATGATAAGCTCCTCTCCCTTAGCACCCAGTGTTACCATCGTAATTGACTTTGTATGTTTTTCTTCACTGACAGAATATTTAAGCGGAGTACCGCTATAACGGATATGCCTTTCGCCGATCTGCTGGGGACCATGAAGATGCCCCAGAGCAACATAGTCAAACTCCTTTACAGCTGCTACATCGACACTATCCACTCCACCGACAGAGATATAGGCCTGCTCCGATTCACAAGTCTCGGGAAGTCTATCTCCGGCTATGTAGAATTGATGTGACACAAGAACATTTCGATTGCTATAATCGACCATTTCCCTTTCTATCAATGCTTTAACCGCACTATCATAGCTTGTCACTACACCGTCCTCAAACAGATGCCGTACATAACCCGGCTTCGTAAAGGGAAGCAGGTAGAAATTCACCTCACCATGCTCGTCCTGTAATACGATCTTCTTCAGATGTTCTTCCTCCTTCTGAGGCGGAAGAACCGATATGTATATATGATGCTTTTCCAAAAAGGTACTGGCATAGTTAAGACGCTCTGCCGAATCATGATTCCCCGCAATCATCAGAACGGGGATGGATGGTATTATCTCGGAAAGCTCGGTTAAGAAGTGATCAAAGATTGCATATGCCTCGGCTGACGGTACCGATTTATCGTAGATATCACCGGCAATCAAAATCACATCCGGACGATACTCCTTCGCCTTATCAACTATCTGCTTTAATATCTCAATCTGATTGTCTTTTAAATTATAATAATGAAGCTGCTTTCCGATGTGCAGATCGGATATGTGAAAAAGTTTCATATATGAATTTCCCCCTTACTGTAAGGTTTCCTCTATCTGACTCATTGTGCATATGTTTTCTATCCATCAGTATAAGGATAACATATTCGGAAAAGGAAGAAAAGTTACTTTCATCGATCAAACACTTTCCCACACTCGATTACTGTTTCATTGCTTCTAACCGCATACAGGTACCCGTCTTCACTTCCGAAATAAACAATATTGTTGACCAGTAGCGGGCTTGTAAATACTCCTCCATTATCCAAACTGACTTCCCATGCCATATTCTCATGATCATTCAAGCGGTATACCTGAAGCTTTCCGGAACCGGGTGATCTATATGCATCTCCGGATGTAACATATAATAAGCCGTTATCGATCAGCACCTTAGAAAATGAGTTCTTGTAGATAGGATATTCCCGCATTACGGTCCCGTCTTCGATACTCATCGCATATACCTTCTCGGAATCAGAGGTCGAGAAATATACAATATCACCATCAACAATCGGATCTCCCGTAATCCAGGAACCGTCCGGATCTTTATAGTCCCATTTGCTTTCACCGGTTTTACTATCAATTGCATGTATCCTGGTATCTCTGCCTCCCATAAAGATAATTCCGTCCTTCATGGCAGCCGCACTCTGAAATGCTTGTTGATAGCTGTTCTCCCATAGAATATTTTTCGTCGCGATTTCAACTGCTCTGTAATTTCCTGCCCAATCTCCGTAATACATCACTCCTTCTTCAATCATCGGAGTAGAGCGCATCGAAATACTGCCGGAAGCATTGAATTCCCATTTTAATTCGCCCGAAGCAACATCAAATCCCAGTATGGCTCCCGTACCGCTTCCGAAATATACGATACCATGATCAATTACCGGTGTTGAATCATGATAATCCCATTGATCCTTTCTAAACGTAGCTCTGATATCGGGCTGCAAATCGTATTTCCATAATTCAGCCCCCGTCATGGCATTAACAGCAATATATACCTCCTTACTGCTAAAGAATATTGCTTCATCAAGGATTGCGGGCTGGCATAATATCGGAGTCCCTATACTATATTTCCAAACCTCCTCGCCGGTATCCTTATTAACCGCATACAAATTGCCATCCTTACTTCCAAAGTAAATAACATCCCCATTAATAATAGGTGAAGCTACAATTCCCCCATTGGTCTGAAATGTCCAAACCGTCTTATCCTCCTGAAGTACTTCTTCTTTCATAATCTTATTCTCATCTTCTTTCTCTTCGACCACCTCGGGTATCTCTTTCTTGCTGATGTCTCCGACATTACTTTCCGAAATACTATTCGAATCCTCCTGAAGGATTTCAATATTATCTTCAGCAATGTTATCCTTTCCGGAGCAAGCAGCGGCTGAGATCAGCCCGAGACATAAAACGATAAGGATATATTCATTCCTTACATACTTCATATATTATTTCACCCCTTCTCTTTTAGAAGCTGCAAAGAGATTCTTTGCAACCGTAAGAAACACGGTTCGCGTGCGCGTTCGCATATCTGCAAGCAAGCTTGCGAATGCTCACTTTGCTTACGCGCATATAAAATTCCATATAAAAGTATCCTCAAAAATACTTTCATATGGAATAGAATATTTACAGGAGTTTTTAGATTTTTTACAATTTTAACCTAGCTGCAGCAGCCAGCTGTTGTTCTTGCGATATTGACTGGGGGTACAACCGATTACCCTTTTAAAGCTGCGGTTAAAATACGCGTTATCCTCATATCCCACCCGGTACGCAATCTCCGTGATAGGAAGCCCGGTATCCCGCAGCATAAGGGATGCTGCCTCTATCCTTAACATAATGAGATAGGAGATCAGACTCTCACCGACATATTTCTTAAACATATGATTCAAAGTAGTCCGGTTCGTATTAAAACGTTCAACTAATGTTGTTAAGGAAATTTTCTCCGAATAATAGGTATGTATGTAGAGCAGTATTTCTTCCAACTGATCAACATTGCAATCTAATGTCGCATCCCTGACCGGTATAGCCATCATCGGAATTCTTGATAAATAACAAAGGAGTTCGAGTAAATATGATCTTCCTTTGCATATCCAATAACAGGTATCCTGCCTTTCAATTTCCATCTGAATACAGTCTATCAGATATAAAAGCCTGCGTAGCATGATACTAGTCAACTTATAGTGGTTAGACTGACTACCGTCTCTTATCACAAACGAATTAAAGAGGTATAGATTCTGAACCTGCGTATCGGTTACATTCAGCCTGGAGGCTTCCTTTATAAATGAAAATTCAAATTTATTATCAAGAAGGTTGGGATGGAATAAAACCATATGAAGCTTAATATCACGCGCATTCTCTATTTGAATTGTTTCCTCATCATTCAGCATAAACAGGTAAGGTGCTGATATTATCAGCTTACTACCGTTTACATTAATAATACCTGTACCTTCTTCAATTATTACAATCTGATATGTTGTACCAGGCGTTATTTCAGTTATTTCCTTTCTTTCCTTATATACCTTCAGGGGCACCTTCGCTTCCGGATAAAAAGACTTTCCTATGGTATATGTTTGCATTCTTATCTTCCCCCCCAATTCAATTCTTCTAAACCTTTTCGGCAGAAGCCCGATAAAACAAGGCGGTTGCCAGAACCCCTAAAAGCAACAATACAATACAAAGGACAAAGGGTAATATTCTTGAGATATCACTAAGCAGTCCACCTATGTATCCAAAGGGTACGCTCACCAGCATTACTGTCGTCTGAAGCAAGGCCAAAATACCTGAGCGCTCTGCAGGGTCGACATGAATAGCAACCAGGGATTCTCTAAGTGTACTGAGAACAGCTACTCCCAGCGCTTCAAAAATCAAAGAAATCGATAATACTACATATCCCCACACACCAATATCGGTTATAGAAATAAGCAATATACAGCTGACTATGGAACTTAAAAAACCTCCATACAGCGGCCATTTCAGCTTCGTCTGCTTGATATGTGATATTATAGTGAAGAATAGAATAATGGAAAGCATACTTTTCGCCATCGGAAAGATGGGCAATAATGTGTCCGGAACTCCGATGCGGCGGGATGCAATAATCTGCCAGAAGGTCATCCCAAGCATCGCTACAATCTCTACTAAGATACTGATGATTAACGCAAATACGGTACCTCGTGAGCCTAATAGCTTATGTAATGCATTTTTGTATCCGGAAAGCATCTCTCCCCATGACATGTTGCGGGTTGCCTCACGCCTGATTTTACCTGTCCCTGTTTCTGTTGAAAATTTATACAGTATTAATAGCTTTGCTGTCATAACAATAAATGCATTGATATATAATATTCGTATCGCAGGTATCAACGTTAGCTGTGATACCAGAATTGAGGATATCGGTGCAAAGAGAGCAGAAAGATTACCGGATATCATAACCCAGGAATATATCTGGGTTATTTTATCCTTAGGAGCATCCTCGACAAGCAGGCAATCCCAGGATACTGTGGTTATCTTCATCATACCGTTTAGCAATGCTGCCACCACAAAGAACCAAAAGCCCTGGCTGAATGCCCAAATGAGGCAGGGAAGGCTCCAAGCCAGGAAATCGAATATCATGGTGCTCTTTCTACGACCTAATTTATCAACAATTGCACCGGATAAAAATGCGCAGATCATCTGAGAAAACATATAAATTGAGGATACGATTCCCACCTGTACATCATTCATTCCGAAGGCAAGCATATATACACTAGCATATGGTAGGCACAGATTCATGGAAAGCCCCCACATTGGCTCTGTATAGACACAGGCACGTGGATTCCCTCGCAGCTCAAAGAGAGTACGCAGTAGTGGATGTTTTAATAATAAGTTCTTCATTTTAGTCATTTTTCCTTTCGTATGAAATAAATGCTATATACACATTATTTATCTTCTACAATCCAACGCATAAGTACTTTATCAACATAATACACCTATATTGCATCATCATCAATGCAACCGGGATATTCATCAATCAATTTTGTCGCTGAGTTAGCTATTCGGGCTGTCATCCCCCAAATGGTCCAGTTTTCATATCGGTAAAACAATACTTCTTGAATTCCCTTTGCCCATGGATAATTCACACCACCCGGAATCCATTCATAGGGGAAATCCTCAGCCGGTTGATTGATTATCTTGCTTTCAAATACCTCGGGCGGATGATTACGAAAAAAATCCAAAGGTACTTTTATAATCTCTTCCACTTCATCAATGCTAAATGTATCCCGGTAATCCCCTATCTTACCGATAAAGGGATGTATCATCAGATTATAGTGTGAGATATAGATATCACCTACCCCGATCACCTTAATCTGTTCCTTCTTTATGTTAAGCTCCTCTACCGTTTCACGAACAGCACACTCCAATAACGATTCCTTCGGCTCAAGCTTTCCACCCGGAAAACAGATTTCTCCCGGTTGTCTCCTTAATTTTGCAGATCTCTTTTCAAAGAGCAAGCAAGTTGCTCCATCCACTTGAATCAGCGGAATCAATATCGCATACTGCCTGTATTTATCTGCTCCGATTATTCCTGGCTGTCTTGTTAAAAATGATTCCTTCTTCAGAATAATCCCTCCCTTCCACAATTGTCAATTCTCAGGAAGTATTTAGAATATCTATATCTTATCATATTATGTGGAATAAAGCATTCCTTTCTTTATTTTCTTAGCTCCTAGAAATTCAATCAAGGACATTTCCATCTCCTATCCGGCATTGTTTAATATTTTCAGAGGGTTTGTCTATTCATAAAATGTCTGCTTTGCAGACATTTTATGAATCATGTCTTAAAGAAAGCCAGCTTTGCAGGCTTTCTTTAATCATGTATTGGAAAGGAGGGTGCCCTAACAGTCATTACAAAACTGTTAGGACACCCTCCTATATCGATATCTTATCTGTTATTAGTGACAGCAATGGAAGTTATTATCTCCGGTATATACCTCATCCTTCATCATCAGATGAACTGCTGATAGTTTAAATGTTTTTGGTAGTGCTAATATATTTGGATTATTGCCCACATACTTCTGCTTTGCATCTTCTAAAGCTTCCTCAATGGTTGCTCTTGTTTTTAGGCCCATTCCTCTGGCATAACCCGGCTGCTCCGCTCCCACAATATATATGGCGGAAGTATTTTTCTCTGCCAAATGACCACAGGAAATCATCGAAAAGCCATGGAAGGGATGAAATGCGTTAGCAAAGCGATATTTACGAATATATTCCTCATTCGTTGCAAAGTATTCACCAAGGCGGTGTACATCCGGAAGAGTATTCATATAATCCTTCTGGAAGGCATCATACATTTCTCTGGTATATGGCCATAGCTCATCATGGAAATTGCCATTGCAGGTGGAGGCACAGATGATAACACATTTGTCGCTCATTACCCTCTTATGACGAATCACCTGAGCTGATAATGCCTGCATCAACATGATAGGGTTCGTGCCCATACCGTCCCCATAATGGAAAAACTGAGGCATACCAAAAATCATGACATCATATTTTTTCTCAGCAAAGGGCACATAGGTTCGTTTGTCCGCTGTCTCCCAGGAGATCGGCTGCATTTCCCTTGCATAACCACTGTTGATTTCAATCTGTCTTGAATACGTATCCAATACAGCATCACAGCAGAAGAATTTCTTGCCCATGCATTCTTCCATGTATTCTCCGATTTCATCGAACTTTGTTCTCATGAGAGACTTTCCGCTAACCGGAACAAAGTCATTGCGATGCATTACATCAGGCACATGATGGGAGCCGATGGATTTCCAATGAGTGATACCGGTGGAGCAATGCTTATAGCCACCGGAATATCCGCCGTAGGGATTACCCTGTGTATGTCCGATAAGTATTGCCACATCACTATCATAAACATATTTATTCATGATAACAGGGTCACCACGTTTGGTAGTTCCCAAATCCACCAAATGCTCATAATCTTCACTGTCATGGTTGATAATCTGATTGGAGAACCAGAATTCATGGAATAATTCTTTTCCTAACACGTTGAAGATTTCCTGCTTTGTATTCTTACGGTGAAGACCGTTGGAACAGATGAGCAGGATATCCTTTTTCTCTACACCTGCACTATATAACTCCTTTAAAATCAGCTTAATGGATACCTTACGATGGGATGTTTCCTGCTCCCCACCCTTAACACGGTCCGGGAAAATGATTGTAACCTTAGAGCCTTTCTTAGCTAATTTGGTTAACGGTTCCATTCCGATGGGATTACGGATGGATTCTAAAGTTTTAGCTTCAAGCTGGTCCTCCGGAATATAAGGGGGATCGGGCACTGTCTCCCCGGGGATAAATACATCGGTTGAATCCGGAAGCTCTGCCGTTACAGTACCATGTCCATATTCAAAGGATAATTTCATTATTGTTTCCTCTCTTTCTCATCTCTATTATAATTAATTAAAATATTCAGAATAACGTCTTATGTTTTACAGCTACGTATTATTATTTCTTATTTCACTCTTTTCCTATACATGAAGAGGATGAAATCGATAAGAAGTATAACTATGCTTCTCTTCTTTCTATTTTTCAAAATAGGTATGAATGATCTCTAAATATTCCTCCGGATAAAATCCGATTTCACCCTGGAATCTCGTTAATGCAATTAAGCCACCATCAATCTCCGGTATAGATGCAAGCATTTTAGCATTGTCCACCTTCAAGCCGCCGCCATAGGTAACCGGGATTCCATCGGTAAGCTTCTTAACATACCTGGCAATTTTCTCAATATAAGCTCTATCCGGTGGAGTTTTACCGGGTCCGATCGCCCAAATAGGCTCATACGCAATGGCTACCTTTGATTTATCCACTCCTGAGAGACCAATGGAAAGCTGCTTTTCTAATACCTCCTCCCAGCGATCCTGTTCCTCGGAGGTCTCTCCAATACAATATAAAATGTTGAGGCCCGCTTCCAAAGCTGTCTTGATTTCTTTATTCAATATTCTGTTTACTGCCTCTGTATCGGTAATGCCTGCCTCTGCTAAGATACCCGCTTTGTCTCTTCTTTCCTCACAGTGACCGATAATAGTGCTGGTACAACCGATTGCCTTCATCGCATTACCTGTTCGCTGCGACGTAAATGCGCCAAAATTACCGCCAACCGCTGTGTCTTCACGGAAGACGCTTTGACAGCCTATCTGAAGATTTGAATTTGGTGTCAACTCACTGACAGCTCCGATTATGTGTGCTTCCGGCAGGTAAATGATGAATTCTGTCTCTTCCTTCTCATACTGATTTAACTCTTCTTGAATATGATGAACGATATATTTACCCCAATCCTGTGGTTTCGCAATACTGTTAACCCCGCCATACTCTTTGGGTATATCAAATCTTTTTAAATTTAAATAAATACGCTTCATAATATTTAATACCTTTCTATTATTATCAACATATCTCACATTTTACGATAAGTTATATTGTCATGAATTAAAATGAATAAAATCCGGTAATTCTCCACCAATCAAGGGCTTACACCATTTCACATATTCTTCTGTTATGTCATTACCTCTCTCATTGATGTATTTCTCCGGCAGAACCTTCTCCTCCAGCATAACTTCCTTGATTGGAATGAGAGGTGTCTCAATCTTATATTCATCACCGGGTACACGTTTAATACCTACCATGACAGCGGTATGCCCTGCTAATGCAGCCTTAACGGCTTCTCTGCCTACAAGGACCGCCTCCTCCCTGTCAATCGTGGATTGATTTGCCATGGAAGCTCTGCCACATAATCCCGGTTTTTCACTTCTGGCTTTAATGCCTAGCTTCTGTATAATAAGTCCCGCCAAATAAGCACTTACATCGCCAAAATAAGTAGCTCGATCCGTCTTAAAGATCGGAGGAACAATGGATTCACCGGCTTTATTCTTAAGCCCTTCACTTACAACAACTACTACTCCGCCCAGTTCCTCATAGAGCTTCTTGACATCCTCCAGAAATTCCTCTTCGATAAATGGTCGCTCCGGAAGATAAATCAAATGCGGCGCATCCTTCTTATCTTTTCTAGCTAATGCCGCAGCAGCAGTAATCCAGCCCGCATTTCGTCCCATCGCTTCTATTACACATACATGGATGGGAAGTGATTTTACATCAGCTGCTACCTCCGCTGTTGTAGTTGCAATATATTTTGCAGCACTGGCAAAACCCGGGGCATGGTCTATGACTGAAATATCATTATCAATAGTTTTTGGAATACCAACGACAAAGATATCCTCATCCTTGCAAGCCTCTTGTACTCTTCCGCAGGTATCCATAGTTCCGTTGCCGCCATTAAATAGCACGTATTTGATCCCATGTCGTACAAAAATCTCAGGCATACGATCATAATCCTCTTGTGTCAAAGCATCTCGGGAGGAACCAATTGCTGTACCCGGTGTATGAAGGAGTAGTTCCAGCTCCTGCTCTGGGGTTACACTAATATCCTTAAAGCTCTCCCTTATAATTCCTTGGGAACCTCCGATCGCAGCGAAGACTTTATCAATTTTTTCGCTATTCTTTGCTTCCTTTATTACACCGTACAAGGACGCATTCAACACAGCAGTCGGACCGCCACCGTGCACAATCAGTAAATTATGTTTCATTATGCTGCACCAACCTTTCTATTGTTTATACTATCTATTTCATTTACTTCTCTTATTTATTCATTTACAAATCAAATACTATCATAAGGAAAAGGTGATTCCTATCGCTGTGAGAGTCATATTTACACAAACGTTTGCGTTATAGATAAAGCTATGCAATTGAAACAAACATAAGAAAAGAGCATTTTCCCCTTTGTCGTATTGTGAACTGACCTCCCAATCGTTAGAATGGGGGTCGATTCACATTGGACGAAGTCGTTCCATGCTCTTTCTTTTTCATATAATACTCTTTTTATGCACTTCTGTTGAATATAGCTGCCTTCCGACCCCTTAAAGCTTACCGAGCCTTGAAAACATATCCTTTTTATAGCTTTCTACACCGGGTTGGTCGAAAGGATTAACTCCAAGAATCACTCCTGATAAATAGCAGGAGAATTCAAACAGATAAAACAATTGTCCAAAATAGTATTCATCAAGTCTTGGAATAGAAAAACGAAGACAGGGTATCCCACTACTGCTATGAGTTCCATAAGTAGCCTCAAAGGCCTCCTTGTTAATATTCCAAAAATCCTTGCCGTCAAGATAGGTAAAATAATCATCCTCATAAGCCCGATTCAGTATCAGACTGCTGTTTTGTTCCTGTATCTCCAGGAAGGTTTCAAATAGTATTCTCTGGCCCTCCTGTACATACTGGCCAACGGAGTGAAGATCTTCGGAGTAATTAACACCAACGGGGAAAATTCCTTTTCCTTGTTTTCCTTCACTTTCGGCGAATAATTGTGTCCACCACTTTGTAAAATAGGAAAGCTGCGGTTCAAACAGGGCCAGCATCTCCAAATAGTATCCCTTTTTAAGAAGCAGGTTACGATAAGTAGCATACTGTAAGGCGATATGATCTTTCGGATCACTCTCCCATAGTTGCTTCCTCATTTCTTTCGCACCATTCACCAGTAATTCAATATCGATACCCGCGACCGCCATTGGAAATAATCCCACATCGGAGAGTACGGAATATCTTCCTCCAATGTTATCCGGGAAAACGAGAAAGTCATACCCCTGGTTGATTGCCAGTTCATGCAGCTTGCTCCCTATCGTTCCGGTTACCGTAATTCTGGACTTCGCATTTTCCTGGTATCTTTTCTCAAGATAGTCTCGAAGAATGCGAAATCCTATTCCCGGCTCAAGAGTCTCAAAATTTTTGGCAATGACATTAATATAAACGGATTTACCTTCCAGCTCCTTTAGAATTTCATTCATATAATGAGCGGATATGTTATTTCCGGCATATAGAATCTTTGGCTTGCCCTCTGTTTGAAGAGCATTTATGACTGACCTGGCTGCCTGATTGGAACCTCCGACACCGATGAGAACAAAGACATCGGCGTCCATGCGAATCTTACCGGCTTTCTTGAGTAAGTGACGGATTGCCTTCTCTCCTGCCCACTCTTCAGAATCCAACCATCCTAAATTATCCTGATAAGTCTGATTTAAACCTTGAGCATCTCCGGTTATCTCTGATTTGATAATATCCTTCAGTATATTCTCATTCTGCTTCTGCGCCGATTGGAATTCCTTTTGTGTAATCTGCTCCAGGGCATCTCTATATTCCAATGATATCTTCGTCATCTGACACCTTCCATTTATTTCTTGTAACGTTCGATCATCTCTTCTAAGGTCACTGGTTCAACAAGCGGTGCTTTTCCAACAGAACCAAAGTCAACGATAAGGGTACCGACTACTTCCTTCACACCCTGCTCAATACAGTGAACAAGGGCAGCGACATCATCATCCACCTGAACTCCCTTCATCACGGTATCCATGATCGGAATTAAGAAGGCTCTCGGATCAAAAGCTGATTTCTTTTCCTCCAGTAACTGATAGATGGCACCTATGCTGGCACTGTCTTTCTTATTGGGATACTTAACAAAAAACTCTCTTAGATTTCTGGTAACTGCCAGACGAATATCGGTATCCACGTTAATTTTACCGATGCCACAGGTAATAGCCTGCTTGATCTCGTGAATTGAGATTCCATCCGCATTTTTAATATCACCGCCAAGGGCATTAATTTCATCAACAATATATTTGGGTACGGTAGAGGAACCATGAGATACCAATACGCCAAAGATTTTCTCATGTTTTAAGCACTCTTTAATCGCAATTACGATTTCTCTTCTTAACTTTACATCCTTACCCTTTACTGCTCCATGCATGGTTCCATAAGAAATAGCAAGGCAATCCACCTCGGTTTTCTTAAAGAAGTCTAATGCTTTTATCGGGTTTGTATAGGTAGAGGCCTCAGAAAATACATGATCCTCCACTCCTGCAAGAACACCCAGCTCACCTTCTACGGATACACCTCTAGCATGCGCATATTTTACAACTTCACGGGTAAGCTCTACATTTTCATCAAATGGCAGGGAGGAACCATCTATCATAACGGATGTATAGCCTCCATCAATCGCTGCCTTTACCGAATCAAAATCCTTACCATGATCCAAGTGAAGAACAATGGGTATAGGAGAATATGCACCATATTTACGAACAGCATCTCCAATATTCTTTGCACCAATTCGTTTGTCTTCTATGGTAGAATTTAAGAAATCGGTTCTTCCTCCCATAAATCCATTTGCTAAATCAGCTCCCTGTAATATAGCGGGACTCCGAAACATCTCATGTACCTCAATCGCTGCCTTCACTTGAGCAACTGCATTTACATTAAAAGCACCTTGAGCAAAATTATATCGATCAGTTGCCTCTAACAGAGGTCTTAACGGTATTAACGGCATAATTATCTTCCTCTCTTTCATTAAACAATAACTAGATTTATTTAGTTTATTTATTTTTTTTCTATTCCTTACTCCTGTTTCATCATGAGTTTATTTCTGTATTAACTTTCCTTTTACATAGGTGTCAACTATCTCATAATTCTCATCCAAAATTACCAGATCGGCGAGTTTATTCAAATCAATGGAACCACGCTCTTCATAGATGCCTAGCATCTTTGCAGGATTTTTTGTTAATAAAGCAATTATATCCTCCAAAGGTCTTCCGGTAAATTCTATCAAGTTTTTAAGGGCTTTTCCTGTAGTCAAGGTGCTTCCGGCACGGGTTCCTCCTACGGTAAGTCTTGCATCGCCATCGGTAACCGTAACATCATTGACACCTAATTTATAATTTCCATCGGGTAACCCCGTCGCCATGATTGAATCGCTGACTGCCACTACTTTATCTAATCCTTTGGTTTTCAATAACAGCCTTACCATGCCAGGATGCAGATGTCTGCCGTCGCAAATCGCTTCACAATATACCTCCGATTCAAGAACAGCTCCCGATATTGCCGGATAATGCTGATGCATTAATTTCATAGCATTAAAGGTATGGGTAGAAGCATTTGCACCATTGTGGATGCATTTCATTGCTGTATCATAGTCAGCCCCGGAATGACCTACGGACACTACCATCCCAAGCTCCACCATATTTTGAATGTTATCCGCTACACCGGCTACCTCCGGGGATACGGTCAGATAACGAATGTCTCCCTCGGCAGCCTCCTGATACTCCTTCAAAAGCTCCAAATCCGCCTCTCTTAAGAGATGTTCCGGCATGGCTCCCTTATATTCTGCTGCGAGAAAGGGTCCCTCCAAGTGAATACCGATCAGCTCTGCACCGTTGCTGTCCATATTCTTATGTTCTTTATATTGATTAATACACCAAAGAGTCTGTTCCTTCGAGTCTGTAAGTATGGAACAAAGCCAAGCCGTTGTTCCTTGGGTTGCAAAATAATGACTGATCTTCTCCAGGTCGTCTGCAGTAGCTGCATTTACGTCAACATTAACAGCTCCATGAGTATGAACATCGATAAAACCGGGGACCAGGTATCTCCCTTTTGCATCGTAGCATTGTGCACCCTCAGGTATTGCGCCCTTTTCCACAAACTGCGCTATTTTCTCTTCTTTTATTAACAAATTAACATCACTAAATCCACTTTCAGTTAGCACTCTACCATTAATAATATATAATTCTTGCATTCTATCTTACCCTTCCTTTCTATTTCTTCCGCTGCTTATGATATCCTTCCTCCTATTTACTTAGGAGCTTCTTCCATGGACTACTTTCCTTGCTTCCCTCCAGGGTATCTCTTCGCGGCTATTCCATCGACTTAGGGTAGTTTTGCTACAAAATCCGTTAATTTGATATTGATATCCGGATGACCCTGCAATAAAGTTACCGGGAAATGAGCTGATTTTTCACCATAAGCAGCATGCCTGATTACTGACCGGTGCCAATCTCGAAAGCATCCAAGTCTGATTTTTCTTGCTCTGCTGATTTCATACATACCGATGGTTACACAGTAGTGAGGCATTTCATCCAGAGCGCCGTTTAAATCACCGACTGAATTTACTGCTCTGGTCTCTTGTGCAATGTCTTCCACTCTGGTTTTTAACTGCAGGAATTCCTCTCCGGACAACTCCTCTTTTGGTTCATTGAAAGCAACATGCCCGTTGATTCCAATACCGCCAAAGGCTATATCCACTCCACCCAGTTCCTGAATTAAGTTCGGAATATAATCAAGGTTCAGCGGATCCGGGAACACCCTCTGCTCTGATGGCATTACCAATTCCTTATCTATCTTCGAATATACTTCACGCTCCATAAATCCACGGAAGCTTAATTTATTATCAATGTTAATCCACATTTTATTATCATCCAGATACTCATCCATGTTGATAAACCATACCTTCTTTAAATCGATCCCCCTAGCATTTACCATGGATACAAAATAAGGATATTGACCCACCGGTCCAACGGGTACGATGAATACCGTATTCTTATCCTTATGATTATTCTTCTCGATCTCGTCCACCATCTCTAAAGCAATCGCTTCAAAAACTGTCTGGTTATCAGCCATAACCGTGAGGGGTATCTTTGGTGCTTCTAACAGCTGTGTTTCGTTAAAAGTATAAAATTTTTGTTTCATACGCGTTTTCCTTTCTAGTTAAAACAAATGAGCCAGATTCAGACCTTTAATCAGCTTTACAATCTCCTTACTGCGACTACACCCGAATTTTTTCAGAAGCCCATTGATTTGTGTTTTTACTGTAACAATCTCGACATTTCTTTCCTCTGCGATTTCTTTTACCTTCTTGCCGTCCAAAAGCATACGAACTAAAATTCTCTCCGTATTGGTAAGGTTCGAAATATTGTTAATAAAGAAGAATAAGCTCTTTTCTGATTTTTGAAGTCTCTTATATTCCTGTAAAATAATCTCCTGTATTTTACCGCTCATGAGCGGATTGCCACCATAAGCACTCCGTATATGAAATAGTATCTCCTCCTCGGGACACCCCTTCACAATATAATCAATTGCACCGGTACCCATGGCGGATAGGATCATCTCCTTCGTCTCATGGGCGGTCATGAAAATAATCTGTGCCTCCGGTTTCTCATCTCGAATCATTTCGGTTGCAGTTATACCTGCTGTCAAGTTTTCCATTTCGATGTCCATTAAAATAAAATCAAAGCTGGTATTCCTTGCCAACTCCACAATTTCACTTCCGGAACGCGCCATCCCAACAACCTTCATATCCGGCTGTCTGTTTATAATTTCACCCATATCCTCTAATAAGATCTGAAAATCTTCAGCAATCATGATCCTAATAAGCTTTTCCATAGCTTCCTCCATATAGCCATGAGGATTTACCTCTAAAGAAACGATCAAAAACTCTTTTCTATTCTTTAAATTTAGGTAAAAGGATATAAAAATGACTTCCTTCTCCCAACTTACTCTCATAACGAAGGCTACCAAAATGCTCCTTCACTATATCTCTTACATAATGTAGTCCCATTCCCCAGTTATAATTAGAATTCTTACTGGAATAGAAGGGATCAAAGATTTTCTTAAGTGTATTTTTATCCATACCAATCCCGTTATCGATAACTTCAATTACGGTATATAACCTGATATTATAACATTTTAACTCTATCTTTCCCTGTATTCCCCGGTTAGCTTCATTCACTGCATCCTGCGCATTAACCAGTAAATTATATATTGCTTCGCATAGATGCTCCTTATCAGCTAAAATTACCGTTCCCTTCGAAAAGGTTACTTCCGGATTGTAATCCGGATATTTTTTATGAAATAAATCCAAAGCTCCCATCACCAGCTCGCTTAGGGTAACCGGTATTAAATGGACTACATTGGATTTTACGGAACGATATAATTCATCCAGTCTTGCCAGCATTGCTTCATTGCTTGAGGATAGAATATCCGTGTACTCCTTTAGCTTTACTAAATCCGGTGTACTCTCCTGAATTAATAGATCCAACCGTTTGTAAATAACCCGATTTGCCAGCAGCTGATTTTTGATACTATGCACAAAAACAGAAGCTCCTGTACTAATTACATTGAATTTTCTTTGTTTCGTTATTTCTTCCCGATTGATTGCAAAGTTTACCTGGGCATACTTTATCATACTATAAATACCCACGATAGCGCATATCAGGCTTGTCATTAAGATCAGGATATAAGCAGGTATGGAAAGTGTAGCATTCATATAGTAGATACCCTGTTTCCAGACATAATTATCCCGGTAGAACTGATATACCTGCGCCGGGTCCTGCCCTGAATAAAGTAGATAAAGGCCGGATAAGGAAAAGATAAAAATGATAATCAGCATAAACTGCCGACGAAAAAATTTCATTTGAATGGAATAGGCTTCGTATAATAGTAATACGATTGCGATTATGATATATAAAATAATCCAAATATTCGTGGCATTGACAATAAATGTTTGCAGCTTATTATTCTCCAGAGTTAAAAAGCGAAATACCTTTGGATAATAAATCAGAAGCGTTCCTAAGGGCAGTACAAAAACTAATCTTATAAGCTTTTGCTTTCTCCTTACCCAAGGTATCATACAATAATGAAGCGCTATTAACATAAGCAGTAACGGGAATAAATACCTGCCAATCGCCACGATATAACCCAGCTGATCTAACAGGATTAATAAATACTGAATTTTAGACCTTAGCTCAAGAGATAGAAAAAAGAATCGGTTCAGCTCTCCCGAGATGCCACCTTTTTTAGCGATGTATATCAGTATTCCGGTCAGCATCACAGCTAAACTTAAGCACATACCGGACAAACAGAAGGACTCCCAACTCCTCTTCGATATGACTATCAATACGGATACGATAATCAGAAACACCACTAATATGATCAGCATAACTACTCTCCCTTAAGTTAAGAGTCCAATAATTTTATGAAATAGGGCTATCATCGAAACGACAGCCCTATTTCTCCTCTGAGTCGTTTCATTGCCGACCCACTATAACTTTGTTATTCTCTGGTTATTTTGCTGCATCAAGCATGTTTTGGAACATTACATAATCGCTAACCGGAGCTCCTTCGGTAATATTTCCTGCACTTAGGAAGTTATCCTGTTGTACCTTATAGGATAATTCTAATTCACCGCTCTCAATCATTTTAATTAATTCAGCGGATGTCATCCAGTCACCGTCTCCTCTTTGATTGTTTACAGTTTCAACATCAAGCGCTACCTGTTCAGCAACCCATTGTACTACTTGATCCAGATTTTCTTCCTGTGCTCTGTAATCCATAGCTTTATAAAGAGCCTTAGTAAATCTTAAGATAAGATCGGCATTATCCTTTGCATAAGAAGGATTTACGATCCATGATGCGATGGAGGGTGATTCCTGTAAGAACATCACATTGTTGGAAAGAGCTACCGCATCCCCACCCATTGCCTCTTTAATGGCAAAGGTATTCGGGGACCAGGTTGCACATGCGTCCACGCTGCCGGAAATCATTGCTGTTACAATTGCAGACGCATCCATATCAAGAATCGTTACATCATCTTTAGTAAGACCTGCTCTTTTCAGGGTTAAATCTAAGATTGTCTCACTAGAGGTACCGGATGCAATGGCGATTGTCTTACCTTTTAAATCTTCCATTTTGCTGATACCTTTGCTTGCATTTCCGATTACTTCATCTGCATTACCAAAATGTGAGGTAGCAAATATAGTTGCTCTTCCTTCAATACAAAGCTTATGCGCTCCTGGTCCGATGTAGCCGATATCAATACTACCGGATTCCATCGCTGCAATAATGGTAGGGCCGTCAGCAAATTCAACTAGATTAACATTAATGCCCTGTTCTTTAAAATAATCCATTTTCATGCCTGTTACTACAGTATTTAAACTTGCAAAATTAGGCATATAGGCTACATTGATTGTAACAGGTTCGATGGTAGGTTCTGCTACTGCTGCCTGTGTCGGTGCTGCTGTTGCAGTATCATCCTTTGTTGTGTTTTCGGTTTGTGTGTTGTTCTGTGGCTCTTTCGTTCCTTTGGAACAGCCAACCAGCATAGCACCAACAAGTGCTAATACCATAAGAATACTTAATACCTTTTTCATTCCTTCGTCCTCCTTAAAGTTGAGATATTATGTTATATAACATAATAACTTTTATTTTCTGACCTCCAGATACTCTTGATATACTTGTTTCCAAATGTAGTTCTTTATATCCATGTACTCTGAAGATAATTTTGTTTCCTGATTTCTAGGATACGGAATATTAACATCTACGATTTCTTTGATTCGTCCCGGTCTGGCACTCATAATCACGACCTTCTGCCCTAGAATAATTGCTTCATCCACATCATGGGTGATGAAGAAACAGGTCTTTTTTTCTTTTTGCCAAGTCTGAAGAAGTTCCTCCTGCAGCTGAGTTCTTGTCTGTGCATCCAACGCACCGAAAGGTTCATCCATTAAGAGGATCGAAGGATTTACCGCATAAGCTCTTGCAATCGCAACACGCTGCTTCATACCTCCTGAAAGCTCCTTGGGATAATGATTTGCAAAGTCCTCCAGATCTACCATTTTGATGTATTTCATGGCGGTTTCGGATGCTTCTTGTTTACTCATCCCTTTTATTCTTAATCCGAACTCAACATTTTTTCTAACAGTCAACCAAGGAAATAGTGCATACTGTTGGAAAACTACGCCTCGTTCTGTACCGGTTCCTACTACTTCGTGACCATCACAGTATACCTTACCGGAGCTCGGCTCAAGCAGACCTGCAATAATGTTGAGCAAGGTGGATTTACCGCAACCGGAGGGTCCAACCACGGTTATGAACTCATTTTCCATAATATCAAGACTGACACCATTTAAAGCTACCATTTCACCTTTACGGGTATCAAAGGTTCTAACTACATTATCAATTTTAACTTTTATATTTCTCTCTTCTCTTGCCATCCTGTAAGCTTCCTTTCTAGTAATTTGACCAATTTTTCAATTGCCATACCGATGATGCCGATGATAATGATATACAAAAGCATCGGAGGTGATTCAAAGGAGTTATTCAGCGCTCGAATTCTCATACCGAGTCCTGCAACCGCTCCGGTAGATTCTGCCGCAATCAAGGTAGTCAAAGCGACAGAGGTACCCAATCTAATGGCAGTGATAATAAAGGGAAGGGATGCAGGAGCAATTACACGAAGGAAAATGTCAATATCTTTCGCGCCTAACACTCTTGCCGCTTTAATAAGAGTCGTATCGATATTTACAACACCCTGATAGATGGTAATTGCCATCGTTAAGAAGGTTGCAATAGTAATGACAATAATCTGAGGTTTACGTCCTACACCTGCTGATATAACTACTAAGGGAACATAAGCCAACGGGGGGATATTTCTCACAAATTGTATCCAAGGTTCAAGAATATTACGAACCGGTTTGTACCAGGCCATCAAGATCGCAACCGGCAGGGCAATCACAAAACCAATTCCAAAACCTGCCGATACTGAGATCATACTACTTGTGATATCTTTAAAGAAAACACCTCTTGTTATCATGGTTGCAATGGAGTTGATTACCAAGATCACATTAGGAAAGCTTCGGGAGGTCTTTGGATTTATGGATAGTAGTGTCCATAACAACATAGCCGTTGCAAGGGAAATCAGTAGCCATGCCCAATTTGGAATACGATTTACCCATGTGCTGTTTTTTGAACTTTTTCTTTTGGGTGATGATGTATTTGTCTTCATTTAACGCAGCCCTTTCTAATAAACATTTCGTTTGCTATATCTTTTATGAACATACTCTAACACAGATTGATATCCGAAATAAGTATGAACTATTTTCATACTAATCTCTCTAAACAGTATTTTTTGTTACATATACCTGACTTTATGCAAACGTTTGCTTAAAAGCAGTTAGAAATGTTATAATAAACCCTGTATACTTTAGCTAAGGATTTGCAGGAAAGGAGACCGAGATTTATGACGTTGAAGGAAATTGCCAGCTTAGCCGGCGTATCCGTGTCTACCGTATCTCGTGTTATAAACCAAAATAACACGAAGGTTGCAAGTAAAGAGGTACAGGACAAGATATGGAAAATCGTAAGAGAATCCAATTATGTACCTAACACCAATGCCCGGATTTTAAAACTTGGAAACGCTTCCAATGGAATGGAAATGCCTTATAAAACCATCGGATGTGTCTTTGCACGCTCTATGACGGATATGAATGATCCATTCTTCTCCCAAATCGCAAGAGCCATCGAACAGGAAGCCTTTCGACAAGGCTATCTCATGAAATACTCCTTTACTGCTTATGATATCAATGATACCAATGTCTATCACCTGATCACCGGTAACCGGGTTGGCGGTATTGCAATCCTCGGACGTTTTGACCAGAACTTGTTAAAATTTATTAAAAGTCATTACAAGCATGTGGTATATACCGGACTCAATATCGTGGATCATGATATTGACCAGATTATATGCAATGGCTACCAAGCCTCCATGACCGCTGTTAATTATCTTCATAAATTGGGTCATAGGCAAATCGGTTATGTCGGTGAAAAAAATAAAGAGGTACGCTATCAAGGCTATTGCGATTCAATGACAGCCTTAAATCTTCCTTTAAAGCGTGAACATATCATCGTCAGCCCCCTCTCCTCGGAGGGTGGTTACAAAGCGGTGAAAGAATATTTAAAAAAGCAAAAGAGTATTACTGCTCTCTTTTGTGCCAATGATTTAACAGCGATCGGTGCCATAAAAGCGATCAAAGAGATGGGCTACAAGGTACCGGAAGACATCTCAATAATCAGCATAGATGACATTGATACTGCACAGTATGTTTCTCCCATGTTAACCACTATTCATGTTCCCATGGAGGAACTCGGAAAAATGACTGCAAAGATTCTAATTGACCGAATTGAAAATGGTAAATCACTTCCTCTAAAGATTGAGTTACCCTTCTATATTGCCAACCGAGAAAGCTGCAAAGCGATAGAAAACCGGTAAGAATTAGGAATAAATACTTACCGGTTATCAATTCTAATAAAAATTGTTGATATTTCAAATTCAGATGGATTTCAAGAAAAAAGACCCTATGATTGACATCATTAGACTGCAGAAGGAAGAAAGGAACGCTATGGACATCATATTTTTTCTCATTAGTTTCGTCGCATCATTAATAGGAGCAATCTGTGGCATCGGAGGCGGAGTAATCATTAAACCTACGCTAGATGCCTTTCATATCTTAAGTGTTGCAACAATTAGTTTTTTATCCGGCATCACGGTTCTCTCTATGTCTTGTTATTCCGTTGTAAAAGCAAAGCTGTCAAAGGAATCCTCTGTTGATATGAAGCTTGGAACTCTTCTTGCGGTCGGAGCTGTGGTTGGAGGCATCCTTGGTAAATGGTGCTTTGAATTAATCTCCGGTTTATTTACTGATAAAGATTTAGTTGGCGCGGTTCAAGCGACTTGCTTACTATTTCTTACCATTGGAACGATAATCTATACCTTGAAAAAAAACAACATTCGTACAAAGCATACCACCAATGCTCTACTCTGTATCGTAATAGGCTTCGCTCTAGGTATCCTATCCTCCTTTCTTTCTATTGGCGGTGGACCTATTAATCTTGTGATTCTGTATTTTTTCTTCTCCATGACTACAAAAGAAGCTGCGCAATATTCTCTTTTCATCATTATGTTTTCTCAGCTTTCCAGCCTGATTCAGACATTAATAACTGGCAATGTTCCGCCTTTCGAACCGGTATTATTGATATTAATGATTCTGGGAGGTATCCTTGGAGCCATTGTAGGAAGAAAAATAAATAAGAATATTGAAGAAAAGACGGTAGAAAAACTCTTTATTGGTATTATGGTAGTAATAATCTTAATTAATGTATACAATATATATCAATTTGCCCTGTAAGCTGTACAACTTCGAAAAGGGCGATATTAAATACGAGAAAACCCTTGTCATGCTTTAAAGGATGATAAAAGACCTCCTGATAAAATTATTCTTAAGAAATGCTGATACATCTCTGTTATAAGCTAAGAATAATATAAATCAAAAGGTCTTAGGTCGCTTTTCAAGCAACATTCACTATGCACTATCTTTTGAAATGGCATAATGATTTCCTTATTTTCTGGTATCCAGAATATTCCTTACCTGCTCGAGTGTAGGTAAGTTCTCCGTAAGCGGATATACCGAACAGGCGCATGCTGCTATCGCACACGCAAAAGCCACAAGCTCGTCATCACTCATGTTCTTGTAATAAGCATATGTACATCCGCATTTAATCGTATCTCCTGCTCCTAGAGTCGACAGAGCTTTTATATGGAATGGCTCGTAACGTTTAATAAC
>JAEZKL010000018.1 GCA_023415475.1 Bacillota bacterium | reverse complement strand
AATGACCTCCTTTAAAATAATATGAAACTTATTTTAAAGGTTTACCATATGTAAATAAAGTGATAAAATGTAAAAAAGGAAAGAATTACCTAGAGCAAGAGAACCACTGCGCAAGCAGTTTAGTGCTCTTTATCTAAAGCGTCGCAACTGATATCAATTGAGAATTAAGTATCTGAAATATGATGGAGGAGAAATTAATGATTGAATTATTCAAAGTCATAACTCTTTCTGAAATACAACAGCAGAGAGGTTGTTATATGGATGAACTTCTTTATGCCCAAGAGTTAAATACTGAAGAAAATGTACAGGAGTGCGAATATTATAAGATTGAAAAAAACTCAATTTGGGTAGGGTATATATGTGTTGATTTAAATAAAACTCTTTGGGAGTTTTATTTGATAAAAAATGCAAGGCTTCACGCCCAGGAAATATTTAAATTCTTAATTGATATGAATTACATAAACTCAGCAGAATGTATTACTTATGACCATATTTTTATGTCACTATGCTTAGATTTTAAAAAGAAATCATCATGCAGTGCTTATGTTTTCAGAGACAATATTGATGTCGATTATCCTACAATTAAGTTTGATAATATCAGTATGAGATTGGCTAAAAAAGAAGATTATAATAGCCTTTTAGAAATAAATAAGATTGCAGAAGGTTGGAATGATTTTTTTTCTGACTTAAATGAACAAATTCGAATGAAAGAAGTGTTTGTATTCCACTCAGGTAATGAACTATTAGGCGCAGGAACTTGTAAAAGGACATGGCAATGTAGAAATTATTATGACATAGGAATGGTAGTTGCAAGTAAATATAGAAATAATGGAATTGGAACATATATTATTTTGAAACTGAAAGAATACTGTTATAACAACAATCAAATACCTGTCTGCGGTTGCTGGTATCCAAATTATGCCTCAAAAAAGACTTTAGAAAAAGCAGGTTTTATAGCCAATCATCGAGTAATAAGATTTGAATTTAATGAGTAATAAACTTTGCAGATAAAAATAAGGGCTCACGATCTTTAATCTAAAGCATCGTAACTGTTATCGATTGCGACATTTGAGTTATTTCTTGCATTCATCTTATTTAATATATCACAAACTTGGCCTAAGTATAGTTTGGATGTACTTTTTTTTGTTATTTGTGAAAAACCTAGTCTTTTGTAAACTTTTTAGTTTCAAGATACAGAAAGGTTAACAATGTAAACTTTTTTGAAATCAGGATACATAAAAAGTTAGCTTTGCTAACTTTTTTGAATTGACATAATACATTTGTTGTTGTAATATAATAGCGTAATTTCATAAGGCCTCATCTTCAAAGGTGAGGTAGAGGCGCGATATTTAACAGTCTGTAGAGGAGCATAAGGAGCTATGATTCTATAGAGAAGGAAATGTCGCCGAAGTGTATAGTATCCCTCGGTGCTGTATGCTGGGTCTGCAGTTAAGAGCTGCAGGACTGTCTTGGTGAACTACCCGGTTTGCCAAGTTGTGCTATCTCATTAGGGATTTTGGGGACTTAGGCATAAGCGTATTATTAACCTGAGCGAACCTCAGGTTTTTTTATTATATAACATGAAAGTCTACATAAGCAGCTATCGTGTTACACCTACTAATATATAATAAAACTTCGCTAAGTTTATAACCCAAAAATACTAAGGCATCTGCATAAAAGATTAATGCAGGTGGAGATAAATATTACAAAAGAAGCAGGGCTGCTTTTGCCTCAAATGCTTCATCAATCACCTGATAATATAATAATTTTTTTCCGTTGGAATTCATTATTATATTATTATCACACTAATATCTTAAGAAACGGGAGGAATAGTTAATGAAGAAAAGAATTGCAATGTTGATGATCCTTGCTATGACTGTTGTTATGATGGCAGGTTGTGCTAAGAAGGATGACGGAAAATTCCGTGTAGGAATGGAAGCGGGCTATGCACCCTTTAACTGGACGCAAGCTGATAACTCAAATGGTGCAGTGGCAATTGAAGGCAGCAAGGAATTTGCAGGCGGCTATGATGTAGAGATTGCAAAGAAGATCGCAGCTAACTTAGGCAAAGAGCTTGTAATCGTTAAGACAGAATGGGATGGACTGGTGCCTGCATTAACCTCTGGTAAGATTGATGCAATTATCGCTGGTATGTCACCGACAGCAGAACGTAAAGAAACAATTGATTTCTCAGATAATTATTATAAATCTGACTTAGTAATGGTAGTAAAGAAGGGCGGAGCTTATGAAGGTGCTACTTCCATTCAGGATTTCTCAGGAGCAAAGATTACCGCACAGCTCAATACTTTCCACTATACAGTAATCGAGCAGATTAACGGTGTTGCTATACAGCCGGCTATGGACAGCTTCCCTGCAATGAGAGTTGCTCTGGAATCCGGAGTGATTGACGGTTATGTATCCGAGCGTCCCGAGGGGGTAAGTGCTTCGGCAGCAAACGAGAATTTTGCTATGGTTGAGTTTACAGATGGATTTGTTACCTCTGAAGATGATACAGCAATCGCTGTCGGTGTCAAAAAGGGTAGTGAGTATACTGCAAAAATCAATGAGACTTTAGCAGGTATTTCAGAAGAAGATCGCACCAACATCATGATTACTGCTACTGCAAATCAACCTGCAGCAGAATAATGTGAAGCTTGGGGGCTGTCCAAATAAAATAATTATTTTTGGACAGCCTTTCATTATGACAATAGAAACCTAGTGAAATGTACTACTAATCGTAATAAAATGAATGATAGGCCTCTAAGCTGACATTCATCGTGTTGATTGTAAAGCGATATGATAGGTCCAATCGCTTGATTACATAATCAATGAATCGTTGATGAAAAAGTAAATGAAATAACGCAAAAAGTATGAATAAAGTGGTACCTATGTTACCGATAATCAAATAAATGCTTTTGTGGATGGAAAGGTTTGGTGCATTATGACTTGGGAATGGTTTGTTAAAATCGTCTCCGAAAATTACCCTATGTTCCTAAGAGGAGCGGGTGTTACTCTGTTGATCTCTATTATAGGTACGATACTTGGTGCGTTCATCGGTCTGCTAATTGGAACGATCCGTACGATACCTATGCCGGAAAGGGGAGCGAAAAGAATATTATTGATTATTGTAAATGCTATTCTGACCGCGTATGTGGAATTTTTCCGCGGAACTCCTATGATTGTACAGGCGATGGTTATCTATTACGGTTCGGCGATGGCCTTAGGTATTGATTTGGATCGTACGGCGGCAGCGATATTTATCGTATCCATTAATACCGGTGCGTATACGGCAGAGATTGTTCGTGGCGGTATTATCTCCATCGATAAAGGTCAGTTCGAGGCGGCACATGCAATTGGTATGAATCATATCAAGACCATGCTCAACGTGGTATTGCCCCAGGTACTTCGTAATATCTTACCTGCAATCGGTAATGAATTTGTTATTAACATTAAGGATACCTCAGTTCTTAACGTAATCTCCGTATCAGAATTGTTCTTCATGGCGAAGTCTGTTGCGGGTAATAACTTCAGATACTTTGAGACCATGACAGTAGCATGTATCATTTATCTGGTAATGACTCTGACAGTAACGAGAATTCTTCGTCTGATTGAACGTAAGCTGGAGGGGCCGGAGAATTTTATCGTTATTCCGGGTAACCAGATGCAGGTGGAACGACCGGAAGATCATGTGAAGAAGCTTCGCGGCTAAGAAATGGAGGCAGAGATGGATAGAGTAATTGACGTTCAGCATTTGAAAAAATCCTTTGGTGAGAATGAAATCCTAAAGGATATTGATTTCTCCGTTAATAGGGGAGAAGTTGTATGCATCATCGGTGCTTCCGGTTCCGGTAAATCAACCTTACTACGTTGTATTAACCTGCTGGAGAAGCCGAGTGATGGTACTATTATCTATAACGGTGAGAATATTCTGGAGGATAAGCATAATATCTATGAATACCGCACAAGGCTGGGAATGGTATTCCAGCAGTTCAATCTATTCAATAACCATAACGTGATCAGTAACTGTACCGTAGGGCAAATTAAGGTACTTAAGCGCTCAAAGGAAGAGGCGGAACAGGTCGCGTTAAAATATCTGAAGGTTGTAGGTATGGACCAGTATGTGAATGCAAAGCCGAAGCAGCTCTCCGGCGGACAGAAGCAGAGAGTAGCAATTGCAAGAGCATTGTCCATGGAACCGGATGTATTGCTGTTCGATGAGCCCACTTCAGCACTTGACCCTGAGATGGTCGGCGAGGTTCTGGCCGTTATGAAGGAGCTGGCGAAGAGCGGACTTACGATGTTAGTTGTAACTCATGAGATGGGCTTTGCAAAAGAGGTTGCTAATCGCGTCGTATTCATGGATAAGGGAGTTATCGCGGAAGAGGGTACTCCGGAGCAGATCTTCAACAATCCTACCCAGGATAGAACCAAGGAATTCTTAAAAAGAGTATTAAAGGAGCAATAGAGCATACGGTATCATGCGGCTTCGCGTTTTTTCTATTGTCATGAACTAGATGAAATGGTAAGTTCAGTTATTTCATATAAATTAAGGAGCGAATCACAGCAACTATGTATCATCCATACATACTGTGCCATCGCTCCTTTTTGAACATTATGATCAATTTCCTAGGATGGTCCGGTGCGATTGATATTGTGGTAGAAGTATGAATAAAATGGTAGTATAATTTATAAATAAATAGTGGCAGAAGCCTCCATATTGATCATAAGGGATAAAGGAGACTAAATCGCGATGAACCTGAATGAAACTACAATAGCTAAATTGCAGGATATGTATCGAAATAAGACATTAACCGTGAAGGAAGCGGTTCAGAGCTATCTTCATCGGATTAAGAAGTACGATCAAGGAGAAGATGGACTGAACAGTGTACTGGAGATCAATCCCGATGCGCTGATGATAGCGGAAGAGCTTGATAGAATTGGGTTTCAGAATGACAAGCTGCTCTATGGAGTCCCAGTCTTAATCAAGGACAATATTGATACGGCTGACCGGATGCATACCTCGGCAGGGTCACTTGCCTTAGCAGATTCTATCGCAGCTTCCGATGCAGAGCTTGTGAAGAGATTGAGAGAGAACGGTGCCGTAATACTGGGCAAGACCAATATGACGGAATTCGCGAACTACATGACAGATCATATGCCGAATGGCTACAGCTCCCGAGGAGGACAGGTAAAGAATGCTTACAACAGGGAGAAGGATCCTTCCGGCTCCAGCTCCGGTTCCGGTGTGGCCGCTTCGGCAAATCTGTGTACAGCATCGATCGGTACGGATACCTGTAACTCCATCGTAGGACCGGGAATTGCCAGCGGTATCGTAGGCTTTCGCCCCAGCACCGGAGCCATCAGCCAGAAGGGTATCATCCCAATCAGCTTTACGCTTGATACCGCCGGACCATTTACCAGAACGGTAGAAGATGCGGCTATCCTGTTCGCTGCTCTGACCGGTCAAGAGGTAGTGAGAGATAAGCAGGAGAGTATTAAGGGGAAGGTCATCGCCTATAACACCTGGAAGGCAAAGGATTCGGAGGAATGGCTCGAATATACGGAGGAAGCGGTGCAGAAGCTGGAGGAAGCAGGAGCCATCATCAAGAGGATGGAGATTCCCGAGACTCCTTACATCATGGATGTAATGAAATTTGAGTTTAAGCATGCAATGAATCAGTATCTGAAGGAGCTTCCGGAGGGGTATCCGATCAGAACACTGAAGGACATCATAGATTATAATAACCGCAATGCGGAGAAGGCACTCAGGTACGGACAGACCTTACTTACGGATGCCGAAGAGAATGCCTCCGGGAACCTGGATGATGCTCCTTACCGTAATATCCTACGGGATCGTACAGAGAGCATGCAGAATATTCGAGAACAGCTAAAGGGAACGGACTTCTGTATCATGTATAGCTTCAGCAGTATCCTTCAGTATACCGAGTTACCTGCAATCACAATACCATACGGAGAGAAGGAAGATGGCATGCCCATGGTACTTCAACTGACCGCATTGACGGATCAGGAGCTACTGGAGAATGCTTATATTGTTGAGCGGACGATCGGTAAGAGAGTAGAGCCGAAGCTGTAGAATGCGGTGATATGTAATTAGTAATAAATCAGTAACTTGAGAACAACCAAATTCAATGGGGAGGAATTTAGTATGGCAAGATTATTGTATCAGGGACATGGAAGCTATCGGATTATAAGCAATGATAATGTAGTAATCTATGTTGATCCATATGCAGGGAAGGGATATGAGGTTCCGGCTGATCTTATTCTGGTAACCCATCAGCATAGAGATCATAATCAATTGCAGCTCGTTACGAAGAAACCCGATTGTACTGTAATTCAAGAGAAGGAAGCCCTTACAGCAGGGCAATATCAAAGCTTTGATATTCATGGGATTCACATTCAGGCAGTACCGGCCTATAATCGAAATCATAGAAAAGAGGAGGCTGTCGGCTATATTGTTACCGTGGATCAAGTAAAGATCTACTGCTCCGGAGACACCTCAACTACCGAAGAGATGAAGGATATGGCTGCGATGAACATAGATTATGCTTTGCTTCCGATCGACGGCATCTATAATATGGAGGCCAAAGAAGCGACAGCGTGTGCCGAGCTAATCGGTGCTAAGCATGCTATTCCAATACATATGAAGCCCGGAGAGTTGTTCGATATGAAGATGGCGGAGACGTTCACAGCGAAGAATCGGCTGATAGTGCAGGCTGGAGAAGAGATACAGTTGGAAATGGGTTCTGATGTTGAGACTATTATCAATGATTAAAGAGTATTTTTAAGAAGCTGGGCTTAAAAGCTGTATTCATATTATTACTGTCATAAACATAGGCTAAGGAGGGATTACTCTCCCTCCTTTACTGCGCTATTGGAGAAGAATTAGTATTAATCCATTCTTCTCTTAAGATGGCCATAATGACTTTATCATGATATTGACCATCTCTAAAAAAAGCCTGTTTCATTACACCTTCTATCTTAAAATCAGCCTTTGTATACGCTTTAATTGCTCCCACATTCTTTTCTGAAACGGTAAGCATAATCCTGTTAAGATTTAGTTCTTCAAATCCTAATTTGACTATTTCTTTCGTAACGAAAGTTCCAATACCTATTCCGTGATAAGTTTTGTCGCCTATAAAAATAAAATATTCTCCTGATGAATTTAAATTATTAATTCTTGTTATTCCGGCATATCCTATTAACTTGTCGGTTGTATTATCGACAATAGCTTTGTTATATGAAATTCTGTCAGAAAGTAGGTTATCAAACCAATGTGATATTTCATGATCTTCCGTCATTTTTTGAAATATAGACATAGAATATCTAATAACTTCTTTATCTTTTATCCATAATAAGAAATATTCTTTGTCTGACATTTGTAAATCTCTAAATTTTATATTCAAGCTTTTCTCCTCTATTAATGACTCGCTTTTATATCAATTTCAAACTAATTAAACGGAAATATCATAATACCGATTTTATTGAATGAGGTTAATAATTACCTGATTTATAATTGGGGTCAATCTGATTATACCATACAAATGTTTGTATATCAATAAATGGAAGGATATGAATGTAATAAAAAAACATAAATTGTTATATATATACATAAAACGCTAAAAAGTTTGTATATTTTTCATGTCATAAAGTTATTTACAAATAATGTATTCTGGATTATTATAAAAATATCTTTCTAAATCTAATTACTTTAATCTATTTATCAATTTATTTTCCCAATTTTAATTTAATAAGGGGGTTTTAATGTGAAGGTATCTTTCTGGAGCAATGCGAATGAGATGTGCACAGTTTCAGCTAACTTAGCTGCTATTAGTGTAGCCTGTGCTATTCGAAGTTCCTATTCCATCATTTCTATGGAGAATCATCTGTGTAGCCATAACCTTGGAAGGGCTTATAACGGAGGAGCAAGAGCAAATATATTGGATGATGTAGGTACGAATTATTATGACGGAAGTGGTTTTGAAGGTTTACTCCGTAAGATTTATCGTGGAGACTCTCGTCCCGGAATTCTAAAATCATATATCACAGAGATAATTAATCATCATCTATATTACATCCCGCAAAGCAGAATATTACATAATGAAATATTTGATTATGAATTAGATCATTGCATTGAACCTCTGTTTCGTATGGTAGAGGAAAATTCAGATTTATGCTTTATTGATACAGCCAGTAATAATAATTTAAGTACAAAAATTATTCTTGAAGAGGCAGATCTCATCATCGTTAATTTATGCCAAAAATCAAGTGTTCTAGAGGATTTCTTCCTTAATTATTCTTCTCTAATCTCGAAGGCTGTTTTTATTATAAGCCATTATAATCATCATTCTTTATATACTCTTAAGCAGGTATCCAATCAATATAACATTTCACCTGAATTCATGATTCCCTTCCCGGATAACGAAAGATATGAGAATGCGTACCATAATGGATATGTTCATGAATTTATCTCCAGAAATATCAATTGCAATAAAGAAAATCCGAATTACATATTCATTCAAGCGGTAAAAAAGGCATCCCATATAGTACTAAGGAAGATGGAAGCATTAGCAAAGCAGAAGGAGATATCTCTGTGTGGCAGATAACCATATTTCATATTCTGTTAATTGGATTAATAGGAATTGTTCTCTTTTGCATCCTTTTATACTGCATTGGATTTTATGAAGAAAGGTTTATCAAACGACGGTCGAAACAAATAAAAAAAGAACATAACTATGCGATGCCGAAGATTACCAGATACTATTTTCTCTTATTATTTCTTTTCATTATCTTAAGTTTTTTATTAATCAAATTGAATATCAGAGGTGAACAATGAAGATAGATTTTAGATTGAGGCGCACTACAAAGCAGTATATCATAGTTGCAATAATCTGTATTGTCATTATCGGGGGTGCTTCTTTATTAACCACCATATTTGTTGCGAACCAGATAAAAAGCGAATATAAAGCATCACTAGCAGAGGTTGAGAATGACATAAAGCAAAATCAGAGATATGTATTCGTAGCTATGAATGATATCGAAGCAGGCGATGCTATTACTGAGAATAATGTGAAAAGGATGACGGTATACTCTTCTCAACCACAGAACAGCTTTATTACCAATCATGAAATTGGACAACTGGCATTAATTGATATTCCTTCGAATACGCAGGTAATAAAAACTATGTTAACTGAAACAAAAGTATCCTCAGAGCTTAGGGAGATAGAATATCAGATACTTAATATTAATTCAAATATCATCAGTAATGACACGATTGATGTAAGGATTGTTTTTCCAAACGGAGAAAGCTTTGTTGTGCTATCTAAAAAAGTAATTAAGGGAATTACAGAAAGCTCGGTGATGTGCTATTTATGGCTTGATGCACAGGAGATACTAAGAATGTCAGCTGCTATTGTTGATGCTGCTTTATATCCTGGAACTCAACTTATAACAACGAAGTATATCGAACCCTCCATCCAGGATGCATCAGAGGTTACGTATATTCCCGGTCTTTCAATTTTGGAGCTTTTGGAAACAGATCCAAACATCCTGGAAAGAAGTTCCCGGGAATTAGAAAAAGATGTTAGAAAGGCATTAGAAAATCGCTTAGCGAACAGTATGTCAACCGATGTTTCAGAGATTAACTGGGATATAAACCCTTACAAACAAAATGAAGCTATAATAAATAGCGAAAAGAAAAAGCTAGAGGAAAGTGAAGAGAAGAAAATCATTGAGGGTACGGACGCGGGTAAGGATGCTGGAGAAACCGAAGAACTGGGGAGTGAAGACTCTGATTACTTCTATGATGCAGAAGAGCAGGATGAAAAGGATGGTGTAATGGAGTATGGCGAATAATATTGTGGCTTACGTCGGAATAGAAAGCTTTGATACGATATTATATCTATCTAGAATTATGCAGAGGTTAGGTCGAAGAGTTCTCGTGGTTGATAACTCAGAAACATTAGCACTGACCTTCTCGGTGCCACGAATATCTGATATCAATACCTATGAGACTACCATTTCTTATAGGAGAGTGGACTTTACCAATATGCCTGTATCGGAAGAACTAGTGGCAAACTATGATGATATATTAATTGATTGCGGTATGAAGAAGCCGGTTACATCTGGTGATCTATTCACTAAGATTGTTTATGTGACGGATCTGTTTGAATATAACATACGACGAATAGCAGAGCTTGAAGAATATGATGCATGTCATTGTGAAAAGTTACTTTTAGTACGAAATGCTGTTTATACGAAAATTGTAGCAGAACACATAGCACAGCAGATTAGTAGCGCAATCTCTGTAGAAAAGACCAAGGTTCTATATAGGGATGATGCTGACTATGAATGCTGTCTGAACAATCACATTAATCAAGAGTTCACATTAAATCTATCAAAATTGTATAAAAAGTATCTGGTTGATCAAGTAAAATCTATGTGCAGCGATTTTACAAGGAAGGAAATTATAAAGGCTTATAGAAAGGCCAGGAATGGAGACTAGGATATGAAAGCTTTATATTGGGCACCGGTTCATGGTCAGACAGGCACTACGAGTAATCTTCTGGCAACAGCACTAATTGCCGGACAGTACTTTAATAAAAACGGGCTCTTGACCCAGACGCATTTTAACTACAATAACCTTGAGGCTCCCTTACTGGAAGCTAATGCAGATAATAATAAGTACAGGAAATTTTTTCGAGAGATTGGAATCGATGCATTAGCACGAAATTTTAAGGTGGAAAAACTAACGAAGGAATGGTTGGATTATTGTTGTACTGAAATTGCTAATACGAATATGAAGCTACTACCGGGTACAACACAAACTGTTAGGGAATCCTTTGATTATGAAATGGATATAGTAATGCTACCACTGCTGAAAGCCATTGAAGCTTATTGTGATAATATATTCATAGATATAAGCTCCGGTAGTAACCCGCTTTCTATAAAGCTTATGGGGGAAGCTGATATTATAATTGTAAATTTAAGCCAGAACATGAATGTGATTAATCTGTTTTTCGAGAATTATAAGGACAAGCTTCCGGATAAGATTTTCTATATTATCGGAAATTATGATTATCGGTCAAAATATAACCTGAACAATATCCGTAAAAAATATCACAAATACATAAATTCAAAGAATTCAGATGTGATTCCTTATAATACAGGGTACCATGATGCTCAGATGGATGGTAGGGTAGCAGACTTTATACGTAATAACCTGCAGTGCAAGAAGAACAATCCCAATTACTATTTCATCCGGAAAGCGATCAGTTCGACAGAGAAGCTACTGAGGCTGGCAGGTGTCGTAGTGGAAAAGGAGTAGTCAAATGGCATTTAGCGAACTTAACATAATTCTGATCACTATCATTATGGCGATAATCCTAATATTAATATATTTCATATTTAAAAAGGAACTTGACGCTGAGGAAAATAGGAAGACAGATGTGTATTCATTAGCATATCTGAGCGATGCCGTAAAATTAAAAATCAGCGAGATTGCCGGAGATAATATATACGAGCTTAAGATTAATAAAAAGGAAACGAAGAAGAGGGAGCATCAGAAGGCAAGGTTAAATAAAGCAACCAGGAGCTGCGCCCAAGGTAACGTCGGAGAACGGGAATACATGAAGGATATGATAAAAAGAATTCTCCAAGATGATTATGGTATTAATGAAAGAACGATAGATATAGTGCTTCCCTTCAATAGGATGAGTCAACTGAAGGCGCAGGATAAATTTGAGATATTGTATGCCCTGTATAACAGAGAGAAGGATAATACAGCTTTTTCTAAATTAAATGATATGTGTAATTTTGATCGGGAGAAATGTAATGAATATGGTACCTTCTATGAAATTTCATCCGATGATATCCATGCAGCGTATTCAGTTATGACAGTACCATTAAGATTTGTAGATAAGCTGGAAATTGTCGCACAGCGAATATATCAAGAGATATACGGTAATTCGGTAGCAGATATTCTAAGATATGACAAGAAAATTGATGGTATATCAGGCGGTGTATCCGGGGCTTCTTCAGAGCAATATAACTTTATGGAGGAAGCTATGAAGTCCGGTGATACAAGAAAAGCAATGACCTATAACAGCATCTGGATATTCTATCGGGGAAAGGCAATCCATTTATCCTTCTTAAGCTTCAAGGATGATAAAGATCTGATCAGAGTATGCAAGAACCTTTATCGCTTTGGTTCCGTAGGACATCTTACATCAAAAATCGGATATAAATTGTCATATCAGGCAGATGGCTGCCGAGTAGTGGTGATACGACCGATCATAGCCACTCACTGGGCATTCTTTTTAAGAAAATTTGACAGTGCGAAAAATCTTTCTATCGATGATTTATTAGTAGACGAAGGGAAGGAGTATGTTATAGCTCTATCCAAATGGGCTGCCAGAGGATGTCTAAATTTGGTGATATCCGGCGATCAGAATTCAGGTAAGACTACATTCTTTAAAGCTCTCGCTGTTTTCTTTGACAGGAGAAATCCCATTAGAACGATGGAACAGGAATTTGAGATTTGGCTTAATAGTGCATATACCAGCATGAATGCGGTTTGTCTTCGGGCATCAGAGGATGTACCTCTATTCGATATTATTGCCATTGCTAAGAAGATGGATGCAGCCATCATGATGCTGGGGGAGATCAGTAATTTTGAGTATGCAGGAGGATATCTCTCCTTATGTCAGGCCGGGACAAGGTCAACAGTTGCGACGATTCATACCACTACAACTCCGGATCTTATTGATTATATGAAAAATGGTGGTATGTATACCAACCTATTTCGAAGTGAGAATGCAGCAGAGGAGCAGATAGCGAAATCAATACAGATGGATATTCATTGGGAAAAAACACCTGAGGGAAAACGATACATCAGTTATGTCAATGAAATAGTACCTTTATACGACCATATCGATGACGATGGTGAAGAACCGATTACTAAAATTGCAAATGCTTTGCGGCTTATGTCAAGAAAGAGAGCATATCAGGTGAGACCGTTAATTGTCTATGAGAATGGACGGTATGTGCTTAATAACATTTTCAGCAGTGGCTCAGTGAACAGAATATTAAGAAATCTTTCCCAAGGTGATGTTATCGAGTTTCTAAAGGAAATGGATGAACTCCGAACTCATATCGACGTGACGAAGGGAGAGGAATATGCCGGTTAAGTTATATCTGATCATGGGTATTATTTATATATCAATTGTAACATTATTTGGATTATTTATTTCTCGGAGGGATCAGAAAGAAAGATTAAAAGGAAACAGTGGTGTTGCGCTATATAAGAGCCGGCTGCGTACGAATTATTCGGAAATAATATATAAATATATGTTGAGATTTCCGTTAACCCGGGGCTATATCGCAAAAATAAGCAGAAGATATGAAATGCTATGCCCGGGGAAGCCCAGCGATATTGCTAAGAAAACAATGTCACTTACCGGAATTTCATTTGGAGCATGTCTGGCCGTACTATTATTTACTTACCTATTACAGCCAAGCACGGAACACTTTGTTTTAGCAGCTTACATAACCTTTGTGATAAACAATGAAATCATTAATTATTATGTGAATACTGCAGAGATACGACTAAGAATGGAGCAGGAACGATTTATTTCGAATGTAGGCCGCAACTTCTTCCATAATTTTTATATAGACGATGCTATTCAGAGAGCCATGGATTTACCGATGAGTAAGGAAATGAGAGTCCATGCCCAGGCATTGTATGATATCACAATATCCAACAATTTGAGGGAAGAAGTGGAACGCTATAACACAGCATCCCATGATAAGTTCATGAAGATGCTTCTGTCACTCTGTGTAAACGTAGTTGAGAGAAGTAATGGCAGTGAGAAAGAAATCAATATGTTGGTAGCTAATCTGCTTAATCTAAAAAAGGAAATCAACCTAGATTATCTGAAAATGAAGAAGCTGCAATTTGTTTTCTCGGGAAGCATATTTGCAGCAGTGGCCGTATGTTTACCGTTATCGGCAATACAAGAATTTGGATTATATATCTCCCCGGAACTTGTTACCTTTTATAAAGGCTTACTTGGAATTCTCTATATTGGCTTAATCTATCTGTGTTCTATTATTGTTTATATGCTTACCAATAGTGCGAAAGAGGTTAAGAGGCCTACGGTAAGAAATTATTGGTACCTCGAGATGATTGAAAAGAATAAATTAGTGAAGATGGCTCTTAATAATTTTAATGAGAAGAATTACAGCCGAATGATACACTTGAAGGATACATTAAAAAGACTCGGGGAAAACATTACTCCTGACCAACTTCTTATAAAAAGTTTATTGATATCCCTATGCACTTTTCTTTTCGGTATCGTTTTTGTACTTGCTATGCACAGCAATACGAAAGACCTTTTACTTAAAAACGTCAATGATGTTGGTACGCTTTCAACAGCGGCTACTGAGGAACAGCTCCAAATGGTTAAAAAGACCATCCTTTATTATTCTGATAAGTATAAAGGAGAAATTGTTTCGGAGGAAGAACTGAAGACTGAGATATCCGAACAGAATAGCTTTCGCAATGAACTTATTAAAGAAAAAATAGTAGATGAAATTATGATAAGAAACAAGAAGTACAGTAAGGAATACTTCAAGTATTACGAACTGCTCCTATGCATAGCAATCTCAGTTATCGCTTTTTTCATTCCGTACTGGCTTATATTATATAGAAAGAAGCTGATGCTTGGAGTGATGGATGATGAGGTATTACAGTTTAATTCAATTATATACATGATGATGTACTCAGAATATATTACAGTTGCGGATATCCTGGAGCAGATGGAAATATTCGCGGTGGTTTTTAAAACCACAATACGAGAATGCCTGAATGAGTTTAATAGCGGAGATATTGAGGCTTTGGAAAGGATGAGAGAGCGAGAGACAAATGATTCTTTTAGGCATTTGGTATCAAATTTAATTCGTTGTGATGATATGCCGATATGCAAAGCCTTTAGCGAAATAGCAGCTGACCGGGAGAATTATTTTGAAAGACGTAAGCAAGAGGATGAATTCTCTATTCAACGGAAAGCGGATGGTATTAAACCATTAGCCTTCCTGCCAGGCATACTGGTCATGATCTATTTGATATTGCCGGTGGTGGTTATGTCACTGAAGGCACTCCAGGATGTATTAGCATTATTAAAAGAAACCGGTATGTATTGACTAAATAAATTTTTAGGATGCGTGGTATTTCATAAAATAATTAAGAAGATGACAGTAAAAGCATGAAGAATTGATTTCAAATATCAAAAAATAAAGAAAGAGGTAGAAAATTATGTCTACAGCACAGAAAATCTTATTATTTGCAGTCGGAGCACTTGTATTAGCATTTTTTGTTGTAATTGGGATTACAACAGCAACAGAGGGACAGAAGATTGCTAACTCAGGAACGGCACAAGCGAAGGAAGTATCTAATGAGTATTCCGAAATTGATCGAACGGTATATGACAATACTGACATTTTGGGAAGTACTTTAGCGGACCTCATCGATACGGTTGATGAAAAGGATGAAGAATTAGCAATTGGAGTACACACAAATGCAAATACGGCAGGCGACTTTACTTATTATAATTATACCCGAACTGATAAGAAGATAACGGAGGTGACTACAAAGACAATCCCAACATTAATTTCTGATCCTGATTACATTAACCCAAATGCACAATTCCGTGGCAAGGTTTATAAGGATGCAAATAATAATATCATAGCGATTGAATTTACGCAGCATAAATAACCTCTTATAACGAAAGGGATGATTATGAATACAGGACTGAAGATATTTCTATTTGCAGTCGGAGCAGTTATTATTGTTCTATTTATTGCATTAGGAATTAGTACGGGGTCAACGGGGAAGGCAATAGCCGAAATGGGTACTTCTCAAGTGAAAGAGGCAGCAGGGGATAAGGTTAGCTTACTGAAGGCAAAATATGACGGTAATTCTATCATAGGGAGTGAGCTGGTATCACTTATAGAAGAAACGATTGAAGACAAGGATGTTCTTTCTATCGTAGTTCGTACTTTGGATGGCTCCAGAACGGATTATAACTATGTATACGATGCTACGACAGCTGCTATCAGTAAAACAAATGCAACCACCACAATAACGGTGAGTAAATCGAGTAATTCGTATATCAATCGAAACTCACTCTATGCATGTGAGATTGAAACTGATCTTAATGATAATGTTATCTGTCTATGGTTTGAGCAAGAGAAATAAGATAGAAAGGAGATGCGACCGGTAGTATGAATACAGGGCTAAAGATTTTATTGTTTGGGGTAGGAGCATTAATCACAGCTATGTTTGCTGTACTCCTTTTCATGACTGCAAAAGAGGGGAGACAAGTTGGTTTTGCAGCTACTTCTCAGATAAACGAGTTAAATGAGGATATTAAGAATAGCGGAATTTTGAAGTATGACGATTTAGACGTATATGGTAGTGATGTTGTTAACTGCATAAAGGAGAATTTAGGTGATTATACCGCAACCGAAACAGCTCCAATCTATGTGTATGTGGTAACCTCCTCCTCGGTTAATACATATACGAACGGTTCGATCACAGATGAGGTAAAAGATTTTACTAATTTGCGATATATAAAGCCGACAACTGTTTTTCGTGGAGATATAGTGAAAAATATCAATGATGTAATAGTAGGAATTAATTTTATCCAACAATGATTTTATTAGTTGGGGTTGTTGCAAAATAGCATGAAGTAATAGTAGATAGGATTTGGTGTACGTATGCATCAAATCCTATGGACTCAGTATACAAACACTATTTTGCGACAACCTCATCTTAAGAGGAGTTAAGATGGAAGTAGGTCAGAAGTTGTTAATAGGAGCAGCATCAGCATTGGTGCTTTGCATTGGGCTATATTTATTTCTATTTGAAACTCGAATTGTATCGAATTTATTTGATGTAGTCCGGAACCAAATGAAAGACGAGGAATTATACCAGCAATATTATGCAGAAGACGTTGAGAAAGTCTCCTATGCAGAGCTTGTTGCTACCTTGCTAAGTGTTTTAGAATATGACATTGTTATCGATGGTAAATTAATCAAAAGGAATGAACACGATATAGACAAAATTGCAGGGTATGGCCTTAAAGAGAGTGATTATCGAAAGGAATATCAATATGATGAGAGTGGAAATATCGTATTGATTACATATAGTAGTAAGTAATAAGAATGGTTATAAATAAAGGAACATCGTTAAAAGGGGGAATGTATGAATGGATCAAAGCCCGTTCGGAAAGACAATAGCAATTGTGTTGGTGGTTGTACTCGTTTTTCTATTCCCGTTACCATATATAGCAAAAGCAGTGAATATGACGATCGATGATCTGGTTAATACCAACATGACGGAATTTACCGATGAAGCTCGGCAGCAAGGAAAGATTACCAAAGAGATGTACGAGAATATGATTCGTGAGCTGGACCGTACCGGAGAGCTGTATGACGTAGATATCGAGGTCTCCCATCCGGTATCAGGAACAGAGACAGCAGAGATTGAATTAGGGGATGAGATACCGGATGAGGGAATCACAAACGCTTCTTACATTGCGAACGAAACGTTTTTAGATGAAATTTATGAAGAGGGACTTAATAATCATGAGGAAGAGATAGTGTCTTTTTCTACTAATGTACATACGATGGATTGCTATGCAGGACATAGACATGACGATAATTGTGCGCTTGCTGGAAATATGAGTGCTAATATAGAAATTAATGCATATTCAAGTGATTATGGCAATGGAAAAGAAATTGTGCAATTATATCTGACGTGTAGCAGCTGTAATAAATTGATATACCAAATATACTACGCTGCTTACCCAGAATATAACAACTTTCAATATAACAGTATCTATACTGGAGTGAACCCTGACGGCACAGCCTATACAACCACACAAACCCGTAATATTCCTTATGGGGATGCGGCCATAAGCGAACAAATTAAAAATGCGATAAAACCATTTGTAAATAAGTTTTTAACCTATAATAATACAAATTTAACGAATATGCCTGAAACGATATTTCCAGTAATAGATAATAATGGGAATGTGACAACAAAGCCATATGTTGGTTGTGCAAATTGTTTGGAGTTTACTGGACCGGCAATTTCTGGTAGTGTTAGCTATTATTCCGGTGACTGGATGTATGGTACCAGATCGGTGGAAAGATCTTTAAATCACTATGAAGGATCTCATCCATTCGCAACAATAACATACAGAGAATCTGGTGGAAGTAATATTAATCATTGGAGTAATGAATGTATCTACTTCAGACAGCTTTATTTGAAAGGGAATGGTGATATCGGGCAGAAGGCAGGTAAAGCTGTAAATAGGTTTCTGACTATGCCTGGTACGGGTCCAAATCCGGGACCGGAGTGGACAAAGGTTTATACTACAGTCAACTTTGGTGGTGGAGATGAGATTATTAACGAATACAGAAAGCCAAACCCTGAGTGGAATACGGCATATAATCGTTATATTAACGCAGATTTTGCCTGGTTTGGTTATGATTCGAAGTATAGCTGTCCATGGTGTTTGGCAAGTGGATCGTTACCCAAGAGTTTCAATAAAGTACTTTCGTGTGGTCAAGAGCAAGATGAGACACCGGTATGTAACCAGGTAGTAACATCAATCATATCTACAAATCCTAACCAGACAGTAAATAAGGGATCAAATATAGTTACAACAGCAACCGCATCGTATCTGGATGGACATACAGGAACAGTCAATTGTACAAGCAATTTTAATCCCAATCAACTTGGCCCACAGACGGTTACATTGACCTATAACGGGCTTGTTGATAATGCAAAGACAACCGGTTCCAAGACCTGTACGGTGAATGTGACTGTTAAGGATCCATTTAAACTCAGCAGCCTTACGGTTTCTCCTACAAGCCAGGAAGTATTCCGGTATCAGTCACCCAGCTTCAGTGTCACGGCTAATTATGATAATGGAACCTCCAAACAAGTAACCGGTTATAGTATCAGTACTTATAACAGCAGCACTCTGGGAACACAGACGGTTATTATTACATATACGGAAACGGATGTTACAAAAACGGCTAGTGTTAATGTAACCGTGAAGAACCTTACCACAGTCTGCTCAGTATGTAATACGGTTTATTATCTTGATAATAATGATACAGACCAAGGCTGTCCCAATTGCAATAGCACTATAATTGGCATAACCGCAAGCCCTGATAATGTTGTGTTGCATCAGGGTGAACCTCTTGATATTACAGTTGAGGCTGAATATGCAAATGGAAAGCGTAGTGTAATAAGCGGCTGGACAAGCAATTACGATTCAACCCAGGTCGGCATACAGGAGGTTACAGTTAAATATCAGACTTTCACAGCTGTAATAATCGTTGATGTTAGTTATACATTAAAAACCTGTAACATATGTTCTTTGGAATACGAACTTAATAATGACGGAACGGATCCAGGATGCCCGGCATGCAGTAAAACAGTAATGAGTATCGTTGCATCTCCGAAGGAATTAACAATCGATAAGCACCAGTCCTTACCGATTACAGTCACAGCGACCTATAAAGATGGACATACCGAAGCCGTTAATGACTGGGCTTCTAATCTATTAGCGGATACAGCCGGTATCTATGAGGTTATGATCTTATATAAAAACGTTATAGATTTAATTAAAGTTACAGTATTGGAGGATGGACAGATAGAGTGTCCTTACTGCGGATTGAAGTACATCTTCAATGATAGTCCGAAGGGATGTCCATCCTGCTATGTGACCTTAACTAGTATTGAAGCTTCGCTCAGAAGCGGAGGGATTAAGGTTCCATATAAGAGCAAGTTGAACCTACAAATCACAAAAATATTTAAAGACGAGCATAGAGAGTTAACATATACCGGTTGGACAGTGAGTGATTATGATCCGGGCCGGCTGGGGAACCAGACAATCACTGCCCATTATAACGGCTTCACCGACCAGCTAAACATTGAGGTGGTAGATGACCTTCCGGAGTTAACTTGTCCAAACGGCCACACCTATTATTTGAACGAGGATGGTAGTGATCCCGGCTGCCCTTATTGCAATGCTACAGAAAGTAAGGCAGAGGCATTGTTCCTTTTTCATACGACCTACACAAATATTATCCTGGACGAAATATATATGCACGGTGAATTTAAACTTGAAGAAGGGGATTACCTAAAAGTAACAATAAGACCGAGGAAAGTATCAATAATATCGAAGCTATTAAGTATATTCAACGGTTTTATTCAGAATGAGTACACATTCGGTGGGGAGGTTTCATAGTGATAGACATTTTAGATCATTTAACAGATATCCTTATCGGTGTAGCAATCCTTTTCCTGGTTCCATTAATATACATCGGCCTTAAGCAGGATACTTTGCTAAGAACGGTAGTTTCCGAACAGACGGAACGATTTGTAGATGAGACCAGAAGCTTAGGGTATCTTTCCAGAGACATGTATGAGGATTTTCAGCAATCTCTTTCAAAGACAGGTTTACTGTATGATATAAAGCTGGAGCATAAGCAAAAGATAGTGGAACCGGAGTACCGTTTCCGAACACTGGAGGAGGTACTGGAAGAGCAAAATAAAGCCTTCACCGGAACGAATGTGTATCATTACTATCCGATTAGTACCAATATTCCGGTTGTGACGGATCCGATTGATAATAGTGGGCTTACGATGAATACAGAAACCAATGAGAGTGTTCTTGCAAATTCCTCTAGCACACCCTCCACAGGTCATGTACACACATCGGCTTGTTATGTGGATCACACACATACAGCCTCGTGCCAATTAGTTGGTACCAATCATACAAATAAATATGTTACGGCAATTAGGTACGATAATGGTACGAATGGGTTCTACGGTCGTGTTAGTTTTCAATGTTATTCTTGTTATGAAACCTTTTATAGCATTCATTACCTATACAATTGGTGGGATAATGGTATTTTTCAGATTGGGTGCAGCTATAAGATTGAGAACACTGCTAACGGTTCTGGCGGACTTGTCAATGCTTCATACAATTTTAACTACTCTTTATCTGATCCGAGAGTCAGCTCGCTTATGAGTCAAATAGACGCTATTATAAGTGTGTACTCACCGTATAATGAGCAGATGGTAGTAGATTTACCTACCACAAATCTATTATACGTGGATGCTTCCCAAAACTACGTACAGGTTCCTTATACTGGTTGTCCAGTTTGCGGTGAAATTACGGGTCCGGCTGTTAGTACCAGTGTTACGGGTCATACCGGTACTCCGGCATATGGTTTATACAGCTCATATCAAACTATATATCATGCAGGTACATCCCATATGATAGGGGAACTTCGCTATCAACAAGGTGTGGGAGACAATATCTATCATTGGGCTGCTGATGGCATCTCCTTTACTCAAAGATATTTAAGGAAAGACGGTACAATTGTTGAAAAAGCTGGAAAATCAACCTCTAGATTTCTCTCAGTGCCAGGCACACAACCTAGGCCTGGGCCGGAATGGACCAGAATACAGACAGAAGTAACATTTGATGGAGTAACTAGTGTTGTGGATCAATGGCGAAAGCCTAATCCAGAGTGGACAACGTACCTAACTAAGTATAATCAAGGAGACTTTGCTTGGTTTGGATATGATCCTAAATACAGTTGTCCTCAGTGTTTAAAGGACGGAGTATTGCCTAAGTCTTCTGAAATAACTTATACATGCGGATTTAAAGAGACACATAGACACTCTGATAGTTGTAAATATGTTGTCCCTGCATACAATGGGACAGTGACCATACAGCGATATGACTCAGGTTATAATACTTACTACCAATATCCTATCTACATCTATTCCTCTGATTCCAAGTATGTTCTCGAATTAACGAAAGTGGCGTATTCAGATTATGAGAAAGTTATTGCTTTGAGAGTTAAAAACAATGGAACTTTCGTTTATGATAGAATAATGAATACTACGGATCCTTTGTATGCTTCCTGGAATTCGACATTTACCGAGTTTTGGAATTATTTAAGTAGTACCTATGGAGCAGTTACTCCCTATCAGTATACCTATAATTATAATGTATACGCTGGTTCATTACCTGCTCTAAAATTTTTAACTTGTTATAAAAAGGAGTATACAGCATTTAACTGTCATCAGAAAGTAGTCGGCATCTCCCCGACACATCCGGTTCAATCGGTCTATACAAATGAACCCTTGATTACTACAGTAAGGGCCACCTATCTGGACGGATCTACGAAGGTGGTATTGGCAAGTGCATCATTTTCAACAGCTACGCCAGTAATAAATCGAACGGTGACGCTTACATACACGGATTCTCTTGGAGTAACTAAAACTTGTACATTTACAGTTAATGTTTTACCACGGAACAAAACCTGCAGTCATGGGCATATTTATAATCTTAATAATGATGGTACTGATCCGAGGTGTCCCTTTTGTAAAGCATGGTTGGCCAGCTTAACAGTTGAGTTTCCAATCACGTCTACTTTTACAATATATCGAGGAACTACGCTTTCCGAGAATGGGGTTACCTTACTAGCAACCTATCTTGACGGTCATACAGAGCTTATTGATTCCGAGTATCTGGACAACCTTGATAAATATTATCTTGGATCTCAGTACGTCACTATGAGTTATAAAGGTCATTATGCATACCTAACGGTTGTTACTAAGAGAAATTTGAAGTTATGTTCAGTTTGTCACAGACAATATGAACTCCATCCGGATGATAGTGATCCCGGTTGCCCTTGGTGTGCAGCCAGCACTCCGATCTTTACTGGTAATGTTATGCAATATTATACCAAAAAATATACGGATGAAATCCTAGAGGTTCTTTATGAGGGAGAAGGAATATATCGGTTTACCGAAAAGGATTTCTTAAGAATATCAGTGAAGAGTCGACGAGGTAGTATGGGAACGCGTTTGTTATTCGCCATTTTACTGAATGATAAGGTAAATATGATCCATGTAATAAAAGGTGGATCAATCAGAGAAGATGGGTACTGTTATGATAAAGTAACCAGGGATTAGTAGGAGAGGGAATATTCTTGAGGATACATAATTATATTATTATTTTCGTTGTAATTGCTATCAGCATCTTTGTTGTTCTTGATATCAAGTCTAATAGCATGGAAGCAATTTTGAATAATAAGGTACAGATTGAGCGCAATATAACCACTGCCATTGACGATGGAGTTAATAGTCTTGTACAGACTTTTGATAGCGATAAGTTGACGATTAATAAGGACGAGGCTGTAAACAGCTTTTTCGCTTCTCTCTATTCCTCCTTCGGTATTATGGATGATAAAGACAATATCGCCAAATTAAATCAATATATTCCCCTTATCCTAGTTACGATGGAAGACGGATATTACATATTTTACTCGGATGAATACCGGACAATGGATGGGAAAATTGGTGTATCGAAACGATGGACGGAGAAGCTGCCTTATTATTATGAAGATGATGATTTTATATACAGTTTTACCTTGGGCGATATCATCACGTTGTACGATAAAAGCAATTGTCTGAGGGGAGGAACTGATCAAAGAGTTTATAATATGGATTATCATGATATTCAGAAAAAGGATGCTTACTTAACCTTTAGAAATTCCAATCCTGATAATATTCTATTGAAGGATGAGAGCTTTGAATTGGTGCGAAAAGGAGCTATCATTAATAATATTGAAGCGACAATGGCTTATTATACAAGCCATCATAACCATATCGCCAGACAATATGGGATTACCTATAATTTCTCATTACCCGTAATGAGAGAGGAGACTTGGGCTCCATATCTGGATGATGTAAGCATGTTTGTAGTGTTTCAAGGATACCCTTATGGTGACCAGGTAGGCGAAGTTTATAACAGAATCGCCTCCACCGGCGCGAGGATCTCTAAGAACAGGTTGTTCTACTTAGAACAAATCGGGTGGTACTATGTTTATCATAGGGATAATTGTCCGGAATTAGAAAAAGGAGGAATGATTCTGTTTGACGAGCCTCTTTACGATATAGAAAGCTGTGCAAAGAGGGGAGCATATGCATGCCCGGTATGTAATGGTGAATCAGGAGTAAATGCACCGAACTATTTACCATGAGGGGTATTATAAGGTAAAAGAGGTTCATAAGGTACATATAAACATGTAAGACATGTAAGACATGTAAGACATGTAAGACATGAAAGAGATATAAGAGATATAAGAATATAAGAGATATAAGGGATATAAGATATTATAAAAGAAATAAGACATGTACTATGTACTTGATTCGCATATAAAAGTATATTCGACAACTTTGCTGGAAAATTCAAGATTAAATTGGGAAATAATTGAATTTATAGTAAAAACATGTTATGCTTTATCTATCGATTATTCTTACACACATCCCATCTGCCTTGATGGAATTTTACTGTGAAACAGCATAGATGTATAGATGAAGTTCTCTACCGCACCATCCCTTGACATAAGCAAAAGTGCACATACGAATATTGCCTTTAAACAGGCATGGGAGAAGCTGGCGAAGCGTGCTTCGTACGGTTTACCTAGGATGTATGAACACTCCTATGCTGTAATTTTACAGCAGTAAAAAAGACGGGGTCATAAAATAATTTTTAATATAAAGGATATATAAGAGACTATGAACGACTATGAACAGCTTTTTTAGGGGGTAATCAAATGATGAAGGTATTTACAAAATTGGTAGCAACAGGATTGTTTATGACATTATTTATCTCAATGTATCCAAGCTCAGAAGTAAATGCAGCTGAGAAAACCGTTACTTATATTTCCGTTGAAGCTTTTTCGGAACATATAGCGAAAGAAATTACTGTGGCAGCAGTAAACGGTAGTTATGCTGAGGGTTTAAAAGGGATGGGCATCATTAAGGACGGTGAGTACTCATCTTATGATACAAATCTAACCCGCGGTGATGCGATGGTGATTTTAAACAGGGCGGATGAATATCTGTATGGTGATCAAGTGGATAGGTCGCTGGTCCAGCTTGCAATCGACAAGCGAATCTCCGATATCAGTAAAGTGGATGAAAGCAAACGTGCAGATGTAGCAAAAGCTTACCTGAAGGGATTTATGAAAGGATATTCCAATGGAGCTTATTGTACAGATCGTGAGCTTAAAGTCACGATAAAGATATCTGAGGAAGGTGCTTTATCCTGTATCGCAATGTTGAAGGATAAGAGCAAGCGAGCAAAGATCAGTCCCGATGGACAGCTGATCCGGACAACCAAGCTTCCTAAGAGCTATAAGAATTATCCATACATACTAGCAAGCTTCCCCAATGCATATTATGATTGGAAATTCTATTATGAGATTGTAACCTGGACTGAGTATAATGAGAAAACAGGAAAGATGGAGAAAGTTCCATTGAAAAATTTGGTGGATTATGCTAAGCCGGCCGATCTTGATTTGACGAAGGATATTGAGAATTTTCCAAGCGTGAAAAAGGAACGCATGGAATCCTGGGTGAATAAAGCTAAAACTCATATGGAGTGTATCTTCAATATTGACTACCGTACGTCGGGTAAGGAGTGGATTGATTTAATTACATCTGCCAGTATGTCTAGTGGAATTAAGGATAGCGAAGAAAACCGAAGGGAAATGCTTACGAAGTTCTTAGTGAGAGCCAAGGACAACAAGACGGTGATCGAAAGCAGTCTAATAGCAACGGATGGCTCATCAATGTATTATTTCGATGGATCATACTATCTTCGATTTTATGTAAAATATCGCATTGTATCCTCAAAGACTCTTTATAAGAGCGGAGAAGCATATCTTGAAAATGATTTATTCTATACCAATTATCCTATCCTGTTGAATGATTTTGAATTAGGAGAATGGAGGGAATGCTTTTTTGATGTGGAGTTGGATAATCCTTATGGAACTGAACCTGAGAATTTAGGAGTTTATCAGGCTAAGATATTTGAAGAATTCTATACGGGCACGATAATTAAATAATTTATAGTAATCATAGGTTGGACCCCGCAGGGCATGTGTACCTTTGCGGGGTTTTCTTAAATAAGAAGAAGGTGAAATGTGCGATATACATACCAAAGAATTATCTCGTCATTTATAGTGGTCTTTTTATTTTTTTCTCTGATAGCGGATTCAATTGTGATAAGGCAGGTAGATGCTGCTACGAACACAGGAGATTGGGTTATCTATGACGTAGCGAATAGCAAAGTAGATGGAAATATTGTTTCCTGGACTAGTGTGCATAACGCCGGACAGATGAATCAACCAAGATATAAAACACAGTATTACTACATGAGTAAAGAAAAATATAATACTCAATATAAATTTACCGAAGGCTCCAATTCTTCTATACTCCGATCAAAGAGTATAAATGTTAAAATTGAAGATGCTATTACGACAGCTAGTACCAAAGTGCGTATATACTCGTTTTTAAGAAAAAATTTCTTGAAACTTGCAACCGGAAGTTTATCCTCAGGAGGGCTAGGTATCACAGCGAAGGATATTAGGAACAACGGTAATCGATACGATGTATACTTAAATCCGGTGTATGATCGATACATGATAGTAGATGATGGTACTGAAGATGGCAAGGAAGTAGACTTAGAGGGAAAAAATATCTTTGGTTATCAGGAAATGAAAGCATGGTTTCCTACCATTTTCACTGATTTGTATAATATAAAGTTCACATTAACAGCAAGTAATATCTTCAATGTAGAATATGTTGCGGTCGATGAACAGAATAATACTCTGGATAATGACCTGGATGGAGTGAAAAGAGAGGCAGTATACGAGGAAGAAATAGAATTTCCATTACCCAATAATAAAATGAATATTACAAAAAACGGTGTAAAATATAGTTTTGATAATTCTTGGTATTATATGTGGACAGAAGATATCGGAGGTTCGGAAGTAGATAAAGCAAGTAGTAAGAATACCGGTTCAGTAGCTCAATTTACCGCTCCCGATGTTATTCCCGGTACAACTCTTACCGTCTATTTCAAGTATAAGAAAGCTAAAAGTGATCCCTATAAAGTAAAGGTTGTCGCAGAGACAGAAAACGGTACGCCTATCAAGGATCTCCAGAGTGATAGAGATACTTATGGGGGGGCCTCATTTAACTTCAATATGCCAGCAGCACAAAAGTTTCTTAATAGCAAATATACTTATCAAAACAAATGGAAATTGATATACACAAGTAAAAACGGAACTGAGAAAACAACTAGTATTATTAATGAAGAACATATAAAGAATTACATAATGCCAGATGCGAAAAAGGATAGTACGGCTGTCTTCCATATGATCTATTCGACTTCAGCTGCTCCCTCCCCAATTCCAACACCTAAACCGGATGTATTTACTCCACCGAACATCACCCCACCACCCTCGGATTCTGCACATATGGAATTCACCGCACCAGTTAACACTGGGGTAATTAATGCAGATAATCGGGGAGCAGAAAAGTTTACTTCTGTCCAGGGAGTTCCAACTACGGAGAGCTTATACGGACAAGTTACAGCAAAGGATTATTTAGTTGGGTACAGCTTTGTCAAGAAAGTAGGAGTGAAGTATTACCCGATCACAGTTAAGAAAGATTACATCCTCTCTTGGATGACTGCCACGCCGACAACCGTTCCCGGTGGAGGCCCTAAGCAGGTAAGTGAAACGATTACGGTAACTCAGACAGTAACCGTAGCCAGAGCTTATGCCTATTGGGAAATTCAGAATTTCGAATGTTACAAGATAGGAAGTGCTGTGCTCAGAAATTATGCATTACCGAATGAAGCTATTACCATCTATCCTGATTATTCTTTTTATCATCCTCCAAGAATTTCTATCAACCATTTCAGTGATGAGTCTTATCACATCCTACCACCAAATGAATATTCCAATGGAATAACACTACCTCCACAAAATATCGTATCATCCGGAACATCAAAGCCTACTTTTGGGAACGAGGATTTTTCAAGCCAAGCTTGGAGTATGACGGGAAATATCCGTGTTAGAAGTGACTATCTGAATTTTAACGGTACAACGGTAATGAATGATTCGATCGCACAGACGATTGTTCCGGATATTAACCGAAGCGGTGTAACACAATGTGAAACCTTCATAAATCAGAATGTTTTATATAAACCGAATAATATTATCGAAGCGACGAAAGTAAATGGTACCTTTGCATCCAACGGAACAATAACATATACAGCAATTGCAACAGTGAATGCCACAAGACCGACCAATCCTCAATACAGTATTGATGGCATAAACAAGGTAGTGATTCATACGCCTGTAATATGCATCCCATCCATCACCGATGATAATGACAAGCACAGCCAGCTGATTAATCCGAGCAGGGGATGCAATCAGCTCGTTCTTGATCCGGATCCCACCTTATCCGATTTTGTTGTATCTATTTCGAATACCGGACCGCATAGTAATAAGCAGGGTTACTATTCCAGAGATTTTTCAATGAGCTTAAGAGATCCTAATATATCTTATATAGCGGAGGATGATGGAGTTTTGATGAACCAGGTCAAATTTCCCTTTGATGTAATTATGGACAAGGGTGTCGCTTATGAGGAAGAGGATGATGCGTTTATTAAGGCGAGTACCTGGCTTACAATCGGCCGAACAAAGCCAAGGTTTTACCTGCCGATGACGGTCAATGAAGGTGTTTATACCGTACAATTCAGAACAGTGGCAGTAAATGGATTGCCCTACATAACCAGGACTGAAGAATATGCCAATAAATCCCTTGTTAATTATGTTGCATCCAACACCTTAAACGTAGAGGTATCCGGACGTATCTATGGATTAACCATATATGATATTTCCGACTATCCCATCTGGGAGGAAGTCTTTCGGGTGAATGACTCCATGGATTTCAAAAAGGATTTTTCTAAATATACCGTAGGTACCGGTCTTTTAACATATAGTAAAAACCGGTCTTATACCTATGCACTCGGAACGAATGACCAGTATGGGGTTGATTCGGGCAGGAATACCAAATATACCTTTCCGCTTGTGAACGGCAGTCATCCTTATTACAAAAACATGGGAATCCTAAAGACGGGCTATATGATTCGTTTCTCGCTTGATACCACAGGCAATATGTTCTCGGATAGCTGTAAACTGTCAATCAAGCCGAATTTCTATTATGTGGACAAAGACGGGAAGAACAGGATAGCAGTAGACTTGTACTATTCGGAAGCCTTTAACAACAAGGCGAAGCATCTTGTTAAGGTAGGCAGTCCCTTGGATCAGACGAATCTTAA
>JAEZKL010000168.1 GCA_023415475.1 Bacillota bacterium | reverse complement strand
TAAACAGATTTGCCCCAATGGTAAGGAGAAGAATGATAAGTACCAGAATAGCTCCAATACTCGTTTTGGGACTATTTCTGAAAAAGCGCATTATATTACTATTCCATATTTTTTTCATATACTCTCTGTCTCCCTTTTCTATCAGTTTCCATTCACACCTTGTCTCCTGGTTCTTGGATCCAGGATCAATATACTAATATCTGCAATAAAGTTAGCGGAAAGCATCACGATTGTTGTCATGAGTAGGATACCTTGCATTAAAGGATAATCTCGTCTGCTAATGGCCATGACCATAATTTGACCTAAACCGGGATAATTAAAAACCAGTTCGATGATTAAGGAGCCACCTAATAAAAAACCGATCTGCATTGCAAGTGATGTAACAACAGGTAAAAGCGCATTTCTTGCACCGTAGCCAAACATGATTTTTCGATCAGGTACCCCTTTGGCAATTCCCATAACGATATAATCTTCACCAAGTTGGTTAATCATATTTGCTCTCATGCCCATAATTCCTCCAAGGCCCGTAATAACAACTGCAAGAACAGGCAAGAATGCATGATATGCAACATCACCTATGTATTGAAAGACATTGTCAGCTACAAAAAGCGGTGTAACCGCATAACCTCTTGGAAATATATCCGTAAAGGCAAGTGCGATGCTTAAAATAATGGCAGTTACAACGGATGGAATATTAGCCATAATCTGCCCACCAACCGTTAATGTTGTATCTAATCTGCTTCCGCGTTTCCATGCTACAAGAATACCAAGAAGTGTATTAATAACAAATCCGAGAACCAATGCTGTTCCTAAAAGGAATACGGTCCATCTTACTCCACGCCCCGTAGCCTCCAATACCGTCTGTGGGAAGAAAGTAAAAGAAACTCCCCAATCGCCTTTGAAAATACTTATAATATAATTGAAGAAGCTTATGATAATAGGTTTTTGGGTATCGTATCCGAATAATTTCTCTACTGCAGCTATTGTAGCATTATCAACAACTCCACCTGATTTATAAAGGTTAGATAAGAACATCTGAACAGGATTTCCCGGCATCATACGTGGAAGAAAAAAATTTACAGCCAAAGCCCCAAAGAACGCTAAGATATAAAACCATAGCCTTTTTAAAATGTATTTCACAGCTATCCTCACCTCCAAGTATATGATCTTTATAAAAATTCAAAAGTTGATATATAGTTTTTTTGTATAGGATCAATGTAATTCCGGCGAGAGCTGATATTTAAATTCAATCTATAGATCTCCGGAATTACATTGTTCAATTCATTAATAGCTAAACTATCTATATACAATTGAAAGTACGCTATGCGTACTTTCAATTGTCAAGTAGGGGCTGTTTCAGAACAGCAGATATTGTTTAAAAATAAGAGTATCAGCATCCCTCACACACAGGTTGACGGACATCTTACTAATTTGTAAACCATTATCAAACATATATGTTTGCTATTGTCTAACAAATTAGCAATCTGTTCGTCAAACCGTGTATTATGGGATGCATGTTACTCTTATATCAATCAATTATTCGAGTTTAGAAACATCCCCTTGATTAATTAATTATTTTTTTACAGGCTTTAATAGCATAAGCTGTAAAAGTTTTGAGTCATGTTGAACATTTGCAGGATTACATACTACATTATCTTCCGTAGCCCATCCAGTAAATCTACTGGTGTTGTAGACAAACCAGTTGCCATTGTAGAATAATGGAACATTAATCATATTGTTTGCAAAATGTTGTTCTATCTTAGCTGTTATTGTTTTTAAATCAGCATCCTTCGCAGTTGGCATGCTAGCGATTAAAGCTGTCATCTCATCATTAGCATAGTTATTCATAGTAATTGTCCACCAGGTATCTGTTTTGATTCTTGATTGATCACCGATTGTGTCAAAGTAGAATCTATATGGATCTCCTGAAATACCATATCCACCATAAAGAATATCATGCTTACCGGATTTCCAGCTTTCAATATACATTGCAAGATCGATCGCTTTTGCTGTTGCATTGACGCCTGCTTTTTGTAGTCCCTGTGCAACAATTGCTGCACCGTCATTCCAATCAGTCCAACCTGCAGGTGATGTAATTTCGAATGCAAGCTTGGAACCGTCCGGGTTTTCTACAAATCCATCTTTGTCAACATCTTTGTATCCAGAATCAGCTAATAACTTTTGAGCTGCGGTAATGTCGAATTTAGCATACTTGGCTAATTCAGCCTGTGCAGTTTTATCAGCGTAACCCATTAATGCCGGTGGTAAACCTGTTACCGGAGGAACATCCTTTGAAAGATATCCGTATACGGCCGAATCAATGATACCCTTTCTATCAACACATAATGATACTGCTCTTCTGAAATTAACATCCTTAAATGCCTTTAAGGTATCAGCATTTTCATCCATAAAGTTGAATGCAAGTCGCACACCATCGTTTTTGCCGTACCAGTATTTTCTGTTCTTATCGCCCTGTACATAGTTCTTTTCTGCGTCCGGTATGAATATATGCGCCCAGTCAACAGCTCCTGTTTGAAGCAATGAAAGTGCTGCTTGGTTGCCATTAAACTGCGGGAAACGAAGTTGATCAACGCTTATACTTTTAGCATTCCAATATTTAGGGTTTCGATCAAGTACAATCATTTCCGGTTTAAATGACTTAACTTTTGAGAATGCGCCTGTAACCACAGGGTTTTTGTCCACATAAGTTGCAGGATTTTTTACCTTTGAATAAACATGCTCCGGCAACATCCAACGTTGGAAGAATAGACTATTACGAACAAAACGGTTCGCTACTTTCATGACAATTTTAACGGTATAATTATTAACTACTTTAACAGAAGCAATTCTCCCCTTTACACCATCGTGATCCCAGTCACCATTTCTGTCTATTTCCGGATGTGTTTTTGTATAGTTGAAGGTAAATGCAACGTCCTTTGCAGTAAAATCTTTACCATCGCTCCATTTAACACCCTTTCGTACGTATACAGTTAGAGTTTTAAAATCAGGTTCTGTAACAATCTTTTCAGCAAGCCATGGCGTTTCCTTATTATTGTTGAAGCTATCAAAAATAACCAATGGCTCAAACATAAACCCCAAAGAAGCGTGTAAAGCATTGTTAATAAGCGGGTTAAAGTTTCTTACCCAACCATTACTCTCCTGTGACATAATCGTAAGATAATTAGTTTTTTTTGCTGCGCTCGCGGTTGTAAACACATTCATAGGTAGTGTTAGCGCAACTATTAGCATGATCGCGATTAGTTTTTTGATTTTCAAAGCTTATTCCTCCTTATTAATTATATAGTTTGTTTTACTACAGAATAAATATATGGCTTGACCATGGTAATAATTACAATTTTTTATACATTGTATAAATAATAAAAACACTTATAAAAAAGCCCGTGAATGCAAGCATTCCGGGCTTAGTATCTCTAAGCAATAGTATCATCCGCGTCATCCGTCACATAAGAAAGCTCCTTGGGAGTTAAACTCCCAGGAGCTTTTTGAATCTCTACGAGATAGCTGTTTGAGAACTGTAGAACCGCATTAATGCCGGATTCTTTGGTGGGAGTGTTAGTTAAGTGTGTTTTACCCACAACATCTCTCAGGTCTTCTTAACACCCTATTCTCCAGAAAAATATTCTATTAATTCCTTGTATCTATCTTGCGCCGAATAGCAAGTATCTATCAGATATCCTCTTTCCTCCGAAAAATCGTTTAAACCTCTATAATAAAATAATTTATGTTGCTCATCAATAATGAATGGAGTTACCCCATTTTTCAAACACTCTTTAAAAATAATCATTCGTCCAACTCTTCCATTTCCATCTTGAAATGGATGTATAGTTTCAAAGTTATAATGGAATTCAATAATATCCTCAAATGTCACATTTGAAATTTGATTATAATTAATTAGCAATTTTGTCATTTCACCTTTTACCTTTGAAGGTGCAACTGTTTTTTGATCCCCAATCATATTTGGCTTCATTTTATAGTCACCCACATTAAACCATTCTTTTCTACTATCAGAAGTATTATTTTTTAAAATTTTATGAAAGACTTTTATAATATCCTCCGATAATTTTTGATCTGCTATATCTAGCATGTAGTCAAAGCACTGAAAATGATTTATTGTTTCAATAATATCATCAACGGATGCCGTTTCCTCTTTCTCAGTAACAATTGTATTTGTTTCATATATATATCTGGTCTGGTCTTCTGACAGTCTACTACCTTCAATACGATTTGAATTGTAAGCTAATTTAACTTGTGTTTGATGATATAATCCACCCTTTAACTTCATACCTTTTTCTTCTCTAAGCAGGTTAAGTATATGATTATCCGTAATGTTACTCATCTCCATAATATCACCCGGTTGGCAATTTAATACTTTACAAATATCTTCAATAATTTTTATTGAAACATTCTCGTTCTTCGAAAGTTTTGCCATCGTAGTAGAAGACATTCCTATACGCTTCTGTAGTTGGGTTTTGGAAATGTTTTTTTCTGAAAGTAATTGAAATAGCTTTGTATACTGAATCGGCATATAAACACACTCCTTTTCACTAGTATATCATATTTCTTTACTTTTATAAATATATTATTATATATCTTTATATTATTAAATTTTTCTTTAAGACAATGCAAAAACCTCCCAAGACAAATTTTCCGGATACGCAACAATCCCTGAGTCAAAGAACCCTTATGTTCAATTCATCATAAAACTCCCAGGAAAAAAGCATACATTTATGAACAAAGAGGGTGATCCAAAAGCTTCTTGCTTTAGCAAGTTACTTCGGGATCACCCTCCTGTTTTATTTTTGTCCTCAGACTGTCGCCAGTTAATACATATTACATTTGTATCAGGCGTTGTCTATCGGGGAATATTGATAGTGATAACAGACATGGGGCTGGCATAGTCGCTGTAATAACCGGGTGTAATTTGCTCGTTAAAGACATTTAATTTATACACATTTCCGGTCAGTACCGACATAGGAATTGACACATTGAAGTCTCCGGAAGCCGCATTGGAGGCCTTGACACGGCGGTATTCCATAACATTGTTATTTTCGTCGGTTAGGGTATAAGAAATATACTCGCTTGCCCCTGTTTTAGCATTTTTATAGGTAACGGGAACGATCCAGTTACTTTCACATACGCCCTGACCGTTGGCACTGGCAGTAAACTTACGTGAGGAGTCCAGAAGGGTCAGTTCATATTCAGGGAATTTAGCGGATGGAATATCTTCATTAACAATAACGCCCGTGGCCTTTTGGTCCACCTGGGAAACAAGGATCAGAGCTTCCCCCTTTAGCCTTGTCAGAGGTCGTACACCAAGCGTTTGGTCTTTGCTAGATCCGTATGTTACGATTCTTATGTCGCCCTCCTTGGCAATATGGCTCATAAAAGTATACATTTCGTAAGCTTTACTTTTGGTGACGTCGAGGCTGCCGCACACAGGCTTGCGGAACCAGTAGCTCGCCCCGTATTTCTCGTTTTTAAGACCCTTTGACACGGCATAAGTCGTAGCTTGAGCATTAACATCAAATCCGATATCATTGTATATGCTAGATTCGTCCTTGAGCGTATAATAAGGCGAGTAAATCAGTTGCTGCGTCGTTTCGCTTGACACGGATCCTTTATAGGTACTAAATCCGACATTTCCGCCTGCTGTAAATATTTGGGCCTTCGCAATCGAAGCAGTCTCAATTGTATTAAAAGCTGTTTTCTCAATGGCTCTTTCCGTCTTATACACCTTGGATTTGGAATACGGAACCAACCATTTTTTGTTGTATATTTTCCATTTTTTGTTGAAAATTGACCATTTTTTATGGTCAACCCATTCACAGGCATCCAAAACTTTTTCGCTGATCATCGTGATTGCATTTGGGGTATACAAGGCGTCCATATAGGGCTTGTAATTGGCATCTTTCTCCAATGGCTTTGTGGTCGTCAGCCATTTGATCGGGGACATATCATTCGCTTTTTTAGAATTTTGCGGATAACTGCCAAAATAAACCGCCGCTTTGGAATTGGAGGGCAATATATCGATACCGATCCCAAGCTTAGGTTGATTAAAATCGGTTTTTCCAGTGGCGGAGGACTGTACTGTTAAAACGTTACTTCCTTGCTTATCTTTTTGAAATATAGGCAAAGGTATTTCTGTTGGGGTAGGTGTTACCGCCGGGGTAGGCGTTACTGTTACGGTAGGTGTTACAGATGGGGTAGGTGTTTCCGTTACGGTAGGTGTTTCCGTTACGGCAGGTGTTTCCGTTACGGTAGGTGTTTCCGTAACGGTAGGTATTTCTGTTATCGTAGGTGTTTCCGTTACGGTTGTTACCGGCGCAGACTCCGTCGGAGCCTTTACCACGACCTTTGCAATATTCGTGCGTACAGAATTATTGCTATCCGCACTTACCACACAGAAATAGTAGTAGGTTCCCACCTTTAAATTTTTCGGAATGGCAAAGCTGCTGCTTGTCTCACCCGAAATCTTCGTGCCGAGTGGGGGATTCTTGCCCGTCTTACTTACAGCCCACTGATAGGATAACTTCATTCCTGTTGCTTCGCTTGCGTCCACGGTCAAGCTGCCGGAAATACTGCCTTGCGTGACGGTGGTGGATACCGCAGGCTGTTGATTAATGGTGATAACGGGCGCTGCAATGGCCGTGGTCGTTAGTAGAGAAAGTAGCATGACCACACACACTGCCAGTGATACTACTCGCTTCTTCATAGAATTCATAAAATTCTCTCCTTGTATTATATATAAGTGTATAGGAACATTCCTTGCAATCAGTCTATCAAAAATTCACCTAAAAAACTGTCCGCTGCATGAAACATGTTTTTTTCGACATGAATCATGTTTTTAGACCTTAAAAAGGGGTTACGCCGCCGACCCAGACTTGTAATAGATCGCAGCCATTGCTATTCTTGCGAATACAAGCATTCCGGGCTTTGTATCTCTACGAGATAGTATTATCTGCGTCATCCGGCGAATAAGAAAAGCTCCTTGGGAGTATACTCCTAGGAGCTTTTTGTATGCGTCGATGACGCAGATTAAGTAAACCATCTGGATATATCCGGTCATTTTCTTCTAACTGCTCGACAGTCGGAGCACACAACCCACTTTCCTTCATCATTTAGCATAACATTCTGCCAATGGAAACTGTTTTCTTCAATCTCCGAAAAAATCCACTTCATTGTACCATGTTCTTTTTCTGTCAGTACAATTTTATCTTCTTCCTTTACTGCTTCAAGTCTTACACTTTCTCCATAGCAGCAATAGTAAACTTCCCAATTACCAGTTACCGGATTATATGTTCTTATCGTTGTACCGTATTCCGCATCTGGTACCTTTAATTTCTTACGTTCTTCCCTTGATGGACAGATAAACAGATCCTGTATTCCCATACCATCTATTATTCTTGAAAAAATCCATTCACCCTTTACAAGTCTTTCATTCTTGGTTCCCAATGCATCTCTCCAATCAAAATCCCATTCACCAATTAAATGACCAAAGTAATCCTTTTCCACAGGAATTATATGATTTCTTTGTTCACTTACCAATGCTTTCATAAATTCATTCATCTTCTCTGCTCCTTTTCTTGCTTGTTCTATAATAATATGATAACATCAAATCAATCATCAGTACAATTAATCATTATCATTATTATAATAACATTTCATTATCGTAAGGAGCTTAAACATGGATTTTAAACAATTACAGTCATTTTATGTCTTGAGTAATGAGCTCAATTTCACCAGGGCAGCGAACAAGCTGGGATATACCCAATCCTGTATCACACTGCATATCAAGAAATTAGAGGATGAATTAGGCGTACCCCTTTTTGACAGAATCGGAAAGAAAGTTACTATGACTGAAGCAGGCAACAGGCTTTTACCCTCTGTCTGCCAACTTTTAAAAATGTCACAGAATTTACAGGATTTTTCAAAAGAAACCACCATTCAAACCGGAACCATTCGAATCGGTATCTGTGATTCTCTTTGCATCGAAAAAATGCCTGCCATCATCAAATCCTTTAGTCTGATATATCCAGATATAGATATTTATTTAAGAATACTTAAATGCTCTGAGTTTTTAAATGAATTACGTGACAATAAAATTGACCTTGCTTATACCATCGGATATTTAAATAAAATTCCGGAAATCAAATACACTGCAGAAGTATTAGAACCAATCCTTGTTCTTGCTTCTCCAGATCATCGACTTGTATCTAAGGAAAATCTTATCCCAAACGATTTTGACGGTATCCCTTTAATTATGGCTGAACCGGCTGCTTATTACCGTAGAAATTTTTTAACAGATTTGGAACGGAACGGTGTCAATCCAAAAATCATACTCGAAACTGAAAGTTTACAGGCTATAAAAAATCTTACCAGTAGCGGTCTTGGGGTATGTATCCTTCCCAAAACCGCAGCAGCTGCAGAAATAAGTGCCAGAAAATTGGTTCCGCTAAATTATATATGTGATTATGAAATTAAATCTCAGATTATCTGGCATCGCGATAAATGGCTGTCTTTTATTCTCAAAGAATTTATTCGAATTGCAGAGGAGGTTATAGAAAAATTATAGATAGAAACAAAAATGTGTCCTACGTATAACCAAATAAACACCAATAAGCACCAGTATAAGCATAAAATTTTGTTTATCCGCCGAGAGCACTTGGTTATAAACACTTATTGCTTTCGAACAGTTATGAACCCAGTCCTGTTTACGTGAGGTTCTTTTTTATCCTAAGCATGACTTTAAAAGGCTTATTTGGGTAGATAAATGCCTTGGGGAATGATATAATAGAAATCAACTAATTTCTCTTTTACACATCGTTAACTTTTGAAGTTAAAGTATCGATGTTCAGAATATACAAATAAATTTACTTTAAATGAACTTGGAGGTTTCAAAGAATGATGAAAAAATTATATGAAAAGAGCGAGATTGGGTTTGCTGTAGCATGGATTATAGCATATTGTGTATTTGCATCAATAGGAGATAATCTTTCAGCCAGTATAGGAGTTTTAAAGATTGTTTCATTACCAATATTGATTGTACTTTCTGTAATATTGTTTCTTTTTGTTAAGAAAAATCAATTACTCAGTAAATATGGTTTGTGCAAATCTGAAATTTCTGCTTCAAAGATGTTGTTTTACATTCCGCTGATAATTCTTTTGACAGCAAATCTTTGGAATGGTTTTGCCATGAATGCATCACCTTTAGAGATAATATTATATATTTTATCCATGTTTTGTGTCGGTTTCCTTGAGGAAATGATATTCCGAGGCTTTTTGTTTAATGCGATGGTTAAAGATGGCGTTAAATCTGCTATTATTGTATCGAGTGTGACATTTGGAATTGGACATATCATGAACCTTGTTAATGGTTCTGGTGCTGAATTATTACCAAATCTTCTGCAAGTAATTTATGCAATAGCAATTGGCTTTACATTTGTAATGATTTATTACAAAACAAAGAGTCTATTTCCTTGTATTATTACTCATAGTATTTTCAATGCATTAAGTGTTTTTGCTAATAAAACTGCAATAACATCTCAAAGACGAATTATTTCCTGCGCTTTGATTGCAATAATTGCTAGTGCATATGCATTATATATTACTTTTATGATTAAAGAAAAAAAACAATAAATAAAGCAATAGCACTTGAAAAGTTCAATTTCACATAGGCTACCTAGTTACAAACAACAATTTCTTTATAAAATAAAAAACCGCCTGATATTAAAAATATCAAACGGATTTTATAGATACTATTCAGACAGCTGTCCGATATAAAACCTAAGGCAACCCCCCTTGCTTTAAAAATTCATATATTTTTAAACAACGTAAAAGGATCCATATTTCTATGGATCCTTCACATAATAATCTGTCTTCTTTAATGCCCTATAGGCGCTGTTTTTAAAGTAATTTGGTGCTTAGATTATTATACTATAAGTATATACATCTAGTCAACATTTATTTATCATACATGAACAATTTTTTTATACTCTCATTTATTTTATTCATTGCTGGATTCGAAAACTTTATTCCATACAACAAATCCATACTATTAGATGGGTTATAGATTCGCATTTTACTAACCGTTGTAATTTGTTCCATCAAAGCAATGCTTCCATATTTCAATTTTTCAATTTCTTTTTCATATCTTTGAAGTATCTTTACTTCTTTATCAAAATTTGATTTTTTTTCTTTCGTTTCGCTTAAAAGTAATTCTAAATTATCATATGCTTCTTGCTCAGTTTGGTTCTCTATTTGAATTAAATCAATGGATTTTTGTAAAACTCCAATTAATTGTACTACTTCTTGCATTTCAATTTTAATTTTTTGGAAAAGAGTACTATGCTTTTGTTTTAGTTTTTCATATAATTCATTACCAAGATACACATCCCTATCATGTACATCTCTTTCAGTGCCAGAAGATAAAGGTATTACAGTTAGAACCGGCGATGTATGCTTATTATCATTATCAAGCACAATGGCATAATGAAGTCCTCCCTGTTCACTACCAACATTAAATCCAAAGTTTATACTAACTATATCTCCACGATTGAATTTTAATACCCTTTGATAGTCAAATTTACCTTCATCGAGTAAATATTGACTGTATGTTTCAACCCAATACGCTACTAAGTCAGCTTTCTTTTGATGCTTTGGATTTGGACTGTTAATTAAGGCTTCAAACGTATGGTTCAATTTAGAAATAGCCTTCTTTTTATGGTCTATCACCAGATCTTTTGTTATTTCTCTCCCCACATTAGTACTCTCCTTTATCAATGTGTAATATCTTTACATAATTCGATATAATATTACCATATATTAGTAAATTATTCAATGTAGAAATATAAATTGGAAGTATAAAATTAATAAGATTTAGTGTTACTAACTTGTTACTAACCGATAAAATTTCATAGGTTTTCATAGAAACCAAAAACAAAAGAAACCCCCACAAATACTGCATTTGTAGGGGTTTTGATTTTGCCTTTAATTATCTCTTTGAGAACTGTGGTGCTCTTCTCGCAGCCTTTAAGCCGTACTTCTTTCTTTCCTTCATTCTAGGATCTCTTGTTAAGAAGCCTGCTTTCTTGAGTGTAGGACGGTAATCAGCATCTGCATGTAATAATGCTCTGGAGATACCGTGTCTGATTGCACCAGCCTGGCCGGTGAAACCGCCACCCTTAACATTTACTAATACATCGAATTTATCCT
>JAEZKL010000159.1 GCA_023415475.1 Bacillota bacterium | reverse complement strand
CATCCGGAAAGGCCTGTACTACACCATGGTCCGTTATTGCAATGGCAGAATGTCCCCATTTGAAGGCACGTTTTACCAGCTTCTTTACATCGACCACCGAGTCCATATCACTCATCATTGTATGGGCATGAAGCTCCACACGCTTAGCAGAGGCATTGTCATTTCTGGAATTGCTTAAGAAATCGCCGATTGTCTTGATACCTACGACCGAACCAATCGTAATATCTCTCTCGTAGGTATCATTCTGTGCGATGCCTTTTAACTGAAAGAAGTCACCCGGCTTTAATAAAGAGGTGATTTCGTCGACCTCAATCGTTTTTGCATATAATTTCACCTTAATAGAATCCGTGTAATCTGTTATTACAAAGGTTATAATACTCTTTTCATTTCCGATGGTTCTGGTATCCGGCTTAATTAGCTTGCCTCGTATCACTACTTCACCGATTTCTGCAATGATATCACAGATTGGTACTACACTGCCTTCAAAATTCTTACCATAAACGACAGAAGGATCCTGAGGCAGTTTACGATAGCTTCCTTTTCCTTTATCATAAGCACTCTTACCAAAGCTCTTAGCCGCTGCCTGCTTCAGTGGCTCCGCTTTCGCGGCGGTTTGCCTCGGTGGCTCTGCTTTCGCCACGTCCTGCCTTGTCAAAGCAACGTTATCTGACCCGTTTGCGGTTTCCTGTGAGGATCTCGATTGGTTCATAGACACGGTACCTTCTGCATTATTGTGACCTATCTCGCCGGCCTTCAGACCGGCAGCTTGCTCCTGCTCCCCGGAGAGATTAACCGCAAAGCCCTCCTCCAGAGCCTCCTTCTCAGACATACGAAGCATTTGCTTCCGATACTCCTGCTCATAATCCTTATTCTTATCCTTCGGTTCGATATAATCCATTACCACATGAACCGAATAATCAAAGCGTTCCTGGAATATGGTCTCCAGATAATCCTTTAATTTTGTCATCTTTTCTTTTGCTACACAGCTGTCTGTAACACGAATCGTGATCCTCATATCTTCTACGGTTACCTCTGCAGTGGAAAATAGATGATAGGTGACTACACTGACCTCCTTTAGCTCCTCCAGAATACTATCCCGATAAATCGGATACAGCTTTGACAATGTATACTGGGCAGACAACTCGAACCTGGGCTTAAGTATGGCCTTATTGCCGGTATGTAAAAAGAGCTGCCGATTCAGCAGTTCTTCCATCTTTCTTATATGAACTCTGTCAATCAGCCAGGCACTTCGAATGCAGACGAATATTTTCTTCGTCTGCTTCGAAGCGATTACCTTATCCACATCCACTTCACTATAAAGCTTCTGTAATTCCTGATCGGCAGATACCTGATCAAAAGCATCAAAAAATAACATAATTATTCTCCATCCTAAATGTGCTATCTACCCTTTGTGTTAGTTTGTGCCAAGTGTGCCCTGCACACTTTGATGACGCAGGCACTGCACCCCGGAAGAACAAGGAGTTCGCTCCAATGGGCGAACTTCACAGTTCTTCCTAAGGATTTAGATTTTAAAATCCTTTATTCACATTAGCCCAATTGAGCAATTCATAGCGCAATTCCTCTAAAAGCTTATCCTCGGGAACCTTCCGAAGAAGCTCCCCTTTCTTAATGATAAGACCTTCCCCTTTGCCACCGGCAATTCCGATATCAGCTTCTCTTGCTTCACCGGGACCATTCACCGCACAGCCCATCACTGCCACCTTGATATCCAGATCCATATCTGCAACCATCTCTTCTACTTCGGTCGCCAGCTTAATCAGATTAATCTGAGTTCTGCCGCAGGTCGGGCAGGAAACAACCTCCACACCGCCCTTACGGTAACCTAAGGTCTTTAGGATAAGCTTGGCGGAACGAATCTCCTCAACCGGATCGCCGGTCAAGGACACGCGGATGGTATCACCGATTCCCTGATAGAGAATCATACCAAGGCCAAGAGCAGACTTAATATTTCCTGCATTGACCGTTCCCGCCTCAGTTATCCCTACATGGAGGGGATACTTGGTCAGCGGTGCGATTAGTTCATGAGCATGAACGCACATCATTACATCGGAGGATTTGATACTGATTACGATCTGGTCATAATCCATATCCTCAATTCGCTTTACCTTATCTAACGCACTATCCACAAGGCCCCTGGCGGTAACCTTGCCGTATTTTGCTATGATTTCTTTCTCAAGAGAACCGCTGTTAACACCAACACGGATAGGGATGCTTCTCTCCTTCGCAACCGTTACTACCGCCTTCAGCTTCTCTTCATTTCCGATATTACCGGGATTAATTCTTATCTTATCCGCACCATTCTCCATCGCTGCAATTGCCAGACGGTAGTCAAAATGAATATCTGCCACCAAGGGAATTGATATCTGCTTTTTAATCTCCTTAACGGCAGCTGCCGCCTCCATACTTGGAACGGTACACCGGATAATCTCACAGCCGGCATCGGTCAATCGCTTAATTTGCTGGACCGTTGCCTGTACATCCTCGGTTCTTGTATTTGTCATAGACTGGATCAGAATCGGATTACCGCCTCCGATTACCCGGTCACCAATCTGTATTACCTTTGTATTATCACGGTACATAGTTATACCACCTTTCGTAAATAGCCTTCTAATCGAAAGCCAGTGAGCATCAATTCTTTGAAAAATAGTTTCTTCAAAGGGAATGATCCATCGTACATTTATTGAAAGATATTACGGATATCATTGAACATTACAAACACCATAAGAAGCATTAATAATGCCATGCCTACTAGGTGGACCACCGCCTCTTTTTCCTTAGGAACCGGCTTTTTGCGGATCGCTTCGATTATAAGGAATACAATTCTTCCGCCGTCGAGAGCCGGAAGAGGAAGCAGGTTCATAACACCTAAGTTCGCACTTAAAAGTATACTAAACTGAGCTAAGGAAAGCAAGGTTGCATGAATACCGTAATCCTCCGATTCCGATACGATATCTCCCACTACATTGACGATACCTACCGGACCGGATACCTCTTTCATGCTTGCCTTTCCCGAAATCAGATGTCCGATACTCTTAATTGTATTCACGATATTGAGTTTGAGCTCATAAAAGCTATATTTCACAGCCTCTAAAGCACTTACCTTTTCCCGGTAAGGATTATAAACCCACCCTAAATCATAACCGCTTTGCACCAGCTTTGGTTCTACGGTAACCTCTGTCTCCTGCCCATCTCTCAGATAGGTCAGTGTTATCGCTTCCTCCGACAAAGGATGCGTATCCAGGTAATCCGCCAAATCCTTCGCGGCTTCTATGGCAATACCATTAATTCTGACAATGACATCTCCCGCTTTTACACCGGCCTGAGCCAGAGGGTATCCTTCTACAACCTCCTCTAATTTTGCCGTCGGATTTGTGGAGGTATAGGAACAACCCAATTTATAATCATCGCGCCATGTCGGAGTTACCTGTAAGGTAAGCTCTTCTCCATTACGAAGAACTGTCACATCAACCGGTTGTTCAGATAATTTGTTAAAATAAAAATAGTACTGTATATCCCTTGAAAAATGGATTGCTGATCCGTTAATGTCCTTAATCAGATCCCCCTTCATAAGACCTGCTGCTTCGGCAGAGCTTCCAACACTCACCTTTTCAACATAGGGCTTATCAACACCAACATCTCCTAGAACAATCAAAGCAAGCACAAATGCAAGGATGAAATTGAAAAACGCACCTGCAAAGATTACAGAGAATCTTGCCCATACACCCTTCTTACCAAAAGCACCCTCATCATCAACGCTCTCGTCCTCACCAAGCATCATACAGGAGCCGCCAAAGGGCAGCAGCTTTAATGAGTATCTGGTTCCCTTACGGACAAAGCTTGCAATCCTTGGTCCCATACCAACCGAAAATTCTGTTACTGTAATTCCGTTTGCTTTCGCCAGAAGAAAATGTCCAAGCTCGTGAATCACTACGATAAGACCTAATATTAATACAGCTACAATTATATTCATAAATGTTCATTCCTTTCTTATCTCCGAAGCAATGACGTAACCATGTAGTTCTTATAATGATGTCTATCATTATACATCATAATCCGGATTCCGTAAAACCTCTTACAAAATCATATGTTTCTTGTTCTGTGTTCAGAATTTCTTTTAGTGAAGGGTTAGCAATCAATTTATGCTGCTGCATTGCCTTTTCGATCAGTGTAGGGATCGTAAGGAATTCAATCCTTCCTTTTAAAAACTCTGCCACGGCCCATTCATTAGCCGCATTATATACCGTCGGCATACTTCCGCCTTGATGTCCGGCCTCATAAGCCAGCCGTAAACCGAAGAAGGTATCCAT
>JAEZKL010000072.1 GCA_023415475.1 Bacillota bacterium | reverse complement strand
CTGCCATCGTGTCCGACGTAAACCCAGAAATGCTCCAAATCATACATATGCTGTATGTCAAAGTCATAATAAAGCTGATATTCTATTACAAATTCCACCTTATCCGTATCAATCCAGATATCCCGCTCAAAGGATTTGCTTCTCCCGGAGACTCTAATAATGTCATAACCAATCTGGTCAATGGAAAAGGGTTCGTTTTTATCAAAATAAAGATGCGGCGCATATTTTATCGCCAGTTCACGATCCGTCATACTCTTTCAGGATGTGCTTTTCTAAGCACAGCCCACCTCTCTTCCAAATGTTTTCAGCTAGCTGTATTAAAAATTCTTCTTAATCCTTATCTTGTTTCTTACCTTAAGCTCCAACTCTTCCATAAGCTCAAACAGCTTATCCGGAGCATTCAGAATATAATCCGGTATTTCCTCCTGATTCACAGGGTTCATATCATAACGGGGACTATAATTAGCTAGTACAGAGGCAATCCCCATTCTGTTTGCTCCGACGACGTCCCTTTTCAGATTATTTCCTATCATTACTATACGGTGCTTATCATCATCCGTTAAGCCTAATTCTTTCATTGCATGCTGGAACATAATAGGTGCGGGCTTTTCCTGACCAAGCTCCCCGGAGATTGCCTTTGCACTGAAGCAATAATCCAACCCATTCGTAAGGTAGATATTATCAAAGGAGGTTTTGGTGCCATCCGCTACAAGAGCAATGGTATAACCATTGTCATAAAGCTTTACCAAGGCTTCCTCAGCCCCTGGGAATAGCCCCGCCTTAAGAACGGTTCCTATCTCATTTTTTATCTCGGTTGACTCATCGACCAAGGTATCACCGCTGTCAATAAACACTATTAATTCTTTTTTCATATTAATATCCAAGCCTTTCTTCATAGCTTGCAAACTTTATGTGAGAAAATTTTTGATTTTCTCACTCCGTTGGCGCAAATTTGCGTGTGTAAAATCTTGATTTTTCACACTTTTTCCTAGGTACTGTAGCAACGAATTATTCTTTGATAATTCCACGGAGCTTTAATTCATCCGCTCTATGGCATGCCACATAATGTCCCGGCTCCTTTTCTATAAAATTAACCTCATCTGTTTTACATTTGTCGATGCAGTATTTACACCTGGTGTGAAAGAAGCATCCCGACGGCGGGTTTGCCGGATTCGGAATTTCTCCCTGCAACGGAATTCTCTCATTTTCAAGAGTTGGATCCGCAATCGGAACAGCAGAAATGAGAGCCTCGGTATAGGGGTGCATGGGATTTTTAAATAGCTCCTCGCTTGTGGTATACTCCACCATCTTCCCGAGATACATAACACCCACCTTATCCGAGATATGCTCAACTACGGATAAGTCGTGACTAATGAACAGATAGGTGAGCTTCAACTCCTTCTGCAGGTCCATCAATAGATTCACCACCTGTGCCTGAACTGATACGTCAAGTGCCGATACTGCTTCATCACATACAATCAGACGAGGATACAGTACAAGTGCTCTGGCGATACCAATTCTCTGACGCTGCCCACCGGAGAAGGCATGGGGGTAACGCTTTAGATAACTGGGATTTAAGCCAACCTTAACCGCAATTTCCTTCACTCTTTGTTCAATTTCCTTCTTCGACAGCTTAAAATTTGCTCTTAATGGCTCAGAAATAATATCAAATACTGTCATACGCGGATCCAGCGAAGAAAAGGGATCCTGGAAAATCATCTGTATCTCTTTTCTTATGGTTTTCATCGTCGCCTTATCAATATTCTGAAGATTAAGCTCCGTTCCATCCTCGGTAAGATATAGTACCTCACCGGAGGTCGCATCGATCGCCTTTACGATGCAGCGCCCAAGTGTAGTTTTACCACAGCCGGATTCGCCGACAATACCCACAGTCTCACCTTTATTTACATCAAAGCTCACATTATTCACAGCTCTAACATCTACTTTTTTCGAAGAGAAGGTCTTGCTCATTTCTTTTACTTTTAAAATAGTCTCCGACATAACAATCCCTCCTTACAGTTCTTTCTTCTTTTCATTAGTCATATCTGCATAACAAGCAACAAAATGGCCTTCTTCCACTTCAACCAAGGTTGGTTCACTACAATTACATTTACCGTTTATACGATATTCACAACGTTCGTAAAACCCACATTGATTCGCCAGATTCATCGCAAGGGGTACCGTTCCTTCAATGGAATACAGACGTTCATGACCGCCGCCGATTTTATGGACGGAGCCCATCAATCCGATAGTATACGGATGGAGCGGCTTTTGGAATATATCTTTGACAGGAGCGATCTCTACGATTTTCCCTAGATACATAACCGCCACCCGATCACATACCTTTGCCACCGTTCCAAGGTCATGGGTAATGTACAGAATTGCCATTTTAAACTCCTTCTGCAATTCCTTCATCAGCTCAAGAATCTGCGCCTGTATCGTTACATCCAGGGCTGTAGTGGGTTCATCCGCTATCAGAAGCTTTGGATTACATGCTAAAGCCATTGCAATCAGGGCTCTTTGCAGCATACCTCCGGAGAATTCATGGGGGTATTGCTGGTACCTCTTCTCAGGATTAGCGATACCCACTTTACGCATTGCTTCAATCGAGATTTCCTTTGCCTTCTTCTTATCCTTTGTCATATGAAGGCGCACAAACTCAGATATCTGATGTCCTATGGTAAACAAAGGCGAGAAGGAGCTCATCGGTTCCTGGAATATCATTGATATATTCTTACCGCGTATACTTCTTATCTCAGCACCACCAAACTTCATATCCAACAGGTTTAACTCTTGGCCTTCATTACTGAAAGTGATCTTGCCGGACGTAACGCACTTCTTATCATTAATTCCCATAATCGCCTTGCTGGTTAAGCTTTTACCGCAGCCTGATTCTCCTACTAATCCGAGGGTTTCATTTTCTTTAATCGTAAAACTGATTCCTCGAAGCGGAGTAAGGATGCCTTCATCGAGCTTGATTTTTATATTAAGATCCTCAACTACAACAACATTCTTTTCCATTTAATACCTCGCTTTATTTATAAGGGTCTGCAGCATCTCGCAAGCCATCACCCAGGAAATTAAATGCCAACACAGCCAATCCTACGAACAAAACCGGAATCAATTTCCACGGACAATTGGCAATATTGCTGATACTCTGGCACTCCTGTAATAATACACCCCAGCTGGTAGCCGGCGCACGCATACCCAGTCCAAGGAAGCTCATTGATGTCTCACCCAATATCATGCCTGGAATACCTAAGGTTAGACTTACAATCAGGTAGCTCATGAAGCCGGGAACAAGATGCTTTGTGATGATCTTAGCATCCGATACGCCGGCCAATCTTGCCGCCATGACATAATCTTCTTTCTTCAGCGAAAGGAATTTACTGCGAACTGTTCTTGCCAGTCCCGGCCAACTAAGCAGGGACATAATGATTGTAATAAATATGTATACCTTTACTACAGAAATACCGGGTGGAATAGCCGCTGAAAGTGCCATCCATAACGGCAGGGTAGGAAAAGAAGAGATCACCTCGATAATTCTCTGTATCACCGTATCAATAAATCCACCGTAATATCCGGAGATACCACCGATGACGATCGCAAGAAGGAAGGATAGAAAGGTTCCTATCAGCGGCACCGTCAGAGATACCTGGCTACCGATCAGTATTCTGGAGAACAAATCACGACCAAGCTGGTCAGCTCCAAAGATCATTACGTTTATCCTGTCCTTTCCAGGCGGTAGCTCCGAATTATCAATGCCGAATAAATGCAGGTCACTTTTTATAAAACCAAATAATTTATAGGAAGAACCTTTTACAAGAAATTCGATCCTGTAAGGCTTCTCTGTATTCTCCAGGAATATTTTATTCAAAAATTTATCGTGTGAAATCTCAATGTCATATACAAACGGGCCAATAAACTCACCGTTGTGAACAAAATGTATCTTGCTCGGCGGAGCATTGGAATAGGTAGCCGAGAAATCCTCTAAGCCTTGTGGTGCGATAAAATTAGCAAAGATAGCACCTGTATACAGAAGCGCTAATATGATAAAGCTGATCAGTGCAAGCTTATGTTTCAGTAGCTTTCTTCCCATTAGCTGCCATTGCGAGGATGTGTAATACTTTTCTTGTTTTGCGCGCTTCTTTTCCAGCCTTCTAATTTCTTTTTCGCCTAAATTAGTACTTTCAGGAGCAGAATTGTTTGTTATATTCTCTTGGCTCATTATTTACTCTCCTCTAGATATTTAATCCTTGGGTCTAGAACCGCAAGCAGTAAATCAGATATCAGCGTACCGATAACAACCAATGTAGCTGAAATCAACAGGATACCTCCGGAAAGATATACATCCTGAGATTGTAATGCTTTTAACAATATAGGACCCTGAGTCGGAAGCATCAACACGATAGCTGTGATGGTTGAACCATTGAAAATACCTGAAATCATTCCTCCAAGTCCGCTTACGATCGGATTAATAACCGCACGCATTTCATATTTATAGGTTATTGTTTTTTCACTGACGCCTTTTGCTCTGGTGCAGAGTACATACGGCTTTTCCTGCTCATCCAGCATCTGAGCACGTACGCTTCGGATCAGCCCACAGGCACCTGACATACTGATAACAATAGTAGGTATAATTAACCGTTTTAGGAAATCCAAGAACGTTGCCCAGGAAGTGATACCACCTTCCGGAAACAGTCCCATAATTGGTTTACCCGTCCATTTATAGGACAGATACATCAATAGAATTGCCAATAAAAAGTGCGGGACAGCCATACCGATGAAACCGATCAAGGTGAAGAAATAATCACCGATCGAGTATTGATGCTTAGCGGAATAGATTGCTATCGGAATGGCAATCAGATAAGTAATAACCAGTGTAATCAAAGATATTAATAATGTTGCCCCAAGTGTCTCACCGATCTTTACCAACACCGTTTGGTTATAATAAAAGGAGGTACCCCAGTCTCCCGTCACAATGCCGCCAAGCCAATCGACATACTGCACCATGAACGGACGATCAACCTTATACATGGAGCGTAGATTAGCGATATCTGCCTCAGTTACTGTCTCTCCTTGTGCAATCATATCTGTTACTAAGCTGTCCACAAAGTCACCGGGAGGAAGCTGAATCACAAAAAATACCACAAGGGTAATCATCAATAATGTGAATAAGGCCAGCAAAAGCCTCTTTGCAATATATCTCCATTTATCCATAACTTATCACCATTGAACCCTTCTCAACTTCATTTGCCTTTAAATATAGATACGGGCCTTTGTAAAGGTGTAAAAATCCTGCCATTTTACAAAAGCCCTTAATCTTAAACATTCTAGCTATTCGTCAATCTTATTTTGCTAAATATAACTGCTCGGGACGCATCATGCTTGCAAATCGGTACTCATCTGCCCATACAACGTTGGAAGGGAAATTCTTAACATTGTTATTAACAAAGAAATTCATAGGCAGTGGAGCCAGGTAGCCGATGATCCAAGTATTTTCCTTGTGTAAATCATAAATCTTCTGAACATTTTCTGCTACGATTGCATCTCTGTTATCCCCTGATGCTGTTTTTATCGCATCATAAGCATTGATTAATTCAAGAATAGCGCCTGTAGGCTCAACACCACCATTCGCTGTGGTCTTGCCATCCTCATACCATTTACCGTATGCACCATACCAGCAGCTGAAATTACGCATCGGAACGATGATATCAGGACGGATTGCAGGAGAGGTTATGTTAACGCCCTCAAACTTAGCTTCAATATTATTAACAAGAATAGATTTTGCGATCTCTGCGTCTACCTTATCGGAAATCTTAACTCCGATGGCCTTATAAGCAGTCTGTAACAAGGTGATATAGTCACCTTCCTTAGAGATATCACTGGTAGAGATAACGATCTCTACATCTTTATTCGTACCCTTCATCTTACGATAGGTACCTTCCGCTCTATTCCAAGGCTCTGTAATTTCATCCAATATGTTGTTTGCTTTTTCTACATCATATTCTGTCCATTTGCTTGTCCATGCTTCATCATATCCGAGCGTACCAGCTGCAGGAGCTGCCTGCGCCGGAACTGCCTGTCCGTTCATCAGGGTTGCATTCATAAGATTTCTGTCCACGCTGATGGAGAGAGCTTCTCTAAATCTAACATCCTGGAACAAAGCACGCTTATCCAGATCCTGTACTGTCTGACAT
>JAEZKL010000070.1 GCA_023415475.1 Bacillota bacterium | reverse complement strand
GTTGACGGTATAATGCTGTCGGAGCTTGTTGCTGAAAGCAGGAGAGTACAGAATGGGACAGGTGCTACCGATACAAAAGCAAAACAAACATGTGGTAAATAATATTTATATTAGGAGATGACAACATGGATAAGAAGATATATCTTGATAACGCGGCAACCACCAAAACCAGACCGGAGGTTGTGGAGGCGATGCTTCCCTATTTTACTGAATTATATGGAAACCCATCCAGTGTATATGAATTTGCTACCCAGAATAAGAAAGCAGTGGATGAAGCCAGAGGTATCATTGCAAATGCGATGGGTGCCGATATCAGTGAAATTTATTTTACAGGAAGCGGTACGGAGGCAGATAACTGGGCGCTGAAGGCTGTGGTAGACGCATATGCGGAGAAGGGTAATCATATTATCACTTCTAAGATTGAACATCACGCTATACTCCATACCTGTGAGTATCTTCAAAAGCATGGTGTAGAAGTAACCTATGTCGATGTGGATGAGAACGGGATTATAAAGCTGGATCAGCTAGAGAAAGCGATCCGTCCGACTACGATATTAATTTCAGTCATGTTTGCAAATAACGAAATCGGTACCATTCAACCAATCAAGGAAATCGGTGCGATAGCTAAAAAGCATAAAGTGCTATTTCATACAGACGCCGTACAAGCCTTTGGTCAATTAGAGATCAATGTAAATGATTTGGGAATTGATATGCTGAGTGCAAGCGCACATAAATTAAACGGACCCAAGGGAATTGGCCTTCTCTATATTAAAAAGGGTGTTAAGATCCGCTCTCTGCTTCATGGTGGTGGACAGGAGAGACAGAGAAGAGCAGGAACGGAGAATGTCCCCGGAATTGTTGGCTTTGGTAAAGCAGTTGAGATTGCAGTTGCAACGATGGAGGAGCGGGTAGAGAAGGAAATCAACCTCCGCAATTTATTGATGAAACGTGTTCTTGAGGAGATCCCTTTTGTCCGCGTCAATGGTGATAAACACAGAAGACTTCCGAATAATGTGAACTTCAGTTTTCAATTTGTTGAGGGTGAATCCTTGTTGATTATGCTTGATATGAAGAATATCTGCGGTTCGAGCGGGTCAGCTTGTACCTCAGGTTCCTTAGATCCCTCTCATGTGCTTCTGGCAATTGGTCTTCCTCATGAGATTGCTCATGGATCACTTCGATTAACCGTAAGTGAAGAGATAACAGAGGAAGAGATTCATTATACCGTAGACAGGATTAAGGAGATTGTTGAAAAGCTCCGTAAGATGTCCCCTCTGTATGAAGACTTCATGAAGAAAAGATAATAGTGTGAATTATTGAAAAGTATAATTCACACATAAGAACTACGAAGTTCGTCCATTGGAACGGGCTCCTTGTTCTTCCGGATTCTTCCTGCTAAACAAAAGTGCAGAAAACGTACTTGGCGCAAACTTATTGAAAGATTAGGCATGTAATATTCGTATTATCGATAAAACACACGATTAAATTGGAGGAAAGCTTATGTATACAGAGAAAGTAATGGACCATTTTACCAATCCCAGAAATGTGGGTGAAATAGAGAATGCAAGCGGTGTCGGTACCGTAGGTAATGCAAAATGTGGTGATATCATGCGTATCTATCTTGATATTGATGAAGAAGGTGTCATTCAGGATGTAAAGTTTAAGACCTTCGGTTGTGGTGCGGCTGTTGCTACCAGCAGTATGGCAACGGAGCTTGTAAAAGGTAAGACTGTGCAGGAAGCTCTGCATATTACCAATAAAGCTGTCATGGAGGCTCTTGACGGACTTCCGCCGGTTAAGGTGCATTGCTCCCTGTTGGCTGAGGAAGCAATTCATGCTGCACTCTGGGATTATGCAGAGAAGAAAGGCGTCGTGATTGAAGGCTTACAGAAACCGAAGTCTGATATCCATGAGGAAGAAGAAAAAGTTGAGTATTAATCAATACAATAGAAAGCACGCCTCGCAAACGTTCTATTGTATTGAATACTTGTTTAAAAAGCATTTGCGAAGCTGATGGTTTTTAATACTGAACAAAATATCTGCGATGCTGATGGTTTTTAATATGATATAACATTGATGAGATGCCTGATTATTTGGGCATTTTGTCTGTTTATCCATCGGACTACTTGTTATTAGATAATATTCTATGTTATATTGTTTAGCTAAATTTGGAGGATGGTATGGAAAAAGTGGTTGTAGGAATGTCAGGTGGCGTCGATTCCTCAGTTGCGGCATATCTGCTACAGAAGCAGGGTTATGATGTGATCGGGGTTACGATGCAGATATGGCAGGATGAGGATGTATGCTCCATGGAGGAAAATGGCGGCTGCTGCGGTCTTAGTGCTGTTGAGGATGCAAGACGAGTTGCTTCCGTTCTGGACATCCCCTATTATGTTATGAATTTTAAACAGGAGTTTAAGGAAAATGTAATCGATTACTTTGTCGGTGAATATCTCGAAGCCAGGACTCCCAACCCTTGCATTGCCTGCAACCGTTATGTAAAGTGGGAGTCACTGTTGAAACGCTCTTTAGATATCGGAGCCTCCTATATTGCTACCGGTCATTATGCCAGCATTGAGAAACTGCCAAACGGAAGATATACCATTAAAAAGTCGGTAACTCAGGCGAAGGATCAGACCTATGCGCTTTATAATCTGACTCAGCATCAGTTATCCCATACACTGATGCCGGTAGGAGCTTATGCCAAGGATGAGATTCGCGAGATTGCCAAGGACTTAAAGCTTCCGGTAGCCAATAAGCCGGATAGTCAGGAGATCTGCTTTGTCCCTGATAATGACTATGCAGGCTTTATTGCGGATTATCTGGAGGAGAAGAAGAGTAAAGCATCTAATGAAGGCAAGGATGGACAGCAGGTTGAATTCACAGGAATGACCCCGGGTAATTACGTAAATACCGCAGGTGAGGTCATCGGAAGACATCGGGGATTAATCCATTATACCGTTGGACAGAGAAAGGGCTTGGGTATTGCCATGGGACAGCCGGTCTTTGTAGTGGAGTTAAGACCGGAGACCAATGAGGTGGTTCTTGGGAATGCCAATGAAGTGTTTTCCGACCGTTTGACTGCTAATCGCTTAAACTTCATGTCTATCGAGGATCTGGAGGGTGAGCTTGTAGTAGAAGCGAAGATCAGATACAGTCATAAAGGAGCGCGTTGTACCATTAAAAAGATCGGACCGGATGAGGTGCTCTGTCTATTCGATGAACCGCAGAGAGCAATTACACCCGGACAAGCAGTCGTATTCTACCAGGGTGATTATGTGGTAGGCGGCGGTACAATCATAAGATAAGCCTTGGTAATTGCTTTGAGGATAGTCATGTATAAAAGGACGGTTTGATATCTCAGATATCAAGCCGTCCTCTGTTTTTATCATGCATTACTTTTGCTTCGTAATATTATAGCTTCTCGAATATCGGCTTTCCCTGTACAAAGGTAGCATAATAGGTATATCCCAGGCCCTTAAGCAGCTCGGGTACCAGGTCAAAATCATAGCAGAGATGCTCCGGTTTATGGGCATCGGAGCCGATGGTGATGAGTTCACCGCCCAGCTCCAGGTAACGCTTCAGCACCTCTGCCTTTGGATGAGCATAACCCAGACCGTACTTAAATCCTGAGGTATTAATCTCAATCCCCTTGCCACATTGGATAATGGTCTTAAGTGCTTCATCCAGCAGGTCGGCATAGTCAGCATAGGAATAATCTGCCTTCTTCCCGTCAGCCGTTGGAACAAATCTGACAATATAGTCCAGATGACCATAGATATGGAAATAGTCTTTGAAAAGCTTACAGTAATCTATAATGGATTGAAAGTAAGCTCTTATCCCTTCCTCCTTTGTTCTGTGTTCCCAGAACGCGGGATAGTAAGGATCAGCATAATCAAGAACATGAGTGGAGCCAATGGCAAAATCAAAGGTATATTTGTTCATCAGGAATTTATAATAATCGGTCACGTGCGGCTGCAGCCCCAGCTCAATTCCGGTCAAAATCTCAATTTGCTTCGAATATTGGTCCTTTAATGTCTGTAATTTATTAACATATTCCTCCGGATCGAAGTCAAATCTGATCTCATTCTTATGGGGGTAATCATAATCCATATGGTCAGTGAAACAAAGCTTTTTTAAACCCAAATGTATCGCGCGTTCGATCATCAGCTCCATAGGCGCCTGTGAATCTCCGGAGAAATCGGAGTGAACATGGTAATCCGCTTCAATCATGAAATACCTCCTTATTGGTAAGCTGTTACAATAGTTTCATTTTTCGGTATATTTTTCGGTTGTGTTTAAGAATGAATACCGGAGCCGAACTTACTGAATTGACCTGGCTATAGCTGCTGAATTCCGCTGATATCCGTAGCTGCTACCATGGAATAATTGGTATAGTATACAACAAAGCCCGGTTTTCCGCCGCTGGGTTTCTTAACATTCTTCTTCAGAGTATAATCAATCTCTACCTTATCTGCTTCTCTGGAGCCGGAATAGTATGCAGCCAGTCTGGCGGCCTCCTCAAAGGTCCGGTCCGGGAGCTCATTACCGCCGGCTTTGACAATAACATGAGAGCCTGCTTGCTTCTTAGCATGGAACCACCAGGCACCGCCTTCTGCAAATTGGAAGGTTAACTCGTCGTTCTGATAATTGTTCTTTCCAACATAGATATGATAGCCATCCGAGGAAAGATAGTGCAGAGGCTTGCTCTTACTATTGGTTTTCTTCATATTCACTTTCTTCTCCAGCTTTTTACTGCCACTGGTGAAACGGCGTCTGATGTAGCCATACTCGGTAAGCTCGTGCTTTAAGGCGGTTAAGTCATCCTCCTCCGTTGCGATATCGAGCGCTGTCTTAATTGATTCCAGGTGCGTCAGTTCCTCCTGAGTGTCGGTTATCTGGGTGGTAAGCGCGTCAAAAGTACGTTTTAATTTGTTATACTTCTCAAAATACTGCTTTGCATTCTCCATAGGTGTAATTGTAGGATCCAGAGGAATACTGATTTCCTGATTGTCATAATAATTAATCGTATTCAATACCTGAGCGCCCGGTTCCAGACCATAGCCATAGGTGTTAATTAATTCTCCATAGACCTTGAATTTATCTCTCTTCTCTGTGTCCAGAAGCTGTTTGCGTTGCAGGTCATATTTCTTGCCGGCACGGTCGATGGCATTCGATACGACCTTACGGAGATCGGCAGATTTTTGACGGATTCGGGCAACCGAATTCTTGGTAGCATAGAAGGCTTCCAATAAAGCAGAGATACTGCCAAAGGATTGTACCTCGTGATTGGCATAGCAGGTCAGCTCTACACTGGAGAACTCGACCGGTATCCCATCCTTTGTTACAATATTCGGTCTGAAGTCAGCATTCTTCACATCCTCTATTAACCGTTCAAAGTTCTTGTATAGATGCAATCCAGCCGCTTCACTGAGTGCTTCGGTAAAATCTCCGGCGTCAATCGAGGCACGACAGCAGATTTCATTAGCAATTAATGGGCTGATTCCGGTAAGGTTACTATAGAGCGCCTTGGCTATCGGCATGGATTTACCCAGGACTGTTTTGCTAAAGCTCTCGTAATCAACGGTCAATGGATTCAGCTTTTCGGTAGTGGCAGGGATAAAATAATTTCTGCCGGGCAGGACCTCGCGGACTGAACTGACAAATTGGTTGATACGCTTAATGCTATCCAGGATTACCATATTATCATCACAGAAAATGATATTGCTGTGTTTGCCCATTAATTCGATAATCAGATATTTAATGCACAAATCGCCCATTTCATTCAGATGCTCCAGCTTGAAATTAACGATTCTCTCAAAACCGGGCTGTGCAATATCCAGGATTCTGGCACCGTTCAGATGCTTACGAAGCAGCATGCAGAAATTAGGCGCAGTCATAGGGCTGGGCTTGTTGTTCTCCGTCAGGTAGACCAGGGGAAGGCCTGCACCTGCAGAAAGTAAGAGCCGGCACTGCCCGTGTTCACTACCCTTGATTGTTAGGATTAATTCATCCTTTTCCGGTTGGGCTATCTTATTGATTCTGCCCCCCAATAGGTTTTTACGTAGTTCATCTATTATATTAGCAATAACAATACCATCAAATGCCATAATCAATCATACTCCTTTACGATAGGAATAAAGTCTCGAGAGCTATTCCAATAATCAAAAATTATATCATATTGACACAAAAAAGAATACAGTTTTCTGGAAATCTGTGAAACTCATTACCAATTATCTCTTATGTTATCATTTCAATATTAGCTTTAATAATATATAGAATACCATTTTATATGAAAGCATATTAGATGAGAAGGTATTATAACTGTGGGATATAGATAATATAAAAATTTATTATAAGAAAACAAAGAATAATTATTTAATCATCTATTGCATTAAAGTGAAAAAGTATTTATAATGTAAAAAGCAAATACAAAGGCGCATTTGTTTATTTTTATGCGCCTTTTTTCTTGGCATTCTTACAAGGCGTAATAAGGACACAGGTTATCGCCCGGTTGTATGGCAAAACAATTATACAAAATGAATTAAAATTTTAATCAAAGGAGATTAAAAAATGGGATACGTTGATGAAGTAATTGAATTGGTGGTTAAGAAGAACCCCGCTGAACCTGAGTTTCATCAGGCAGTGAAAGAAGTATTGGAATCTTTGCGAGCAGTTGTGGATACTAACGAAGAGAAATTCAGAAGAGAAGGCCTTCTTGAGAGACTCGTAGAGCCCGACAGACAGATTAAATTCAGAGTACCGTGGGTTGATGACAGTGGCAAGGTCCAGGTTAACACCGGCTATCGCGTACAGTTCAACAACAGCATTGGACCTTACAAGGGCGGCTTACGCTTACATCCTTCTGTTAACCTTGGTATTATCAAGTTCTTAGGCTTTGAGCAGATATTCAAGAATTCATTAACCGGCCTTCCCATCGGTGGTGGTAAAGGAGGTTCTGATTTTGATCCTAAGGGCAAGTCAGACAGAGAAGTGTTAGCATTCTGCACCAGCTTTATCACAGAGCTTTATAAATACATCGGCGCTGACGTTGATGTTCCTGCGGGTGACATCGGTACAGGCGGCAGAGAAATCGGCTATATGTATGGCCAGTTCAAGAAGATAACAGGATCCTATGAAGGAGTATTAACCGGCAAGGGCTTAACCTACGGCGGTTCTCTGGCAAGAACAGAAGCTACCGGCTATGGTTTATTATATTTAGTAGAGGAAATGTTAAAATGCAATGGCAAGGACATAAAGGGAAAGGTTTGTACGGTATCCGGTTCCGGTAACGTTGCTATCTACGCAATTCAGAAGGCTCATCAGTTAGGCGCGAAATGTGTGACCTGCAGCGATTCTAACGGTTGGGTATATGATCCGGAAGGAATTGATGTTGCTGTTCTTCAGGAGATTAAAGAGGTTAAACGTGCTAGATTGACCGAATATAAGAATTACAGACCGAACTCTGAATATCATGAGGGTAGAGGCGTATGGTCTGTGAAGTGTGATATCGCGCTTCCTTGTGCTACTCAGAACGAGCTTCTTATTGATGATGCAAAGGCACTTGTTGCAAATGGCTGCTTTGCAGTAGCAGAAGGCGCAAACATGCCTACAACCTTAGAAGCTACCGAGTATTTAATTGCTAATAAGGTATATTTTGCACCCGGTAAGGCTGCTAACGCAGGTGGTGTTGCTACCTCCGCATTAGAAATGACTCAGAACAGCGAGAGATTAAGCTGGACCTTTGAAGAGGTGGACGCTAAGCTGAAGCAGATTATGGTTAACATATTCCACAATATGGATGCTGCTGCGAAGAAGTATAATGCAGCCGGTAATTATGTGGTAGGCGCTAACATCGCAGGCTTTGAAAAGGTTGCAACTGCTATGATGGCTCAGGGTATCTGGTAAAATAAAGTATTGAATAAAATAGAGTGGGATAATAGGTAGACGAATCGATTGTCTTAACAGAATAGCTGTTATAAACAAAATGCTTAGGGGATAAGCATAGAGTTTATAACAGCTTTTTTGATTCTTTAAGGTGTCAAATTTTTCTCCATAATATCTCCACAACTATCTGCTATCCTTAGTATCAAGAAGGAAACATCGTTCCAGAGGTTAAGAAAATGGATATGAATGTAATTTAGATAGAAGGAGGGGACTATGCCTTTGAATATAATAACAAAAACGTTACTGATACGAAATATGACCTGTGTCAATTGTGAGAATATGATTGAGCGCGAGCTGTCACCGGTGACCGGGATAAAGCAGGTAAAGGCCAGCTATTCAACCGGTACCGTAGTGGTAACCTTTGATGAAAGTATCATTAGCGTGGAAGAAATCGAGAAAATATTAGAGAAATCAAATTATTTTGTGAAGAAGGATAAACCCGTGATGGAGCAGGCGAAAGAAAAGCAGACTCCGGGTAAGGCAGAAAACACAGCAGCAAGGACCGGAAAGACAGATTATACCGATATCATTGCAGTTCTGATTATTATGTTTGCTGTCTATATGATTGCTAACCGTTTTGGATTATTGAATATCTTTAATGCCTTCCCCGTAGCAAAAGAGGGTATGGGCTATGGGATGTTATTTATTATCGGAGTGTTAACCTCAGTACACTGCGTCGCCATGTGCGGCGGCATCTGCCTCTCCCAGTGTGTACCGAAGGATCAGCCGGAGGATTATAAACCGAGCCGCTTTGAGACAATTAAGCCGAGTCTTTTATATAATCTGGGAAGAGTAATCTCCTATACGGTCATTGGTGGAATTGTCGGAGCAATCGGATCCGTGGTAAGCTTCTCGGGAATGATGAAGGGACTTGTGCAATTAGTAGCCGGTGTATTCATGGTAATCATGGGACTCAATATGCTGAATGTCTTCCCGGGACTTCGTAAATTCAACCCTAGAATGCCTAAGATATTCGCAAAGAAGATCTATGCAAAGCGTATTGGCAGCAGCCCCTTGTATATCGGCATCCTAAACGGATTAATGCCTTGCGGACCACTTCAGGCGATGCAGCTTTACGCCTTGTCTACCGGAAGTCCGGTTAAGGGAGCAGTCGCGATGTTCTTATTTAGCGTAGGAACCTTTCCGCTCATGTTCCTCTTTGGTGCACTCAGCTCCTTTATGAATAAGAAATTCTCCGGAAAGCTTCTGAAGGTTAGCGCTGTATTAGTAGTAGTTCTTGGTATGTTTATGTTTGGTAATGGGATCAGCTTATCCGGTATCAGCTTTCCGACTCTCCCTATGGCCTCCAGCCAGGCACAGACAGGATCCGGTAAAATAGCTACTATCAAAGATGGGGTACAGGTTGTTACAACCGGTTTATCCTCCGGACGTTATGAACCGATTATTATACAGAAGGGCATTCCTGTAAAATGGGTCATCCAGGCAGAAGGCGGAGACATTAATGGATGTAATAACAGTATAGTGGTTCCGAAGCTTGGACTAAAAAAAGATCTGGCAGCCGGTGATAATTTGATTGAATTTACCGCTGAAGAAAGCGGAGTAATTCCTTATAGCTGCTGGATGGGTATGATACGCAGCAAGATTACTGTTGTTGATGATATTAGCGAATTCTCAGAAGACGGTGGAAATTCAGATAATACAGCTGTCGATACGGATACTGCCACAGAGGATGTCACAGATGAGACAGATGGGGAGGTGCTTCCTGACTATAACAACTTACTTGATGTTACGATTTCTACTGATGAGCTTGCCATTGCCAGTATTGTGGATGGAATACAGACAGTAGAGATAACACTCACCGAGGAGGGCTTCTCCCCGGCGGTTGTAGTAGCCCAGCAAGGCGTAGAGACAAGGTGGATCATTAATAGTAGGAGGACAGAAATGGAACAGAGTATTCTCTTCCCTTATTATTATTCTGAACTTCAGGTACAGGAGGGCGAGAATAAGATCAGCTTCTATCCTGATCAGGATTTTGACTTCTACACAAAGGATGGTTCCTATTATGGCTATGTCAAGGTGGTAGAGGATATCAATAATATCGATGAGGAAGAAATTAGACAGGAGGTATCAGAGTACCAACCCTCTGCGCAGCCATTTGATTCAGGCAGCGGGTTACCCTCTTGTCATTAAGTGAAATTAATCGATATGTATATAAAATATATTTTTGGTGACTAACAGAACAACATTTTAAAAGACGAAAGGAAAATCATTATGAATCAGAATAGTAGTTTTAATTTTAAAAGACTTGCATTTATTGCAATTGTTGCAATAGTAGCAGTAGCAGCCGTATATGGTGTCGATAGTATCACAGGGAAAAAGGCATCTTCCGGTGAGGGCAAAAAAACAGAAATAGCAGTAGCGAAGGATAGTGATATTGTAATTGGGGTGAAGGATATCACAGAGACTGCTACCTTCTATCCCGCGAATATTAACGGAACAGATTTAGAGGTGATTGCAGTAAAAGCTCCTGATGGAACAATCCGAACCGCTTTTAATACCTGTCAGGTTTGCTATGGCTCCGGTAAAGGCTATTATGAGCAGGAAGGCGATAAATTAGTATGTCAAAATTGCGGAAATCGTTTTGGGATGGGTGATGTTGAAGTTACCAAGGGTGGCTGTAATCCGGTTCCTATCACAAACGAATATAAAAAAGTTGATGCAGAGACAATAACCATATCAAAGGATTTCCTGACAGAGGCAACCGTTATTTTCGAAAATTGGAATAATGGGAAGTAATAGCATCAAACTATCGGAAGGAATGACATCTTCCCATAATAAGATATCCATTATGGATTTCTGCAAGATGTAATTTTAATCGGATAAACACGAGGAAAGGTTGAGAATATATATGAACAAGGAAACAATTAAGGTTGGAGGCATGACTTGTGCCGCCTGCTCTCAGAGAGTTGAGAAAGCAATCGCTAAATTGGAGGGTATCAGTAAGGTCTCTGTAAATCTTGCCACAGAGAAAGCTACCCTCGAATATGATCCCCAGGTAATCCGCCTATCAGCAATAAAGGATTGTATAGTTAATACAGGTTATCAGGTTTTGACATCGGATAAGAATTCAGTGGATGAGGATAGAGTTCGTAAGCAAAAGGAAATTAAAACCCTGTGGACGAAATTCGTTATCGCAACTGCCTTCGGTATCCCGCTATTGTATTTTGCAATGGTTCCGATGTTATCCTGGTGGCCCTTCCCTATTCCCAGAGCCTTGAATCCTATGCTTTATCCTCTGCGTTTCGCACTGTTGCAGATTAGCTTGGTAACACCGATTATAGTAGCCGGTTATCGTTTTTATACGGTTGGTTTTAAAGCTCTTATTCAAAGAAGTCCGAATATGGACTCCTTAGTTGCTATCGGTACCTCGGCAGCAATCCTGTTCAGTTTGTACAATACTTATCAGATTATGCAGGGTAACTTTGGAGCAGTGGAAGGTCTGTATTATGAGACAGCCGGTGTTATTATTGCACTGATCCTTCTCGGTAAATCCTTAGAAGCAGTATCCAAAGGAAAGACCTCAGAAGCAATTAAGAAGCTGATGGGATTAGCACCTAAGACGGCCACAGTAATATCAAACGGAAAGGAAATTGAGCTTCCGATCGAGGATGTTGAAATCGATGATATCCTTCTGGTAAGACCGGGCGAGAAAATTCCCGTTGATGGTGTCGTATTAGAAGGTAATACAAGTATCGATGAAGCTATGCTGACCGGCGAGAGTATGCCGGTGGATAAGAAGGTTGGAGACAAGGTATTTGCAGCCAGCATCAATAAGAACGGAATGATAAAATTCCAAGCTACCAAGGTAGGTTCAGATACAGCCTTAGCTCAGATTATCAAGCTGGTTGAAGATGCACAAGGTTCAAAGGCTCCGATTGCACAGATGGCAGATATCGTATCCGGTTACTTTGTTCCCGTGGTTTGTGCGATTGCACTCGTTGCATTCCTTGCATGGTTCTTAACCGGTCAGTCCCTGGCATTCTCCTTGACCATATTTATATCCGTACTGGTAATTGCATGTCCCTGTGCACTTGGTCTTGCTACACCGACCGCTATTATGGTAGGTACCGGTAAGGGTGCCGAAAACGGTATTCTGATCAAAGGTGGAGAAGCCTTGGAAACGGCTCATAAGATTACTACCATCGTTTTTGATAAAACAGGTACCATCACGGAAGGTAAGCCCGAGGTTACAGATATCATAACGGTTGGAGGAATAGAGCGGGAGAGATTACTCCAAATCGCAGCCTCCGGTGAGAAGGGTTCCGAGCACCCCCTGGGTGAGTCAATTGTGAGAGGAGCACAGAGGGATAATCTGGAATTTCTGACCGTGGAAGCCTTTGAAGCAATCCCCGGACACGGTATTGAGGTTACGATTGATCATACAAAGGTATTGATCGGTAATAAGAAGCTGATGGATGAGCGAAGTATCTCCCTAAATGAGCTGACAGATAAGTCAGACCTGCTTGCGAAGGAAGGGAAGACTCCGATGTATGTTGCAATGAACGGTAGTTTGGCAGGCATTATCGCAGTTGCCGATGTCGTGAAGGAAAGCAGTGCCAAAGCAATCAAGAAGTTACAGAGCATGGGAATCGAAGTTGCGATGATCACCGGTGATAACCGTAAGACAGCGGAAGCGATTGCAAAGCAGGTAGGAATTGACAGAGTTCTTGCAGAGGTTCTGCCTCAGGATAAATCTAATGAGGTTAAGAAGCTGCAGGCAGAAGGCAAGAAGGTATGTATGGTTGGTGACGGTATTAATGACGCTCCGGCATTAGTTCAGGCGGATATCGGTATCGCGATCGGATCAGGAACAGATGTTGCGATGGAATCAGCAGATATCGTATTAATGAAAAGTGATCTGATGGATGTACCTACCGCGATCCATCTGAGTAAGAGTACAATAAGGAATATCAAGCAGAACCTGTTCTGGGCCTTTGGTTATAATGTGGCGGGTATCCCGATTGCGGCCGGGATACTGCATCTGTTTGGCGGCCCCTTACTTAATCCGATTTTTGCGGCAGCGGCAATGGCCTTTAGTTCCGTTTCCGTAGTGTCAAATGCACTCAGATTAAAAGGTTTTAAAGCCTATAAATAATTATATCTAGGCTTTTGACATTTTGATCATATAACTAGAGGAGATAGAATATGAAGAAGAGAATGATTTTAAGTATAATGATATGTAGTGTATTGTTTGGATTAGCCGCATGTGGTAAGCTTGATGTAATAGGAGATCAGTCGGAAAAGTCCTTTGAGGAAATTTTGAATGCAATGCGGGAAAAGGTATCGTCCGACGACAGCCTTGGCAGTTGGTCCTTAAAGGCTCCTGATGAGGAAGCGCGCTTTGTCTGGACAAAGGATTTTAGCGAGACTACGATAGATGCGATGCTTGAGATAGAGGCACAGCCCTTTATCGAGGCCGGACTGGATATTAGTAAGCTGCCTCAGGAAATGGTGTCCGGAGATAAGATTATTATCAGTACTGATTTAGGTAATGAGAATGTCACATATGTAGGTGAGGCATCTCCCTTGGATTCTTATAAGAAGCTGGTGAAGAATTACCGTGACAGTATTACCTATCACACTGCATTGGATCATTTTGGAGTTGCTCTCGGTAACGGTAATATGTTTGAATGGGCAAAGGATATGAAGACCAATGATAAGGACATCGTTTTCGTACTAAACCCTCAGCCTTTCCTTAACGCCGGAGTTGACCCGTCGAAACTGGAGTCCTGGGTATTTGCTAAGGTTGAAACCATGGATGAGAAAGGAAATAAATTAGAAGTTGATAAATTCTTAAAACCCTTTGATTTGGAGAGTTAATATTCGATGAATAGCTTTGTCAAGAAGATTTTAGTAGTGGAAGATGAAGAAAAAATAGTAGCAGTAGTAAAGTCCTTTCTGGAAAGTAAGGGCTTTATTGTGCTTGTTGCGGAAAACGGAAAAAGAGCTTTGGAGATCTTTGATAAGGAAAGTGTCGGTCTGGTTTTGCTTGATTTGATGTTGCCCGAGCTCTCAGGGGAAGAGGTTTGTAAAACCTTACGGAAAAAGTCAAAGGTACCGATTATCATGCTTACGGCAAAATCAGATGAAGCAGATATGCTTCAGGGATTGGGAATCGGAGCAGATGATTATATTACGAAGCCCTTTAGCTTAAAGGCACTGTTTGCCAGAATGGAGGCAGTTCTTCGAAGATCTGCGGATGATCTCTCGGGATTGCTCTCCAAAAAGACCTATAACAACGGGGACTTAATCATTGATTATGATAGCTATTATGTGGCCAAAGCCGGTGAGGAGATAAAGCTTACTCCGAATGAATATAAGCTGTTAGCGGCATTAACCAGATATCCGAATAAGGTTTTTACAAGAGAAGAACTGATTGCCTCTGCTTTTGGTGACGAGTTCGAGGGCTATGACAGAACGATCGATAGCCATATTAAGAACCTAAGACAAAAAGTTGAGGATGACCCGAAGAATCCATGCTATGTCAAAACGATTCATGGAGTGGGTTACAAATTTGGAGGTGAGTAATTGAGACATAGCTTAAAATCAAGACTATCCTTGACAATATTGATCATTGTCTTAATCACTATCGCCATCATCAGTTTTATGTCGAATCTTTTAATCAATCGACAATTTACGAATTACATCAGTAAGCAGCAGGAGCTAAAGACACAGATTATAACCTCCAGCATCAGCCAGCAGTATTCGGCGTTTACAGATCAATGGAATATGGATTATGTCCATGCCATCGGAATGTTTTCACTATATGAGGGTTACATTATTAAGGTTTATGATGCGCAGGGAGAGATACTTTGGGATGCCCAGTCACATGATATGAATCTCTGCAATCAGATTATGGATGATATATCAAATCGAATGAGAATAGAGTATCCTCAGATCGATGGGGATTTTACTTCTGTTTCCCACAAGCTGGAGCAGGCCGGAACGGGGATCGGAAGTGTCAGCATCAGTTATTTTGGTCCATTCTTTTTGAATGAAAATGAATTTCAATTTTTACATTCTTTGAATATTATTCTGATAAGCGTTGGTGTCATATCCCTTGTGGTATCCCTGTTGGTAGGACGTCTGTTGGCAAAGCGCATCAGCCAACCAATCCTTAATACCGTAGAGATCACGAAAGAAATTTCCGATGGGAAATATGAGGTACGTCTGGAGGAGCAGAGTGATACCATAGAGCTCCAGTTATTGATAAACTCAATCAATCATCTGGCAGAATCCCTCGAGACCTTGGAGAAGCTTCGTAAACAGCTGACAGAGGATGTGGCTCATGAGCTACGGACACCGATTACCATACTGCAATCCTATCTGGAAGCAATGACAGAAGGTATCTGGGATGCTTCGCAGGAGAGACTGCAAAGCTGCTACGATGAGGTAGTACGCATTGGTACGCTTGTCGGAGACTTGGAAAACCTGGCAAAGCTTGAGAAGGATAATCTACGGCTGGATAAGCAGCCGATGGATCTGCGGGCAGTAATAGAGCAGGTGGCCAGCACCTTTGAAACAGAAAGTATGAATAAAAAGCTTAGTATCGTAATACAAGGACCCCAGATTGAGCTTCTTGCGGATCATAACAGAATGAAGCAGGTAATTGTAAATTTGCTCAGCAATGCAATAAAGTATTCAAAGGAAAGCTGCAATATTATCATAGAAATGTTTGAACATAATGAGACCTCCGGCTTTTCTGTACATGATAACGGGATCGGTATCCCGAAGGAGGAGATTCCTTTTATCTTTGAACGCTTTTACCGGGCAGACAAATCACGTAATCGGACAACCGGAGGCACTGGGATTGGTCTGACAATCGTGAAGTCAATCATTCAGGCACATGGAGGCAGTGTATCTGTGGAGAGTGAATTAGGAAAGGGAAGTACGTTTACTGTGTTATTACCTAACTCGATGAACAGATAAAGTAACAGGAAGCTTCATAATACTATAGCTGATAGCCCGAGATCTATATTGATTTCGGGCTATCTTCATGACAAGTGAATAGTTTATCAATTCATTTTGTCCATGACAATAGAAAGTGTGCAATGTTTTTCCATCGTTTATGACCATAGTTAATACGTGATGCATTCTTTCTTTGGTTTACACCAATTTAGCCGACTCATATATTGACCTTTATCGATATGTAAGTTATAATATTCACATAGACAGTTATCGATGGAATGAACATTCATTTCCAACGATATTAATATTGAGGAGTGGGTATTATGAGCGAAGCAAAGCAGGCAACAGGCATAGGATTTTTTTCTAAGTACTTAACGATTTGGGTAGCATTATGTATGATAATCGGTGTTTTAATAGGACGATTTATACCTTCAGTTCCGAGTTTTTTTGATCAGTTTGAGTATGCGAATGTATCGATACCGACCGCAGTGTTAATCTGGGTCATGATTTATCCCATGATGATGAAGGTGGATTTCCAGAGTGTAAAAAATGTGCGTAAGAATCCGATGGGACTTTATGTAACCTGGATTACAAACTGGCTGATTAAGCCTTTTACTATGTATGGTTTAGCGGTTCTATTCTTTTACGTTATATTTAAAGGCTTAATACCGGCGGACCTTGCAAAGCAATATCTTGCAGGTGCGGTACTTTTAGGAGCAGCACCCTGTACCGCTATGGTATTTGTATGGAGTCAGCTGACGAAGGGGAATCCGGCTTACACTGTTGTACAGGTTGCAACCAATGATCTGATTATCCTGATCGCTTTTATTCCTATCGTAAAATTCCTCTTGGGTGTCAGTGATGTATCCGTTCCTTGGGATACTCTGGTGCTATCAGTAGTTTTATTTGTAGTAATTCCGTTGGCCGGTGGAGCAATTACCAGAATTCTTATGGTTAATAAGAAGGGTCTGGAATACTTTGAACAACGTTTTCTACCGAAGTTTGATAATGTGACAACGGTTGGCTTGTTGTTAATGCTAGTGCTTTTGTTCTCCTTCCAGGGAGAGGTGATTCTAGGTAACCCCTTGCATATTCTGCTGATTGCGGTACCGCTAACAATCCAGACCTTCTTGATCTTCTTTGTGGCATACCTCCCGTCTAAGCTGCTGGTTCTACCCCATGATATCGCAGCTCCTGCCGGTATGATAGGTGCATCGAATTTCTTTGAGCTGGCAGTGGCAGTAGCCATTGCATTATTTGGGATGGAATCACCGGCAGCACTTGCAACAACCGTTGGAGTATTAACGGAAGTACCAATTATGCTGATGTTGGTTAAAATAGCGAATAAAACGACAAGCTGGTTTCCGGAATAATCTGTGACCGCCGAACTATTCCCGATAACGTTGTTGAAAGGAGATGCTGTTATGGAAGAAAATGATAGGATCATCATGGATCATAAACCGAAGGTAGCCTTCATTTGTGTTCACAATTCCTGTAGAAGCCAGATGGCAGAGGCCTTGGGTAAAGCCTTGGCAGGTGATAGCTTCGAAAGCTATTCGGCCGGTACCGAGCTGAAGGACCATATTAATCCGGATGCGGTAAGATTGATGAAGGAGATATACGGAATTGATATGGAGTTGACGCAGCGTAATAAGCTGATTGGAGAAATCCCAAGTCCGGATATTGTGATCACAATGGGCTGTAATGTAAACTGTCCCGTAATACCCTGCAAGCATCGCGAGGACTGGGGTCTGGAGGATCCTTCCGGTAGGAGTGATGAGGAATTTAAGAAAATAATTTGTATAATAGAAAAAAGGATTCTGGAGTTAAAAGCTAGAATCACGATCAAAAATTATTAATGGTAAGAGACTCATAAAGAGATAGTGATAAAGGCTAGCTCTCTGTGAGTCTTTTTTATTTGCTTACTTGCACATATGCGAACGCGCACGTGAATCGGAGAAGCTCGAAAGGCGTGCATTCTATCGTTTATGACGGTGAATTGGTTTACCATTTCATGTTGTTTAATCTAGCTTTAATGAAAATGGCTTTACGTAGGAGTATAATTGGGATAATTGATATGAAATTAATATACATTTTTATTAAATGTTGAAGGGATCTTATGGTGAGAAGCGTTATATTGGGTGAAGGTAGCGTAATAGGAGCCGGAGCCGGTGGATAGGTATTTTATATAAGCAGTCTCTATATTTTCCAAAAATAAATATTGACATATAATATTATATGCTGTATAGTATTATCGAATATACAATATTATATTCTTTGGAAAACTCAGAAAGGAGTTGAGACTATGGTATTTAATACCGGTTCAGCGCTTCTCGATGCGATTGTACTTGCGGCTATC
>JAEZKL010000187.1 GCA_023415475.1 Bacillota bacterium | reverse complement strand
ATCCTTCCAGTGTAATGTTGGTAAGATCCGGGTAACCAGCATCTGCAAGAACAGCCTTCTGAATCCAGAATGCTGTACCCCAGTGTGTACCACCAGTGATATTACCATAAAAACGATTATAGTTCGGGATTATGTATAGTCCAGGATCCACCTCTGTACCGCCATAGCTCATTTTTTTAATAAATGGATCCACATGTGTTTTAAGATTTGGATAATTACCTGTTGCAAGTAGGTCGTCCAATTTAATCAACGCGCCGCCTTCGAGAAGACGCATCTTTAAGTCTGTTGTACCAACCAGGTCAGGATATTCTCCACCTGCCAACATAACACCAATTTTCTGGTCAGCATTGTCCGGAGTAACTATTTCATATTCTAGAGTTACACCCAATTTGTCTTTGAGCAACTTAGTAAGCTTGTTGTCGGGTGCAGGTGCCTGTTCTGCTGTCATCAACCACACAGTAAGTGTTGTGTCCTTATCAGGTGTAAGCATACCAGCCGGATCAGCAAGCGGATCGGCAGTTGCATCGGCAACTGGATCTGTTGTTGCAGGTGTATCAGTTGCTTCGGAACTCGGAGCCTTGGTCGGCTCCTCAGTCATGGTACTAGTATCTTTCTTACATGCTACCATTGTAAGCGCTACTACAAGAACCATGAGGATTGCAAAAATTCTCTTGATCTTCATAAATTTCCCTCCTCAAATAATTAATTACTTTACCTTGAAGTATTTATAATCTTTGTACATAGATTATATAATCATATTATCTTTTTTATGCAATATTGTCAAACATCAGAAACATGTACACATGTACACATTTAATGATTGTGAATATTGTCTTGGATCCCGGAAGTATGATAGATAAATAGAGAAAAATCGTTGTAAGCCTTGATATATGCTTATTTTTTTATTTAGATTATAGTAGCTATGTAGTGAGAATATTGAGGTGATGTACGAAATACATGGTAATTAAATCCATAAATTCCGTATCTTTCTATGTGCAGAAAACCATACGCAAACAGAAATGGATCAGTAACCTCGCCATAGATTCTAGCGGATGGCACTTATAAGTGATAACAAAACCTATAACATTAAGAATTAGACATAACAACAGACTATATAATCCTTTGGAACAACATTTGATTATCTCAATAATTAGTACCTTAAGAGATATAATTATGACACGCCTACATTTTATCATCATAAAAAATGCGGAGATTGCCCTTATTATAAGGCTTCTCCGCATTTAAACTGTCAAATATGGGATTATACACAATTATATTTTCTTTTCTATGCAATATTGTCAAACAAAACATGTACACATGTACACATTTTAAAGTTTCTGAATATTGTTTTGGATCATGTACCATTCGTCATGGAATTAGCTATTCCTTTTCATCTTATATTACCAGTTTATTACACTCATTCTTTCCTCTCAATGCAAAGTAATATCTTTGACCGTTTCGCCCTCAAGTATTTTTGGCGAAGTCCAATTCATATACTTTGGATTTTTGTCCTCCAAAATATCTATCATAACATCAGTGGTAAGAGTGCCGAGATTTTCCGGATCGATTGAAACCGTTGTCACCTTTTTTTCAAGCCATTCCCGTAAATAGATTCCATCTATGCCCATAACTGAAATGTCCTCGGGTACACGCAGACCATTCCTTTCCACACCTCTGATAAAACCATACGCTATATCATCGTTAAAGCACAAGAACGCAGTCGCTGGGTTTTTACTTTTCAAGTACTTCTCCGCGGCTCTTTTACCGATATTGAAGGACGAATAACTTGCATAATTGTCATCTGAAGATTGTAATATGAGTGTCGGGTCAAGATTACCTATATGCATATTGTCTGAAACACCAATTTCTGCTCGTACAACAAGTTCTTCTAAGTTCATATTTATTCCGAAATCCCGTTTATTTTGTTCCATACGTGCTTTCCATATCCGATACCGAATTTCGCTGTTCTTTCCTCTATCTTGTAAAACCATACCAATTCTTCGATGCCCTTTTTTCATAAGATAATCAATTCCCATGTTGACTACCTTATTATTATCAATAAGGACTTTATGAACTGGATGAGCAAACGAGAAGCTCGCATCATTTGAGGTAACGACTACTGGTAAAAGATAATTAATTCCAACTGTGTTGATATAATTTTCAGCTAAAGCTTCCAAAGAAAACATAACGCCATCAACCAAATGTCTCCTTATTTTATCGAAGTCACAATTAATGTCAAGAAATATTGAATAACCCCTTTTATAAGCAGCCCTTGTTGCGCCATTGAAAAACTGAAGGTTGTACGACGCAATTATATCGTTTTGATAGAGAATGAGTTGCCTTGTCTTTTGGCTTTGCAACGACAATGCAATCGGGTTAGGGTTATAACCCAAGCTTCTTGCCACCTCCAATACTCGCTCCTTAGTCTCTTTTTTGATGTAACCCGAATTATTTAATGCACGGCTTACAGAAGCAACCGACACACCCGATGCTCTCGCGACATCTGCCCTTGTAGCAGCTTTTTTCATCTTAATTATCCTCCCTGTGTATTTTGACACCAATGGCATTTCTATCACATATCTTTATACCCAATTCGTTATAGATACCGAATCAATCGGGGTATTCGCTAAATGCACAGTCAATTCTTAAAAATAGTTTTTATTTAAGTAAACTAGGTTATTCCTTGCTCCAATAAATAAATATAATTTATCTTTCATTTTGATATAAATATTGTCTTGATATTTTCCATTTAATACAACAAGTATCTCCGTATATTGTATCTGTCTTAAATCTCCATTGTAGGCACTAATTTTTTTTGGTTTGTTATAGTAAAATCCGACCGCATCTTTTTTTGCCTCCACTATTTCATCCGATGTTTCAGATAGAAATGATGAGTTCTCAGCACTTACTTCGTCCGGCATTTTAAATATCACTGATTTACAGATAGTTTTGAAAAAATCCTCACCATTCCAATCTTGTATACCACCATTCTTTGAAATTTGTTTTTCCTCGCCATTGTAATAGAGGTTAATTACATTTGGAACGGGTAAGTAGCCAGTATATTGAGTAGTATTTAGCAAATTTGATAAAACAAGAATTATAATAAACCCAGCAAACAAAATTATCGATATAACTACTTTTTTCTTCATATATAATTATCTCCATATCTCAATTTGACATTATCAATCACTTCGACCCACATTTTCATTTTACAATACAAATCATCTAGGTTCAACCATAGCTAGTGAGAATTCTCAATATAATCCGTTATAATACTCGTAACCATTACACATTATCTTCATCCCTTTTTTTGTAGAATTACAAAGCACCCAACCACATTATAATATGATAGGGTGCCATATAACCTTCCATACACCGCATGCCTTTCTGCCACTTTTCCCCCACAAAAAAATTCCTCCCCTAACCGTTATGGTATGAGGAGGAGATTATTGTTAAGCACAGCCTGTGCTGCCCTCAAAGAAAACATAGCTATTCTGTTCTAATAGTGACTAAGCCTAAATTTTCATGGATTAATGCTTCCTGCTTCTTTATTAAAATCTTACTACCCTGACAACATGATTTTCGAAATCATTAAAATATAGGTTATTAACCGAATCCATCCTTAATCCATGTACACATAAACTCGCATTAAGTGCCTTAATATTATTTCCGATGCAACCCTTTTCTCCATTACCTGCTATCGTATATACGGTATCGTGCATCACATCTATCAATCGAATACGATAATGTCCCGTATCCGCGATAATTAAGTTTCCATCCGAAGAGATTTCCACCGCATGAGGCGCCTCCATTCCTATTGTTCCCTTTTCATGAGTAATTCGCCCAATATAACTATTTGAAACATTCTCAAATTCAGTAATCGGACCGGGTATTCCTTTCCCAGCGATTGTTGTTATTACTTTCGTTTTAGCTTCAATCTTCCTAACAGCAAAATTCAAGCTATCCATGATATAAATATTATCATATTTATCGATACCCAGCCCGTACACATCATTTATTTGTGCTTTGTCGGCTATATCCCCATCACCACTATAACCTTTCGTTCCAGTTCCGGCAAAAGTAGTAATAATCCCCTCCAAATCAACCTTTCTTACTCTGTCGTTTCTATAATCATTAAAATATACATTACCCATCTTATCGACAACTACACCTGCAGGGCTATTGAGCATTGCATCACATGCCTTAATGCCATCGCCATTATAACCAGCATTACCACATCCAGCAATCGTTGTTATTATACCCGTCTGGCCATCAACTCTCCTTATACGATGGTTATAGGTATCAGCAATAAATATATTTTTGTACTCGTCAACAAATACACCTTCCGGTCCGTTTAGCTTAGCATGAATGGCCAGCCCCCCATCTCCATCAAATCCCTGTAAACCACAGCCTGCCACTGTTGTGATAACGTTTGTTATAGCATCAACTTTTCGAACGGTATTATTATATATTTCAACAATATAAATGTTATCATCCTTGTCGATTGCCAAACCTGCTGGACCATTTAATTTTGCTAAGTCAGCTTTTCCTCCATCACCACCGTTTCCAGCTTGACCCGATCCTGCAAAATTATATATTTTGCCGAATGTATATTTTATACCATGCATATCATATTACCCTCCTCCCTAAATATTTATAGTATACAGCATTGAATATGACAGCTGTATGTCATACTAATAAAGAATCATCTGATTAGCAGTAATCTAAATTGTGCCGTGCCTTTGATAAATAAAAAGCACCCTTCCTGTAGTGATTAAGTTTGATTTCAAAGACTTAATACAATTTGGTATGTTCATTATTGCATTACTGACATTTATTTATCTAATATGTCACTAACATAAAAAACCTTCCCTGTACTTTGGCGAGTCAGGAAGGTTTTTTACTATAATCCACTGGTCAACCACCCTGTGGCGATTGCCTTTTCTAGTTATATTATAACAGATTATCCATGAATAGCAAGGTCAAAATCAACCCAGAGAGATTATCATTGACCTATCATTGAATCAAATACCACTTACTATTATTTCTTCCACTATTTCCCTCGTATCAAAAACTTGTCTATCAATTTCCTCTTCGATTTTCTCAATAATCATAATAAGATTATTTACTGGTTAGCCTCGTATCACTATTAGTTCCAGCAAAATTCTCTTCAAAAAATTATAGCTGATTTTCTCAGGTACAACATTTTGTACTGTCATAAGACTTTCTCTTTCAACAGCTTTTAACATCTCGTAAACTAACTGTTTATTTAGAATCTGATTATAGTTCTTAATTACAACATCTTTAAAATGAAATAGGATGTAGTTTATTGCATCTACTTGAGATGGTCCTTGTCTATTTGTCCATACAGCATTTTTTCCAAGAACAGGGTCAATAATTGTATACTCTCCTTCTTCCAGTATATGCGGTTCAAACTCAACATTCATATTATTATAAGCACATCCTGTAGCGATAGTTCTCCCATGTATTTTAAAGCAGTATTCATTTTCCTTACATTCTATATTATCTCTTATGCGTATAAGAGGAAGGAGTATTCCCCACTCATCTGCCAGTTCTTTTCTCATCTTGTGAATCACATCAAAACCATTGTTCATCTCTTTCACGAAAAGCTCTATTAATCCTACCCCAAATTCAATTATTAAAATGTCTTTTACTTGACATGCTGCAACTTCGTTTCTTTTATTACTACTTAATTGCTCCATATCAATTGCTCCCGCACTTTTATAATCAAACAAAAAATTATAGGAACACCCTAGTACTGTTACTATACTCTCCAATACATCAAGACTTGGAAAGCTTAATCCTCGCTCCCACTTTGAAACAGCCTGCTCAGAAACACCAATCTTTGATGCAAAAGATTTTTGTGTCATCCCTTTTTCTTTTCTTGCTTCCGATAATTGTTTGTGAAATACAGCTATGCTCAAATCAGATTCCCTTCTTTCGTATGTTATATAAATATCCTATCAAAAATCATCTTGCTTTACAAACAACTATTTCGCTTACATAATAATCAACTATAAGTTGTTTACTCGTAGCTATGCCAATCAGCACCACCCGTAAAACGGGTGGTTTGCTCTGAGGCTGTAAACCACTGTTACTGGCCAGCGCCTAAAGACGCTGGCTTTCACTTTGTTCAAGCCACTTTGCCTTTGTAACTATTGCTGCCCCTCAAGGGGCGAACGTATTACCGGCCACCCTTAAAAGGGTCTTCGTATTCCTTTACACTGAGTTTATCTTTCATTTGATCTTCTTTTTCCTGGTCTTGTATATACTTTTTAATGGTTGCCTCATTAAGACCTACGGTACTTACATAATATCCTTCAGACCAGAAGTGTCTGTTCCCATATTTATATTTGAGATTTGCATGTCTCTCAAATATCATCAGTGCACTTTTTCCTTTTAGATATCCCATGAAGCTTGATACGCTGTATTTCGGTGGTATGGATACCAACATGTGTATGTGATCTATTATAAGGTGACCCTCGATTATTTCAACTCCCTTATACTTACACAAATCTTTCAATATATCTCTGATACTTTCCTTATACTGATTATAGATTGCTTTCCTTCTGAACTTGGGTGTGAAAATGATGTGATACTTGCACATCCATCTTGTGTGTGCTAAACTTTTATCCATAGAAATCACCTTTCCTCTCGTTATTTTAGTGGCCTGAACACTACTATTATAACGGAAAGGTGATTTTTTGCTAGAAGCAATTGGGATCCACCCGCGAAGCAGGTGGTTTAGTGTTTCGCATGTCTCCGTTTCTCTGTTGAGAAACTCCAACATACTCAACAGGCTAAAGCCCATAAAAAAAGTACCCTATCACTTTTATATGATAGGGTACCATTTATATTCTTATTCGTTATTTAATACAGTCTAACACAAGCTAAACCATCGAAAAACGTTGAAATCTCAATGAAATCTAGTTATTCAAAACGGCCTGTGTTGCTGCGGTTCAGTAGTGAGCAATGAATTAATAGAATAGAAAATCCTGTGATGTTTACTAAAACTATAATTTCACCTAATTCTAAATCATCCATGTTAACGTAATTGCTTTTGCTTTTCCGAAAAAATCCTTATTCACATCTTAAGAAATATAATGTTGAGAATTAATAATAGCAGGAATGGTAATTCTAACTATTGTTCCTTCGTTTCTTACACTGGTATAATACAGTCCATATTCTGTTCCATAATATAGTTTTATTCTCTGGTTTATATTCCTGACACCGAATCCACCGCTTTGTGAGTCTTCAGTAGATGGAACAAGAATATTATTCAGTTTTTCCTCGGACATGCCTACACCATCATCCTCAACAAATAAATGGATTTCACTGTTAACAAGGGTACCTCTTATACGAATATTTCCGCTTTTGGTCTCTTTGCACATAATACCGTGTAGAATCGAATTCTCAATGATAGGCTGCAATGTGATTTTTAAAATACTGTACTGCATAAGTGCTTCATCCACATCTATATCCAGGTTGAGTGCATTTTTAAACCGCATGCTTTGGATTTGGAAATAATACGATACATGAGTTAATTCGTCCCCTATTGATATAACATCCTTTCCCTTATTAAGGCTAAGTTTATAAAACTTTGCGAGAGCATCAACTATGGTAATTATCTCCGGACCGTTATTTTCCCATGCATACCAGTTAATCATATCAAGTGTATTATATAAGAAATGAGGATTAATCTGCGCCTGTAAAGCTTTTAATTCAACGTTTTTTATCTCCTGTCCCGCTTTAAACTTATCATTGACTAAATTTGTAATTTCTCCTGTCATAAAGTTGTATTCCTGCACCAATTGATCAATTTCGTCAGAATCAGACCGAGCTTCTATCGTGATTAATTGTCCTTTATGAATATCCTTCATTTTATTACTTAAAACAGATAACCGGTGTGTTATCGATTTTGATAAAAGATATGCTATAAAATATGCTATAGTCCCAATAACAAGAACCATGATAATAATGTCGTTACGAATTGTCCCACTTAGATTATTTATTTCGTTCATATGCGTAACGGAAACCAGGTACCAATCGGTATTATCTATTAATTTTGCAGATACCATTAGTTCTTTATTTTCCTGCTTTATCTTCATCCAATTGTTTGTTCCCTCGGCCAGTTGCTTGATTAATTTGCTGTCAATCTTATTCCCTGAGTTAATTCTCTGTCCGGATTGTGCAATTATACTTCCGATAGAATTTTGAATATATATGCAGGAGTTTTTAACCGTGGTAGCATCGTTTAGCAGATTAGTGATATTTGATATTGAAAAATCAAATCTAACAAAACCAATTTTATCCAGATAATTTTTTTTATTAATGATTATCCTTATTAATGAAAGTACATCACTATTATCCTGATTCGGCTCATCAAGGTAGGAAGAAGGTGCCCAAAGAAAATATCTGTCGTCCTTAGAAATTAACTTGTACCAGGTAGTATTCTCAATCTCTTTTATTCCGAAGATATTATTTCCTTCTTGAGAGTACATAAGCTTATCCGGTAAATAAAGCCTTATTTTTACAACATTGGATCCATCCTGCAAGGATTGGAGAAACTGCTGGAGACTATACATATCCTGTACTTGTTCAAGAAACGAATAGGACTCAACATTACTTTTTTGCAAAATATCAGAAATAGTATTGTTACTGACAAAGACATTAGAAACCCCATAGGTGTTATAAAGCTTGTAAGAGAGAAAATTGTATGATTGCTCGAAGTTCTTCTGTATAGAATAGGTAATATTATCCTCAATAACATTATATACTTTGCTGTAAGAAAAAGCCGAGACAAATGCCAAAGGAATAATAATCAAAATAAAATATGAAAGCAGCAATTTATGCCTAATCGTCCTAAAATGAAATTTTTCAGCTATTCTTCTTAAAAAAGCAGATTTCATAGCACATCCTTCTCCCTATACTCCGATGGGGTATAACCAGTAATTTTCCTAAAAAGCTTAGCGAAGTAATTGGCATCGGCATACCCGACTGCCGATGAAACATCTGATACCCTTAATCGGATATCCTTAAGTAATTGCTTTGATTTTTCAATTCTATACTCAGTGATATACTGATTTATCGTCTTTCCTGTTTCTTCCTTGAAAAGCGAACATACATAAGACTGAGAAAGGTTTATAAACTCACTTATGCTGTTAACAGCAAGGGCTTCGTCCCTGTAATTCTTTTGAATATATTTGATGATTTCCTTAACAACACCCCTATTTTCTGTTTCCTCCTTGATAAGGGTATAGTAAATTTCAATTTTTCCGGTTAGATACTTTTCCAGCTCATTTAATGTATTTGTTCTTAGAATTACTTCCCATATCAAATTTTCGCTAATAACCCCAATAAAGGGATCTACCTGATTTAACGCAGAGACTTTTAATAATACTTGTGAAAGCTTGAAAAAGAAATCCTTAATAGTTACAACTAGTGTATTATCATACTGTCTCAATTCAGATGATAGACTTAAAACTAAAAAAATCGCCTTTTCTTTGCTGCCATTAAGTAGTATATTCTCGAAAGAATCTAACAAATTATTGTCAAAGGTATATGGAGGAAGATGCCTTTCCACAAAGGGTAGTACGGAGTTATACTCTTTAAGAAAACTCCTTTGCATTGCTATTACAGCCGTTTCATAAGATTGAAAAATATTCTCAAGCCCATTCGCTCTAGCTCCGATTGATATAAATAACCTATTGTATTCTTTAATGTAATCCAGCAAAATAGTACAAAAGTTTATTAACTTCTCCTCTGTAAGCATATAATTCTCGAATGCACGGCTATATAAATGTATTATGAAATAGCCGCCCTCCTTGTAACCCATGAAACCATGAATTCCGGAACAAGAGGATGTGTGTTCCAAAGCATCGGTAACTACAGACTTCAGAAATGTTAGGTGTGTGCTCTCGATTTCATCAATAGCTGGAATTTTGACCAGAATTGTTTGAAAGCAATCATTATTTTGAATATCGAGTCCGACAGCACAAATATTCTTTAAAATAAAGGCAATATCACAATGTCGGTAAGTTAGCTGCAAAGCTATTTCATTTTTAATAATTGGTACGGTGGCCTGAATCGTAGAATTAATCATATGCTCCTGCTGCTTTTTTTTTTGTTCCTTATAGCACAATTCCACTGCCTTTTCTATTACACTTTTTAATTCATTTATATTAATCGGTTTTTCAACATAATCAATCGCTTTTAGCTTGATAGCCGACATTAAATATTCCTTATCGGAGTAACCGCTCATAAAAATTATTTTACAATCCGGGAGAAGCTTTCGTATTTGATGTGATAATACCACCCCATCCATTCGAGGCATTCGTACATCGGTTAAGACGATATCCGGCTGAAAATCAGATACTACCTTAAGGGCATTAACACCATCGTCAGCCTTTTCAATGGCGCTAATACCAATTCTGTCCCAGGGGATCCTTTTGATTATTCCATTTCTAGTCATTTCTTCATCATCAACAATAAGAATTTTCAACAATAAAACGCCCTCCCCATACTAATTATTATAAGTTTAACATATTGTAGTCTTCTAATCAATGTGGGGCGAACGGAAAGGATAAATCAGCTTTCCTTCCTGCCTCCTCCCCCAAAAATAACAATTATTAGCTATATCAATTATCTTCTAATTCACTTTAAATATAGAAATGGCTTCATGCAGTCCTTTAGCCATATCTTTAAGGCTATCTGCCAGTTGTGACAAGATCTCTGTATCTGCTATCTGCTCCTGGGTGCTTGCGGATACCTCCTCTGCTGTTGCCGCAAATTCTTCCGTAACTGCAGAAATACTACTTATTGTATTCATAGCATTTTCCTTCGAATTAAGGACATCTTGCAACAGGTTTTCTGCTTCGTTTATATGTTTTGAAATATCCTCCATGGAATTATATATTGTTTTAAAGGACTTATCGGTATCTGCAACTGCTTCCTTTGATTTTTGATTATTGTACTGGCGTTATTAGCTTCCTTTACTGTATTCTCAGTCTTCTTATGTATTTCACCAAGAATCATCAAATACCAGGATATCTGCACTGTCTCCGATTTCTATGTCCTGCAGGGAATCAGAGATATTCTTAGGGTTTATGTATAAGAAAACATAGCCTAGCTTTTCTCCGGTGTTAATAGATACGATAGCCTTCGACAAAACTAGAACCTGCTCTCCGTTAGTACCCTTTGTAAATGACCAGACGGACTGTCCCTTACTATTGTCGGTATCGGTAAATGCCTTATTATAATCATCGTCGTTTAGGTATTTTTGCTTACCTGTCGAGCCAAAAAACAAATCTGTCTTATAGAAAATCTCCAAATTCGTAATCTCAGTAATTAATTGAAGCTTAGATGCAGTTAAATCACTCAGGCTTCTGGAGAATTCCAGTTTGGTCAATTCATCCGCATCCTGAAGACCTTCCATTCCATCCACGACCCCCTTGGTCAGACATATCTCGGAGGCTAGCTGCTGGAGTTTGACCATATTAGTATTGATATTATTACTTACCTGCTTTACGATCTGAGTAGAATAGCTGCTCACCTTACCTGTCATATCCGTGCTTGACCTATGGTATACCATAAAGTCTATTATCCCCAAAGGAAGTAACGATACCAACAAAAATGAAATCAACAATCTCACTTGTATCTTTGTATTTCGAATATTAAATGGTATTTTACCCAACATAATTAGTATTTTACGGAGTATCTAGTTTTAATATGATTATTTTTCCTTTTTTTATGGTGTTAGTTCTTCTCATATTTATTATCCCCGCCTCAAAAATTGAATATATTTTCTATAGTTCATGCTTCCTACCATTTCAATGATATACAAATGAGATTAATATTGCTAAAGATCATCTATTTCCCACGAGTCTGCCCATTTTATCGTTACTCCTTCATTAGTAACATATAGTGGTAGCCATATGTACTTTGATTCGCGCAAATTCTTAGGATTCCATTGATCAGACATAAAAATGTAGCTGTTTTCCTTACTATTTACAGGTATAACATAGGTACCCTGCGCAAAAAAGGTCATTTCATAATTTGGACCTACACATGGATTTCCGATCATTTTCCAGGGTCCCATAATTGAGTCCGCTACTGAATATAGAGCCTCATTAGGTTCCCACCCTGTACAATAGGAAGTTATCATGTAATATCTGTCCTTGTGTTTGAATACTACAGGCGCTTCACGACTTTCGCCTTCAAAATTCCTTGTATATTCCCCTGTAGTATTTGTATATTCATCATTCAATCGGGCAATGTACAGAGTTTTATTCCCTTCAGATGAATGAATCAAATATGCATTCCCATCATCATCCTTAAAGATCGTCATATCCCTGCTTTCAGCCCCATTCGGACGTATACTTCCAAGATATGAATATGGTCCTTTTGGTGAATCGCTGACCGCAACACCTACTCTAGCATACACATAATCAGGGGTATCTATATGTACCCACATAACATATTTTTTTGTTCTTTCATTGTAGATAAGCTTTGGTCTTTCGACCACCTTACTGGTATGTAAGTCATGCAAGGGATCATCTTTTACCGGTGCTAAAACAATGCCTTCGTTTTTCCAATTTAAGAGATCCTTTGATGAATAACAAGAAATCCCAATAACATCTACCCTCTCCAAAAAAGCTTTATAGGTTTCGCCATCTTTATTTTCACCAAACCAATAATAAGTACCTTTATCTAATAGGACACACCCCCCATGTGCTTGTATCGGAATTCCGTCTGAATCAATCCATATTTTTCCCGGATTATATTGAGTTATTTTATTGCTAATCATCTAGTTCTCTTTTCCTTTCCTAAATTAATTATTCAAATTGAGCGCATTTCACGATAAAACCATACTAAGCCTATAGACCATCTGCCAGACCATAGAGATCATCTTCCACACTTTCCTTGCAATCAAATATTATGGATTCTTTATACTCAATTACTATAATGGTATCCAGAGGATGTCTCGAATCTATCGGAACAAATATCTCAAGTGAAGTATCTGTCTTACTGATTTCATAATTAGTTGATGTAAGACTACTGCAGGATAATATTTCATTATTTATTAACGGCAATGCAATGGTGTCCTCTGCCCAATCGGTAATATGCACGTAAGTCTTATTTTCTTTATAAGTGCTTCCTCCCCATTCTCCTGGATAAAATGGTCCTCCTCTGGTACCGTAAATTGATTCACCAAATTCATTGAGCCATTCACCTATCTGGGCAAGCCTTTTTACCTGTCTGGGCTCCATCATGCCTGAACCCGTTGGGCCAATATTAAGCAAATAATTCCCGTCCCTCGTAATTATTGACACAAGGTTTTTAATACAATCCCTTAAGGACAACATGGGCATATCCGGAACATATCCCCATGATTTAGTAAGACAGTCATTCGAATCCCACGGCTTATCCGTTCTGATATCTCCTATTCTCCTCTCGCGTACATGGAAGTCTCCTTCCCATCCCGAACGGTTATTGATCATAATTCCGGGCTGGAGCTCACGAACCATGGCATTAAGCCTTTCTGATTCCCAAAAGTAATTAACTTTGAAGTAAATCTCATCCTTCGCCAAGTCAGGGTCGGTATACCAGCCGAATTTACCATTTGCATCATTTTCCCATTTGATTCCGCCATGTGCGAGCCATTCTCCGTCATACCACAGCATATCTATTTTCCCGTAATTCGTCATTAATTCCCGGAGCTGTGCCCAACACTGCTCCTTCATGTCAAGCGCACTTTTTAAATACATCTCAGGAAAAAAGTATCCAGGAAAACGCCAATCCATGGGAGAATAATAAAAGCCAACCTTTAAGCCCTCGCTTCGGCATGCATCGACATACTCAGCAACAATATCACGCCTTGCTGCCGAATTAACACTATTAAAGGGATTCGCCTCACTATCAGCCAGACTGAAGCCGTCATGGTGCTTTGTTGTAAGTACCATATATTTCATTCCGGCTTGTTTGGCGGTTCTAGCCCATTCCTTAGGATCACAACATGAAGCATTAAAGCTCTCCGTGAGCTTACTGTATTCATCGACATTCATGCGTTCGTTGAACATAACCCATTCCCCTCTTCCTAAAAGAGAATAAAGTCCCCAATGAATAAACATGCCAAACTTGGCATCACGGAACCAATTCATATCCTCATTATTTAGTTTGGGAACCTTTACAGGAATATAGTTTTTCTTCAATTCATGTAATGTAGCCATATTTATTACCTTTCATCATAGTATTTTAATTAATAATTCTTTAATGAGGAACGATACATATTCTATAGGTATCATTCCTCATTAAGGTTGTTTCCAAATTATCTATGAGCTTTCAATTTCCTATTTGCTTGAGTTGATATAATCAGTAAGCTGCTGCTGGAGTTCTGCCTGAATTTTCTCTATTCCTGCTTTCTTAAGCTCGGCTTTATATTTTTCGAGTTCAGCTTTCGGATCGGCTAACATTCCTGTAGTTAACGCATACCCTCTGGTTTGTACAATATTCATACATACTGCCATTTCATTTTTAACATTTGAGTCATCAAAGTTGAACGCAATATACGGTCCTGTATATACTTTCTCCTCGGATTTCCACTTTTCAGTCCAATCCTTGTCAATAGTAGGAACACCATCGACTGTCCTCTGTAGCTTCGCATTCTGCCAACCCCAAGGACAAACAGAATCAAATGGATATGCCTTGTCTGCTCCCGGCAGCTCCTTCACCTTGTCTCCTACCAGTTCATAATGCTTGCCTTCTATTCCGCCTTCAAGCAAATCATAATATTCTTTTTTAGTGGCAAAAAGATTTAACATCATCATTGTTCTTTCCACATTCTTTGATGTGGCGTGAATTGCCATTCCAGACTGTGTTCCTGGTGTTGCTGCTTTTAGTGAGTCCGGAGAAAAGTCATATACTTCACTCTTAGCGCCATCGATACCTTGTATATCCAGCGTACGGCTCTGCATACTTCCAAGATGATGGATGTCTACAACCGACTTTCCTGCTTTGATGGATTTTTCATTTGTATTTTGAGAAGACATTATATTTTTTGACCATGCACCACCATCGGACAGCTTTTTCATCCTGTTAAGGAAATCCAGATACTTGGGATCGTCAAGTATATAGTTTACTTTTCCGCTAGTATCGGCCAAATTCACCGAAAAGAGTTCCAATGACCTTTCTAGACCCAGATACATGTTCTGTGGTTGAGCATAATAGAGGGAAGGGAAATCCCAATAAAAAGCAGACATGTTTCCGTCATATGGTATAATACCCTTCTCTTTAGCTGCTACTGTTAACATGTAATTGTCTAAATCGTCAAGCGTCTTCAATTCAGGGATATTGTATTTCTCCCTCAAATCACTTCTAATTATTGCAGTGGAATAGTTATATACCTGTGCCATTGCATAAGGTATCATGTATGATTTACCGTTTATCTTGGTGTTGTCTATGAAACCCTGGGGTATATCCTTGTAGTAATCAGGCATATATTTTTTAAGCATATCCTCTGTGATTTCCAAAAAACCGTTCTTTGTTGCAGATGGTACATACTGCGCCCAGGATGCGGTATAGATACAGTCAAAATTCTCTCCGGATGCTAATAACAACGGGATTTTTTTATCCGTTTCCCACGAGGTGAATTTTACATCAACTGTAGCATTTATATCCCTCTTAAGCATATTGTTAATTTCGTCGTATACTGCAGGCGCATCGGGATATGGATCGCCTACAAGATACATCGTAAGCTTGACTTCTTTCGAAGTATCAATCGCATTGGGATCTGCGGCTGCAGCTGGTGCTGTTGTTGCTGATGTTGCTGTTGTTGTCGGCTCCGATGAAGTGTTTGTGTCTGAATTCTTGCTGCAGGCAGACAAAACAGTCGTTAATGCAAAAAGTAAAGATAGAAGCAGACAGCTTTTCTTAAAAACTTTTTTCATAAAATATCCTCCTTGTATTTATTGATTTATTGATAAACCTTTGTACGGTATTATCCTTTTACACTACCTATCGTCAAGCCCTTAACGAAATACTTTTGTACGATAGGGTATACAAAAATTATAGGGCCTGTTGCTATAACCGTCATGGCAAGCTTGAGTGATTCAGTCGGTGTTCCCACTTTATCGCTTGCTACCGAATTACTCAAATTGGATAACGCCTGAGCTCCTGAAACAATTTTATAAAGGTAATATTGCAGTGTATACTTCTGAGGATCTTGTATGAACATAAAAGCCAGGAACCAGTCATTCCAGTAACTAAGAATGATGAACAAGCCTATTGTGGCTAACGCCGGCTTTGCCAGCGGCATAATCAATTTTCTAAAGATGAGAAAATCTCCCGCACCATCAATTTTAGCAGATTCGGTGATTGCTTCAGGAATACTTGCCATGAAGCTCTTCATAACTAAAATATTGAAAACATTCAACATAAACGGCACTATAAGGCCAAGATAATTATCACTGAACTTAAGGTACTTAACACACAAAATATACCATGGAACAATCCCACCGCTAAAGAGAGTGGTGAAGTAGAAAAAAAACGAAAATCTGTTTCTCCATTCAAAATCTTTTCGTGTAAGAACATAACCGGTCATTGCAGTAATAAATAAACCGACTCCTGAACCCATAGTAGTCACTAATATTGTAACTCCATAGGCTCTTAAAATAGCTCCCGGCTGATTAAAAGCTACCTGGTATGCAGCAAGGGAAAATTCCCTCGGCCAAAAACTGAAGCCGTAATTAATTATAGAATTCTGACTTGATAAGGAACCTGATACCACCAAAATAAATGGTAGAATGCAAATTATAGTAATAATCAGAATAAATACTACGGAAATAACTGAAAATATCTTCTTATCATTTAATCTATTTTTCATGCTTCTCAACTCCTTTATGTCGAATAAATATTTCTGCCTAAAACAACGCATAATCCTTGTCAATCTTTCTTACTACATGGTTTACAATAGTGATAATTGTAAAGCATAATATCGACTGATAAAGGCCTGCCGCTGCAGACATTCCAAACTCCCTCGTTTCTAGAAGCGATCTTGTAACAAATGTGTCAATAACGTCGGTTGTATTGTAAATCAGCGAATTTCCTCCCACAATCTGATAAAACATGCTGAAGTCTCCTCTGAAAATCTGTCCAATTGATAAAAGAACAAGGATAATAATTGTTGGCGTTAATGAAGGAATTGTAATATGTCTGATTCTGTTAAATATGTTAGCCCCATCCATTTCCGCAGCTTCGTACATTTGAGTGTCTATACCCGTAACTGCTGCTAAGTAAACAACTGAACCGTATCCTATGTTTTTCCAGAGGCTGAAGAAGATAATGATAAAAATCCACGCAATCGGATAGTTGTTTAAGTTTATTGGATTCATGTGTAAAGACTTCAAAATTCCGTTCATTAACCCTGACTCATAGTTAAACATATTATAAACGATCGCTCCCACTACGACCCAAGATAAAAAGTATGGAAGAAAAGTCAGTGACTGAGTAATTTTTTTAAACCGTTTTCCAGTCAGCTCAGCCAGCATAATTGCCAAACAAATTTCTAAAATATTATTGATAATTATAAAGGCTAGGTTGTATAATACTGTATTTCTTGTAACCTCAAATATCTTGCCTGTAAAAAACAAGAATTTGAAATTATCCAGTCCCACCCATGGACTGCCTAATACTCCTGCACTATAGTCAAAGTTCTTAAATGCTATTATTACACCTATCATCGGCACATAACAAAATATCAAAAAGAATATGACTGCCGGAAGTATCATCAGCAGCAGTGTTTTGTTCTTGTACAATTTCTTTAAAAAAGTGCTTTTCATCTTTTCATCACCTTTGTTATTTATTATGAGATAATTATATCAAGCCATTAAAATTAGCGAATAGAAATATCTTACGATTACGGGTAATATCCTTCAATGAACTATAAAATGGATCAAATGATTTTGGATTTTCAGATATCCCAATTTCTTGTTAATAATCTCTACACTAAAGGTCATATAAATTTACCAAAAGCACTTCCTTTATATAAAAATGAAATAGAGTTGCACACTGAATTGAAATTGCAGCGTGAACTGGTAATAATAACACCAATGTAGTATCACAATAATAATATTTTAGAAGTATAAAAGAACCGCCAATTAATATATGGAGAACTCAGGAATCAGGGATATACAGTAAACAAGAAGAAAGTCCAACGAATGATGAAAAAGCTTAGTCTCTAGGTTATGTCTTTTACCAGGAAAAGTCGTAAGTATAGCTCATATAACACTGCATAATTCAATATTGATTTATAACGATGGGAAAACCCTCCGGTTACAAAAATCACTTTACCTCAACGCTTGACAAGGAGCCACCAAAAAGAGACCCTTATATTAACTTTTCAGTCAATATAAGGGTCTCTAGCTTATTCTCAAGTAAAACTAGGTTCTTCTCTCAGAGAAAATCCATGTTACTTATTATTTAAAACTGCCTGTGCAGACCACAATAAAAGTACCACTAAGACTTATATCAGAAACATTCAATATACCTTGCTATTTCAAGCAAAACATTAGGTCAATTAATAAAAACCATTCTTTCCGAACTTGTGTTCTATATTGTTATATGGTATAATTTGTATAGGCAGTTTCATAATTGCCGGCAATCGTGTACAGGATGGTTGACCTTCATTCTACATAGAATGGAGGTGATGCTTATGAACAATAAGTTCGATTTTAAAGATATTATTCAATTCGGCATGTTCATAATAGCTCTACTGACAT
>JAEZKL010000163.1 GCA_023415475.1 Bacillota bacterium | reverse complement strand
CCGGACTTGCCAATGCAAGAAAGCTTCTGGATGATGTAAAATCAGGTAAGGCAAACTATCAATTCATCGAGATCATGGCATGCCCCGGCGGCTGTGTAAACGGTGGCGGACAGCCTCAGCAGCCCGGAACAGTTAGAAACTTTACCGATCTCAGAGCACTCCGTGCGAAGGCTCTTTATGATCAGGATGCAACAATGGCAGTAAGAAAATCTCATGAGAACGAAGCAATTAAGAAGCTCTATGAAGATTATCTTGATAAGCCAGGCAGCCACAAGGCTCACCACCTCCTTCATACGACCTATGTTAAGAGAAGTGTAAATCAGTTCTAAGTATGTCATTAAGTTATATTAAAGAAAGAAAGCCTGCTTTGCAGGCTTTCTTTAATCATATATTCATATGGAGAGAAAGTGAGCTATTTCAAGTCGGCTTATTGACAAAGGCATACTACAATCTTATACTTAAGTTAGAAGAAAATTATGGAACCGGAAGGCAGAAGGTTGTAGTTAATATGCTTTTATTATCTTAAGAAATCCGGCTATGATTAGCTGGTACCATCAGGAAGGAGCGATGTTTATGGCAACAAAGAAGCTTGAAAACCCATTACTGCTACTTGATAATAGTAATATGAATACCTTATTTAACGAAGGGGAATTCAAATGCACCAACATGACCTTCGAAGAAGCCCGTGAGATTATCGGAATGTATGCAAAAGATGAAATTCTGCTCTGCTTCTCACACCCGGATACCTATGATATCATTTTTAACTACATTGGTATTCCGAAACGGGATTACGAATATAAGACCCTACGGAACATGCGTGTTAATCAAGATGGCATCATCTTTAAACTATATGTGACTCCTTCCGAGACTCAGAATGTCATTCATGTTGATGGTGTAGAGGCCAAGAAAATCCAGAATGTCTATGTATATTGTGTACATGTAACAAGAATTAAATAGCAATAATCCGGCACCTATCACTTACCTTGTTAGGTGCTTTTTATTTCCCCTCGAAATTCCTCTATATTCCTCTTTTCATGATTATTTTTATCATCTATCCCAAAATTATTGATATTCTTCTAAAAATATATTATCATTAAATATGATAATCTTTCCTGTTTTATCCAATATATATTTATAGTTATATTATTCTGATTTCACGGAAAGCATTATATTAACTTGAGAGGATTGGCATCAAATGAAAATCAAATGGAAAATTGTATTAGCTCTAGACATCTTATTAGTAATTATTATCGGTTTATCAGCCTACGCAACAAAAAGTCAAGTTACTAATTTAGTAACAGATAAAACCTCTGCTGAGTTGACAAATTATGCTTCACTGGGACTCTCACTTCTGGATACCCAATACCCCGGCAACTGGAGATTGGAGGGTAATCAGCTGTATAAGGGTGATACTTTGATCAATGAAAATTATGATATTGTAGATGATATCTCACAACAAACCGGTATACTCGCAACTATTTTTGCAATGGATACCAGAATATCCACTACCGTGAGGAATGATAAAAACGAGAGACAAATTAATACACAGGCATCGGAAGCCGTAATCGAGGTCGTTCTTAAAAAAGGGGAAAATTATCACGGTACCGCGACCGTGGCCGGTAAAAGTGCAGATACCTATTATACTCCCCTCAGGGATCAAAGTGGAGCTATTGTAGGTATGTGGTTTGTGGGTGTCTACAGTGATGTTATCAAACAGGAAATCACTGATGTTATGTTATCTATAGCCGCTATTCTGGGCGTTTTTGCCTTCCTCGGATCCGTAGTCTCCTATTTCCTTGGAGCTTACATATCGAAAGCCTACATCACTCTGAAAAAGTATTTTGAGCGGTTGGAAAACGGTGACTTCCATATTCAGTTATCCCAGAACAGTCTTGCCCAAAAGGATGAGATTGGCGACATCTTCCGCTCCTTTGAACATATGCAGGATAATGTACGATCCATTATCACCACGATCAAGAATGAAACGAATCAAATCGGTATCTCCTCGAATATACTTGCCGAAGGAGCCAATATGGTATACCGGGATGTTGAGGATATCTCAGCTACAACCGAACAGCTCTCTGCAGGAATGGAGGAAACAGCTGCTTCCACCCAAGAGATGAATGCTACCTCCGTAAATATTGAAGAAGAGATCCTTCGTGTAAATGATAAAGCTACAAATGGTCAAACGATTGCTTCTGAAATTAAAGGAAGAGCGGAAGCATTAAAGCACACTGCTACAAACTCACAAAAAACTGCCATTGAGATCTATGAAAATGCAAACCGACAGCTTCGAAGTTCAATTGAAGAAGCCTCAGCCATCAACGAAATTCGGACTTTATCCAAGACGATCCTCGATATCACCGCTCAGACTAATCTTCTGGCTCTGAATGCTTCTATCGAATCAGCGCGGGCGGGGGAAGCCGGTAAAGGCTTTGCTGTTGTTGCAAGTGAGATTAGTACATTAGCTCATAACTCCAAAAAGGCAGTATCCCAGATTGATACCATATCCGGCGATATCGAGAGAGCAGTAGAAGATATCGTAAAGGATGCCCGACTGCTTTTGGAATTTGTCGACTCAAAGGTAATTAATGATTATGAGATGCTGGTTAAGACCAGTGAACAATATGATGCAGATGCGGATACGATCGAGCAAATGGTTACCGAGATTAAAACCTCAGCGAACCAACTAAGTGAATCCATCACCTATATCCGTAAGGCTGTTGAAGAGGTAACCCTTGCTACGGATGAAGGCTCCAGAGGAGCTGCCGACATTGCAGAGAAGTCAACGTCTATCTTCCACAAAACCAACGAGGTACTGGAACAGGCGAACTCGAATAAGAAGATTGCAGAGAATCTGAACGAACAAGTTCAATTCTTCCAGGTATAAGTGTGAATATTGAAAAGCATAATTCACGGGAAAGAAACGCCCTGCTTCCAGGGCGTTTCTGCTTACTAAATACACTATTTATTATTGTTTCGTTTCTTACTTAATAAAATTTACCGAATATTTTACTCCGAGAAGAATTGCTTCTACCAAACTTACTTCGCTTGCGATACCCTTACCGGCGATATCCATAGCAGTTCCGTGATCCACAGAGGTTCGAAGTATTGGCATACCGCCTGTAATTGCTATCGTTCTCTCAAAATCCAGCGTCTTGGTCGCGATATGTCCCTGGTCGTGATATAAGGATAATACACTGTTATACCGCCCCTTCAGCGCCAGGTGAAATACGGAGTCTGCCCCAATCGGTCCGACCACATCATAGCCTTCTGCTCTTAGCTCCTCCACTGCAGGTGTTACATGATTTACTTCCTCGTCTCCGAATAAGCCATGTTCTCCACTGTGGGGATTGAGCCCGGCAATCGCCATGGTACCCTCAGTTACCCCAAGCTTTGCCAGTACTTCCTTGCATCGTTTTACATAGTCCTTTATTCTATCCTTTGTAACCAGCTCACAAGCTTTTCGCAGGGAAACATGCCTGGTGAGAAAGAAAACCCTCATTCCATGCACCTCAAACATAGTTAACGGATCTTTTGTCCCCGTCAAAGCCCCGAAGATTTCTGTATGTCCGATAAAGTCTACATTACCTGCTTTTAGGGATTCCTTGTTGATCGGCGTGGTAGAAACTGCTGCTACCTCTTTGTTATTAGCCATCTCAATGCTTTTGGCAATATATTCGTATGCTGCTTTCCCGCACATTCCGCTCACTTGGCCAAGCTTAAATTCCTTCATATCAACATTATCCAGATCAATAAGATTAAGCACCCCTTGAGAATATTCACCCTCTTCTGCCTTCTTTATCACCTTAATTTTCAAGTTTATATCTGTGAATCGGATTACATCCTCCAGCACCTTCCGGTCACCGATTACAACACATCGGGCAGCCTGCTGAACCTCTTTATTCACCAAAGCTTTTACTACAATCTCCGGTCCAATTCCAGCCGGATCACCCATGGGTATTGCGATTAATGGTTCTATATAATCATCTCCATTCATTGCCAATCATAATTTAATCAATATTTGTTTATGTTCACATCATAGTACTAATGTGGGTATCAGTCAACAAAACAAGTAGAAAGTACAACCAGCAATCATATTCATGATTATAAAAGAGTAACATAGAGTTGGTCCCTAACGGAAATTCAAGGTATATAAAACTTCTGACGGCAAAAAATAAAAGCGGAGAGAGTTTGGTGTTGAGCTTGCTGAAATTAATTTATTCAAGTGTTAGTTGCTCATTATTGCTGTATAAACACTATGCATGATGGCCGTTCCACTCGTAAAGTTGCGGTAACTTCATCATTTATCCTGCCCTTTTCCTTATCCCAATTTAAAACTGTAACTAAATCAGATTCCTGATTTGCACAAAATATTTTGTCTCCTTTAGGGTTAAAAACAAAGTCTCGGGGACAAATTCCGCCGGATTTAACGGTTTGTACATGCTTTAATGTTCCATCTTGTTTGTCAATTTTGAGAACAATCAGACTATTGGTTCCTTCGAACTCGTTCGAACCCGCATTCCGGTTTGAAACAATCACATATCCGCCATCCGGGGTTACACGTATTGCTGAGCCAGCACTCAATTTAGGCTCAACAATACTCACTTCAGATATTTGAATTATGTCATTAATAGAATTATATTTGTATGCATAAACTGAACCACTCAATTCGCATGACATATATATGTAGGGCATATCAAAAACCATATGCCTTGGACCTGAACCCGGACGCGATATAAGCCGGTTTATTTCTTTTCCGTTTTCGTCGGTTATGATAGACATATCCATTCCGAGATCACATATCCATAACGTATTTTTCCCGTCTACTTCTATTGGCTGTGCATAGTGAGCATGGGGCCCGTTCTGCCGTTCGGGATTTACATGGCTTGCTTCTCCAAAGGAACTATTCTCAATCATTATACGGTCATTTCCTATGCTTCCATCATCGTTCAACGGATATACGGCAATCGACCCCGTTCCGTAGTTAGCCACATAAAGCGTTTTTCCGCCATTGCCGACCGCTATATAACACGGCGCTCTTCCATTCGTCGCTGCGTTGTTTATGTATGTCAGACGCTTGTTATCAACGGAAAATGCCGCAACGCCGCCATCTGGCTTTTCCCTCACCGCATAAAGGTTTTTACCACCACGGGCAAGGCATAAATACGATGCGTTTTCCGCTTCAAATTCCTCTAAAACCATTATGCTTGATCCATCATATTCACATAAACGAATATTGTTTGAATATCCGCCTACATAAAAAAATTCCTTAGCATTTTGCATTTACACAACACTCCTATGCTCTGTTGTATTTTAAAAATACTTCTTTAAATGTTGCTCCATTATTAAAATCAATACGCGAAAATTCTTCCCTTTCGCATATATCCATTACTTTTTTGACAGCTTCGTCCAATATTTCAACAGGTATGACCATAACACCGTCCGAGTCTCCGAAAATCCAGTCACCGGGGCGAACCAATACTTCCTTAGATAATGTTCCGGTCACATATATAGGTATTTGACATTCACGCGGACGCCAACGTTTTTTAGATTCTATCGGCGTTGTATAGCGCGCAAAACACGCCCAATCTTTTATCTGCATAATACCGTGTTTATCACGAGTACCTCCGTCAATGACAGCGCCGACCGCTCCGCACGCCTTTGCTCCGTAGCTCATCATTTCGCCCCAGTGCCCTACAACATCATCTTTCTCGGCGTTCAAAACAACGACACTATGAGGAACAATCTTGGTAAACAAAGCCTGATTGTCAAAGTCAGGACGGGGAAGGGCAGCATCATACCTAGGTTCGCGCATTCCCCAGATAGTAAATGCCGGTCCCGCTACTTTCATGTCATCCCTTAAAGGCGTAATATTTATGTCAATGCATTGGATCGGATACCCCATTGAGTCAAGAACATCGAACATATCAGCCGTATGAGCGTGCATTAGCTTACGGCGGGTTTCTATAATTTTAGTCTCATCCATTATGAACCTCCTTCTTTGCCGCTTCTATTAATCCTTTCATATATCCTACGGCATAATAATTCCCCAGCAGTGAGTACCCCGGATGAGTATTATCCTCCCCTGGCATCGTTGGTACATGATCAGGGCGTATGCATCCATTAAAGTTTACATCATAATATTTTCTTATGCACTTGTACATATCCGTTGGTCCATCATCATGAAATGTTTCCTTAAAATCATACCTGTCGCCACGAATATCTCTAAAGTGTGCAAAAAATAATTTCTTATGTTTGCCAAAATAGTCTATCGCCTCTAGCGGGTCTTCTCCCATTGCGACAAGCGAACCTTGACATAATGTAATGCCGTTACATTCGCTTGGAATTAGTTCAGTAGCTTTCTTTAAATCGTTAAAGCTTATCAAAATTCTTGATATACCACGCAGACTTTCTACCGGAGGATCGTCTGGGTGTATGGCAAGCTTTATTCCTAATTTTTCTGCGACAGGAATAACCGCTTTTAAAAAATACTCTAAGTTTTTCCACATTTCATCTGCCGTAACAACGCCGTATTCGGTATTATCAAGTTCTTTCGAAAGCTTGTGGTTATAACCCGTAACCAGTGCTCCACCGCGCGACGGTATATCGTATAAATTACGAAACCATCCGACTACAGGCATCCAGTTATAGCAAACTGTTTTAATATTATTTTTTGCCATTATATGCAGCAGTTTAAAAAATACTTCGATTTCCTCATCTCTGCCGTGGCGACCGAGTTTTGTTTTTTCAAGCGGCGTAGGTCCTTCTATAACGTCAACCTTTATTCCGGCTTCATTAAAGTCATTAAGCCTTTTTAAAAAAGGCTCGAAATTATAGTCATTATTTAAAGTCCTCATTTGCGGATTTACATTAACAACCGCATGTGTAACCCCAAGCTGTTTGGCTACGGCTATTTTTTTTATGTAGTCATCAAAAAAGAATGCCATTGCGATGTTCATTATTTTACCTCTTTTCAGTGGGTTTTCCGATGCTTCTTAATAAACTGCCGCCATCGGCTATAATTGTTGATCCTGTTAAGTATCTCGCAGCGCTCGAGCATAAAAACAAAATAACATCTGCTATTTCGTCTACATTTCCCACACGTCCTAGAGCAATGCTCTTTTCGACTTCAGCTATTTTTTCGGGAGTATAATTGTCGTTCATATCAGTTAGAATAGCCCCCGGCGCGACCGAGTTAACGCGTATACCGTATGGGGCAAGCTCTGCCGCCAGCGATTTCATCATAGACTCAAGCGCTGCTTTCGTACACGAATAAATAGCCTGGCTTGGTAACGCAGATACCGCGTTTATAGATGTTACAATAGTAATGACTCCACCGCGTCCGTTCTTTTTCATATTGCGCGCTGCTGCCTGAGTCATAAGGGACGCTCCGAAAAAATTAGTTTTAAATAAAGAAAACATTTCATCATAGGATGTTTCCATAAATGATTTCCGCATTGTGAACGCTGCATTGTTGACATATATATCGAGCCCGCCAAAGAATTCTAAATATTCTTCAAAACGCTTGGTGTTTTCAGGGTTACCCACATCCATTTGAATAAACTCACATTCACGTCCTAACGACTTTATTTGAGACTGTACCGAAAGAAGGTTTTCTTTTTCTCGTCCTATTAACAGCAGGTCGGCTCCTTCTTTCGCCAGCGCTACCGCGGCGGCGGCGCCTATGCCTTTACTTCCTCCCGTTACCGCAGCTTTTTTTCCATATAAAATCACAAATTAAACCTCCTGCAGTTATATTTAAATGAAAGCCGCCGCTATGTGAGGCGGCTTTCAAAACGATTTTACGGCGTTCATCGCCCAAATTCTTATTTTACGCTGTTAACAGCGTCCACTCTTGCTTGATGTACTGTCGGTAAAAGGTCTTTATAATAAGCAAGCAGCGTATCATAGCCAAGGTCTTTCGCTTTTGACGTCATCTCAGTGCATAATGAGTTAAACTCTTTTTCGTTTTCGGCCAATACCATTTTCCATGAATATTGCTTTATAATATTTCCGACTTGGTCGCTCATTGCTTTCATATCATCCGACAGTGCCGGAAGGGTGAATGTGTTGCCCGGAATAACGCTAAGCATATTGTTCTGGACAAGGTATTCCTTTGTATATCGTGCGCCGCCCATATTCTCCGACCATAGCTTGTCGAGGTTTGACATCGCGCTTGCAAGAGTATTGCTCCAGTTTGCGTATTTATATGCTTCTCCTGAAATCGGGTTTGTTTCGGCGTTGGAAACAGGGTACAAACTTAATTGTTGGAAACCATCCGCGAAAGTTGACCCACCCCATTCTGCAGGAACATCGACTTTATTCATCGGTAAGGCTTGTTTGCCGAAATCTGTCATATAAGGTTTGTTGTTAGCATCATATTCCCATGTAAGCCCTTCAGCGCCGTTATAAAGCGTCATTATTCCGTCCGGTGTATAAATCCAGTCAATAAAATCCAATGCACGGTTTACATCTTTGCACTTTGAGCCTAATGCGATAACAGGTCCATTGTCGCCGCCCGGATAAAATCCTGGTGAAGATATTTTCTGGTCCTTTAAAGGAGCCATTGCATAGCCTTTACCTGCCGCTACATTATCGGTGTTGTTAAAAGCGTTTTTAGCCTCCCAGTACCAGTTTGAATATAATATTTGCCCTTCCGAGAATTTAGCGCTTGCATCACTTTGAGTCTGAGTCAGAGAGTCGGGATCGAGTAAACCTAACTGGTTCAATTGAAAGAAAAACTTAAGGCCTTTCATATAATAGCTGTCCGACATAAGAACATCTTGACTGTTTTCAGCCATACTGTCTACATAAAGGACACTTCCGGGCATAATAGCATCATAGCCGTAAAGGCCTTCAAATGCCAAAGCATGAGCCATTCCCGCATTGCCGTCCATGCCATTGTAAATTGAAGCCGCGTATGTAGGATTGCCGGCTTCGTTTGTAGGATATGCCGCAGCAATCTTCTGTAAGCATGGCACAAGGTCATCAAGTGTATTAAGCGCGGGTGATCCGGCTCCCAAGTAGTAGTCGTACCTTATCATTACGCCGAAATTTACTTCTGTGGCGTTTTGTGATTGGGTTGGTTCCATCATTGAAACACGGGTTGGTATTCCGTATAGTCCGCCGTCGCTGGAAAATGTTTTCATACGCTCTACGGCTACGGGGAAATGCTCGTTGAAATACGGCATATGAGTTGCGAAAGCGTTATCTTTTGAAATATCATAAAGCAAGCTTCCCGCTGCCACGGCTTGTTGAAAATTTTGCCCGGGGTTGGGGAATATAACGATGTCAGCAAGGTTACCGGAAGCCGCCAATACCTGGAATTTTGCATCCGCCTGCCCGTCATTCGGGATAAGGTTAAGTGTCATATTCCAACGGTCTTTTATATATTTTCCAAGCCATCCCGCTTGTTCGCCAGAAAAAGCCGTATTCATATTAAATACGTCCAATGTAATCGGATCAGTATATTGTGTTGTATCGCCAGAATCCGTTGATGAAGCGGTTGACGAGGTATCCTGAGACTCCGTGCTTGACGGCGTAGTGCTGTTCGTTGTATTGTCAGTTGTGGTCGTATTCGAAGAATTTCCGCAGCCTGTAAGCGAAAAGGCTATTAAAACGGCGAGTGCAAACGCAAGCAATCTTTTTTTACTTTTTTTCATAGTATTAATCTCCTTTTAATATTATTTTTTTATCCTTTTACAGCGCCAATTATTATACCTTTGACGATATATTTCTGCATAAACGGATAGACAAAAAGTATCGGAAGTATGACAATTACCGAAACCGTCATGCGTATTGAAACAGGGCTTTGCTGACGCATAAGGTCGGCAGCCATATCCACATCCTGTGACTGTTTTATAAGGTTAGCTAAAAAAGTGGCTTGATTAACATAACGGTACAAAGTGTACTGAAGTGTATACAGACTTTGTTTCGTCATATATAAAAGCGTATCCTGAAATGCGTTCCATTGGCCGACGGAAGCAAAAACAAGTACTGTTGCCGTAATCGGCTTTATTATCGGAAGTATGACCCTTAAAAAAATGATAAAAGGTCCGGCGCCATCGATTTGCGCCGCCTCCTGTAAAGAAATCGGTGTAGATTCAATGAACGTCTTAACAAGTATTATGTTGAATGGAACAACAATGCTTGGCAGTATGTATACCAAAAAATTATTTGTAAGATGCAACAGATGCATATTCATATACGTTGGTATTAACCCGGCACTGAAATACATTGTCGCTACTACAAAACGGTACCATAACTTACGCTTCCAAAAATTCTCTTTAGAAAACAGATACCCTAAAAATGCCGATGCAAAAACCGTTAAAGCCGAACCTATAACCGTTCTCATAACAGAAATAAAAAGCGACTGCAAAAGTCCCGGCAGTGCCAGTACTTCCTTATAATTCGAAAAATGTATCTGCTTTGGTATAATTGTTATATCCCCCGCCGCACTCAAGTTATTCGCGCTGATTGAATTGATGATTAAATAATAAAAAGGGTATAAGCAAATGAAAGTCAGCAGTGCGAATACTATAAAGTTTACGACATTAAAAACAGATATTTTTTTTAATTGAGCCATATAAACCTCCTATTGTGTGCTGCTATCCTATATAGCTGTTTGACAAATCGTTGTCCAATGAAATGCTTAACCAAACCGCTAAACATCGGAAGCATTTTCGCTTTTCGAAAAAATTATCAGTGAAAAGCGAAAATGCTATATTGAAAGGAGAGTTCGGATAAAGCATCTTTATCAAGAAAACTTTTTTCAAAATAGTTTTCTTCCCGAGAACTTTCAACTTTTGAGCTATATAATTGTTTCGCCTCTAAAAAGCTTTGACAAGCCATTGATTGAGAACAGCAATATAAGGCTTACTACTGATTTCATCATACTCACTACCGTTGCCAGAGGTATCGTACCGCTCCCTATACCGATATTGTAAACATAGAGGTCGAGTACTTCTATACCGCTTTGGTTAAGCGCATTCTGGAACACAAAATACTGTTCCATACCATTGTTAAGAAAGTTGGCTATTGCCATAAGCAACAATACATAAAATGTCGGCATAAGTCCCGGAATTGTTATGTGCCATATTTTTTTGAAACGCCCCGCTCCGTCCACCGCGGCAGCCTCATAGAGCGAGCTGTCGATACCGGCCATTGCTGCAAGGTACATAATAGAGTTCCAGCCGATATTTTTCCAGATACTCCACACGCACATTTTAAGCCATATAAGATGACCAGAAGCGAGCCAGTTAACAGGTCTTGTAATCAGTCCAAGCGATATCATTACTTTATTAAAAACACCGTTGTTGTATGAGAAAATCGCAAACGCCATTGAGTATACAAGAACCCATCCTATAAAGTGTGGCAATGTAGTAGAAACCTGGACGAACTTTTTAAACCTTCTACCCTCCAGTTCTCCTAAAAATATGGCAAATATAGCCGGCAGAAATGAAGTTAGTATATTAAGTCCGCTTATGGCAAAAGTATTGCTAAGTACCCTTAATGTTTCCTGTACTTGAGTTTTGTTTGAAATTAAGTACTTGAACCATTTAAATCCAACCATATCGCAATCTTTAAGTTTGAATCCGGCCTGATAATCGTAGAATGCATACCGCCATCCCCATAATGGCAGATAGGCAAACAGAACCACCAGAGCAAGAAACGGCAACGCTATTAAAAATAGCCGTATTCCTTCTTTCTCAGCACTGCTCCTTTTTCGTCTTTTCTTCATTGTCCTCCTCCCTTACTTTAGTTTAATTTTGATTGTTTTTATTTCATATTTTCCCAACACCTCCATTTTTTCATTAGCTAAAGATTCATCCATGTTTACACATTCCATAGAATCTATAGCCTGCGGCATCGTTATATTAAGTGAGTGCTCAATTTCGTCTGTGCCACATAACCGTGCGATATAGCATGAGTCGTCAGTTACCGAGGGCGCGAACACCGTCAATACTCCAGTTTCATTTGTATTGAGCCATGTTTCGCAAACATTTACCCCATCCATTTTTTCTCCTTTTATCAAATATACAGGATATTGCCTTTCCCAAGATAACCTAGATGATTTGGAAAAATTGCCGCTTCCTGATGTTATGTTAAATTCATACTCATGTACACCATAATTTGTAAACCTGTAGTCCTGTTCTGCGCCGTTGCGCACATCACGCAGAAGTATTACAGAAACACCGCCGTCTATGAAATCATACGCCGATTGGTTTGACGCGACTGTCTAGTAATCGTCCTCTTCGACTATATTATAATGACCCTGCCCTTCTCTGTAGCGGTTGAAAAGCTCATACGATATTTCGTCATTTCCGAAGCGAAGACTCTCTGTTTCGAGGTAATCTCCATGTTTCTGAACACCATATGGAACACCATAATATATTTCACTTTGTTCGCTGCGCGCGCCTAGATTCATCTTAAGCTGCATATCCGGTAGGCCCGGCCAATTGAAACGTACTTTCATATTTATTTGCTTTTTATCGTTGAATATTAATATGCTTTGGTATACTTTTACATCTAATACCTCTGTCACTACTTCAATTTCACTGAATAATGGATTTACTTCCTTTACGCAAACACTTAGAACATGGGAGTTATCCAATACAGGTTTATCTACTATCCTTTCACTGCCGCCAAGCGATGGATCGCTAAACGCTGTTACAGAAAGAAAATTTCCGCCACCGCACCAGACATGATTTGTTTCAATATCTATAATCTTTAAAATACAGCCGGTTGTACAACAAATCTCAATTTTATAAAAATTATTGATAACAGTTATTACACTATTCTCAGAATAAATTTTTGCGTTTCGATATTGTTTGCCACAGCTACCTTCATCTATTGAATACGTTTTTATACCGAATGAGGGAATGTTTTCGGCATTGAATACCCAGCCCTGTGAGGTCTTAAATATACCGCTTTTATTCCCGTCGCTGTCTGTTACAACATAGTCGGTATCCTTTTCTAAAGCAGCGTTCGGCAGATATACAAGTTCATTTCTTTCCCAGTTCATTGTGTTGCATACTGCATAATGACCATCTGCTATTCCTAACTTTCCGGAAATAGCCTTAAGGCTTTTGCAAGTTATCTCGTCTGCAATTTTAATTGCCGCTTTCTGATAAATTATTCTGTCAAATTCAGTTTGAGCTCCTTCAACGCCTCCGAAGTTATGGTCATGCGTTGTAACATGCAATCGCCATGCGTATGAAATCCAACCGCTAATTGTTTCCGGTGTTATTTTTAAATCAAAATATCTTCTTACGCCGCCATTATCGTTTGGATCTTTCAATGGATGCTTTACAAAATGTATATCAGGCTCTACTCCAAGCATTTTGCAAACTGTCGAAAGTTTTTCCGCGTCCATAAGTTTTCGTGACGCTTCTTTATCAAGCCGATAAAAAAGAACGTTCGTCGCGGAACCATGATGTCCCCAGCGTGATGGATACTCGCCTTTATATGTTTCAAGATTGTCGGGCTGCATACGCTCTAATACTTCAAAAGTGTTTACTGTTTCAAAATGGCAATCGGTATGTATTTCGTTTAACTCATTCAAATATTCTTTAAGGTTGACGCGCTTCATTTTTTCACCGGACTTCACCATGAAAGTTCCCGCAGGCCCCATATCTCCGGCGGAACAACCAAGCAATATAAAATCGGAATTAATTTTCTTCTTGGTTTCGCCAAACTCCGCTATTATCTGGTCAACATCATAGTATGCGTAATGACCGGGCACATTATACATTATAATTGAACTACCATCTAAACCTTGCCAATTAAACCGCGCTCCGTATTTAAAGCCGCGCGCTGAAACATAATATTTAATGCCGCTTTTCTTATATATTTGCGGAGTTTGTTCCGCAAATCCCGGCAAGTCCGGATGGCAAGAGAGCTTACAATCTATGCCTAATATCTCGTTAATAACTTTTTTGCCATACAAAATGTTTCTTACAAGAGACTCACCATCTACATGGTTTTCAAGCCTATCGGTATATGACGCCGACATTTCAAACTGACCGCGGGTAAATGCGGCTTTTAGAGCGTCCATACGCTCAGGATAATTAGCCGCATAGTATTCAAGGAAACGCGCCGTTTCAATCATAAAGTGAAAAGACGGGTCTTCTTCAGCCATTCTAAGAGCATCATCAATTATTTTGCTTCCAAGTGTCAAACAGTCTGCTTGCGCTCCTATCCAATATAAATCAAGGTGTGAGGAGTGCAAAACATAGATATTTGTTAGATCCAATTAAATTACCTCCTTTGTTATAAAAAATGAGAATAAAAGTTATCAGGTATCACATGTCTTCAAGGCTTAAGATGACTTTAAGCGTTCCTGCGGGGTCCAAATCCACCTGCTTAATTGCGTTTTCCGCGTCATAGAAACTAAATTTGTGCGAAATGAGCTTTTCGGGGTTTACTTCTTTGTTTTCAATCCACGAAATAACTTCCGGGAATCTGTTCCTGCTTAACCTTGAACCCCTTATGTCAAGTTCGCGTTTCATTATATCTAATGGAGCTATTGACATAGGTGACGCTGAAAATCCAAGTGTTACTACTCGTCCGGCTTGTGACGCCCATTCGGATATGCAGCTTTCCATAACTTTCACGTTTCCCGTGGCTTCAAGTATTAAATTAACACCTTCACCGCCAGTCCAGTCCATTATTTTTTGTGACGCGTTTTCGGTTTGAGGGTTAAGGGTTTCTACATTGCCCATTGATTTCGCCTTGTGAATCCTTTCACCGACATTATCAAGTATCATTATTTTTTTAGTAATGCGTAATGATGCTTGCAATAGTGTTATTCCAATCGGACCCGCTCCGCAAATCAACACAGAATCGTCTTGAGATATATCGCCGCGAGCCAAAGCTTCTGCGGCAATGGAATACGGCTCAACAGTAGCTGCTATTTCCCACGGGACTCTTTTATCTATTTTATGTACATTTTTTATTGGAGACGTTATGTATTCTCTAAACCCGCCATCCACATGCGCCGCTAATACTTTGATGTTTTTACAGACATTGCTTCTTCCTATAGAGCAAGCGTAACACTCGCCACAGGAATTGACAGGATCAATAACAACGTGGTCACCAATGAAAACCTTACCATTACTATCTCCGACCGCCACTACTTCACCTGCGAGTTCATGGCCTATAATGCGCGGATAAGACGCAAATGACGAGCGGCCGTGGTAAACATGAATATCAGAACCACAAATACCCATTGCTTTTAACTTAATCATAACCTCACCCGGTTTTGGCGGCAACGCGTCAGGGACATTGGCAATTGTAACCGAACCCGGAGCAGGCACTATAACTGCTTTCATAATTAACCCCCCTTTTATATTACATTTTCACTTTCTACCGACCTATTTTATTAGTTAAAAAGCGAAAATACTTCCGATGTTTAGCGGTTTGGCTAGCATTGTGATATGATAAACCGCCATATTTATAGTAAATTAGTTATGCAAACGTTATCATAACTTAAATTTAATATAATATACGTATACATAATTGTCAACACAATTTTATAAATAAAGAGTAAAAAGACGCAACAAAGTTGTCATAAATGTTAATATTTATAAGTATATTTAAATATTTTTATGCAATATGGCACTGTTTGCTTATAGCATTAACAAATATATATTCCATTTATTAATGAAATCGTTACCATATTAATAATGTATACTAAAATGCTACCACCTGATAACTCGGGCGTTTCTTATGTCAATCTTTTTGAAAATATACGTTGTATATTGCATATTGTTGAAAAGATTCGATTGTACAGATGGGACCCTCATGAGTTCCAATAGAGGCCATATTTGGCTTTGACTTAAGCAAAAAGATCATGCTCTTAACAGAAATAAAGAGAATTTAAAGTACGAAAAATAAGGACAAACACACTACAACATTTATTAAAATAAGTCTCTCGCAAGTCTAGCGGGTGATTTGTAATTTTTCAACTCAGAACTCAGGATATACATTTCAAATCATCAACACAATTATATAAATATCAAACATTAAAATGCAGCATGCAGTTAAATTATTTGATAATTATCAGAATTCGAATATTATTTCACATAATATAATACAGATTGCTTATAACATCAAAAAATATATACTCTACTTGTTGATGCAAACGATACCATAATAATAACGAAATTTATGTTTTTTTTAAATATATATTTACATGTAAGTATTAGTTGATGTAATATACTATAATATACAATGAGGGAAATAATTACGATGGATGGTGAAGAATAATGTCGAAAACCGACAAGGATCAAACGCAGTCCCGTGTTACAATAACTCAGATCGCAGAAATGTCAGGATACTCGATCAGTACGGTTTCTCGAGTAATCAACAACAGCGATCTAGTCGATGAGAAAACACGTGCGCATGTTAAAGCGATAATGGAAAAGACAAATTATATGCCCAATAAGCTTGCACAGGGGCTTGTAAAACAAGCAAGTAAAACAATAGCTCTTATAATACCTGATGTTTCAAATCATTTTTTTGCTGATATTATTCATGGCGTCGAGGATAATATCACGAAAAACGGCTATTCAATGTATTTATGTAACTCAAATTTTGATCACGATAGAGAAAGCCGATTTCTTGAGGATATGGTCGAAAGATGCGCTGATGGCGCGATTATTATAAGCGCGTTCCTGCAAAATGTTCCTCTTATACACAAATTGAACAGCACGTCAATGAGAATAGTCGGAATTCAAACTCAAATAAATGGCATTGACTGTGTTAACACTACCGATTATGACGGAATGCGGCAGGTCACTGAGCATCTTTTAGAACTCGGACACCGTAAAATAGGCTTTATATGCATAGATCTTCGAGGTTGTAAATTCCGCTATCAAGCATATTTAGACGCTTTACAGTCATACGGTATTACTCCCGGAAATGATTATATAAAAGAAAACACAAAAAATATATATAACGATAATCCGGGGTACTTCATGGCGAAAGAATTATTAGACCTCCCTAATCCTCCGACAGCCATACAAGCTTTGAATGATTACTTGGCTTTGGGAGTTTATAAAGCCATTAAGGAACGAGGTTTAAAAATACCTGATGATATTTCTGTTACCGGTTATGACGATCTTCAGCTTTCATGTCTTTTGGACCCACCGTTGACGACAGTACGGCAGCCGGCATATGAAATGGGTGAAGCTGGTGCAGAGATTCTTTTAAAAAACATAACATCCGGAGCAGCGAATTCATCACGTAGGGAAGTATTATTTAATACACAGCTAATTGTTCGTAATTCGACAAAAGCGATAAAGTAGAGGTGATTATAGTATGAAGCCATGGCTTGATTTGAAGTCATATTCATTAGAAGTTTTAAGCGGTATTAAGAATTACGAAATCGCATCGGCTATCGATACCTTAATAAGTTCTTTTGACAAACCTGTTAAAAAAGCATTACTCATACCACCGGATATTACACGCAAAAACTCCGGAGCAGGAGTTATAACAAGTATGTTTTTCAGCAAATTGGAACCTTTATGCCATTGTGATATACTTCCGGCACTTGGTTCCCATATGCCAATGACACGCAATGAGCAAATAGATTTTTTCGGCGGAGATATCCCTGCCGACCGATTTTTCGTGCATAATTGGCGGGAAGATGTTGTGACTATTGGGTATGTTCCTGCCGAATATGTCTCAGTCATTTCAGACAATGAAATGAACGATTGTATACCCATTGAAGTAAACCGTAATATCATAAATGGGGGGTATGACATTATAATTTCTATTGGGCAGGTTGTTCCTCATGAGGTCGTTGGGATGGCTAATTATACCAAAAACATTCTGGTGGGGTGTGGAGGTATCAAAATGATTAACTCATCTCATATGTTGAGTGTATTTTATGGTACAGAAAAACTTCTTGGAATTGACAATTCACCTGTTCGAAAGCTGTTCGACTATGTTCAAGAGAATTTTTTAAAAACACTTCCACTAGTCTATGTTATGACAGTTACGACGCAATGCAATCCGGATACAGAAAGCGGTAAAGCGAAAACACTAATTAATGGGTTATATATAGGAAATACACGCGACTGTTTTGAAAAGGCTGTCAGTCTTTCACAGCAGCTTAATATAACACGGATTGAACCTAAAATAGAAAAATGTGTTGTTTTTCTTGATCCAGAAGAATTTCGCACGTCATGGGTGGGAAATAAGGCCGTTTATCGCACCAGAAAAGCTCTTGCCAAGAATGCAGAACTTATTATTTTAGCTCCGGGATTTGAACGGTTCGGAGAAGATGAAGAAATTGACAGACTAATACGTAAATATGGCTTCCAAGGCCGACAAAAGTTACTGTCAATGCTGCGCGAAACAGATGAGTTATTTAGTAATATGTCAGTAGTGGCACATTTAGTTCAAGGCAGTACAGACGGAAATTTTTCTATTACATACTGTACAAAGCCAGTACATAAAGATGAGATAAATTCTGTAGGATATAATTGGGCTGATATTGACGATGCAATTAAAATATATGGTGACCTTAAAGACGGTTGGAATGAGCGTGAGGGTAAGTATATTTATTATGTTTCAAACCCCGCTCTGGGGTTGTGGATGTAACATAAACATATGAAGCACAGTCTATCTCAGTGATGCAACAATCACTGTCCGTTTTAATGCCCGCTTCCGGCGGGCTTTTTTGTTCAAACACAAAAATACTCCGCTTACGCGAAGTATTCTCTTATGATTATATAGATATCAATCCGTATCCGTATTTTGTTCATGGTCGATAATTGTTACAACAGCCCCTGCTTCCTCCAACTTCTTACCTGCTACCCTTGCATCGGCGTCAGAAACTCCTTCCTTTATTAACTGTGGTTTGATATTCGAATTATCTGCTAACAGCTTAGCTGCTGCCAAATCTAATCCGGTCAAAGATCGTATTACTCTTATCACCTCAACCTTATTATTTCCACAATCTACAAGATATACATCGAATATTGTATTGACTTCTGTTTCCTCGACCTCTTCCTCCATTGACTCCGCATCTACTTCCTCTGTCTCCTCCGGTTTTTCTTCTACATATGATGACTCTGCTTTGTTAACATTGATTTGATTGATCTGCACTCCGATTGCTTTAAAGGCTGCAATCAGATAATCTTCTTCATCAGAACTTAAATCCCCCTCCATAACTGCATCAATATCTATTCTATGAGTACTTTTGCTTTCCCCCTGGGACAATGCCTCGCTGCCGTTGGCGGATTCCATACTTTCCGTAACAAAATCGAGTTCAAAATCCTCCTTCATATTATTACCGCTTGTGTCCTTCACTACCGCAGCCGGAATAAAGATATGGTAAGTAGTTCCCGGCTTCAACTTCGTTTTTGTCGAGAGCTGCAGAATATTATCCCGCAGAATATAATCATAACCAATCATCGTACTTTCCGACTCCTTTATCTTAATCTGTGCTATTGATCTTCCTTTTAGCACAGTTTCATTAAACTGAAGAATAATTCTATTATCAGTTAAAACATTTCGCTGCGCATCAAATGGATCTGTATTAGTAATAAACGGATTAACTTTGTCTCGCTTTGCTGCAAGCACCGGGGAACCTAGATACAGCAGAATTGCTAGAACCATAATACATGCTACTATTCTCTTCATACAATAAACCTCCCTCATTGATATCTACAATGCCATACTATCCCTTAAACAAATTACTGTATATAACCCTGAGGGTGATTTTCGAACTATTCATATAGTCACCATGAAGTAATCCGTCATAGCAAAAAAAGAAATGCCCTGTGGGAGCAGGGCGTTTCTTTTTTGCTGGGAACAATATATAAGGGGAAGTATATATAAATGAGGGGTTTATATATACTGTAGATGTAAGCATTTTTAATATCATTCGTTCTTGTGCTATGTAATAGTAATTACAAACTTATAATACATCAAAAACGATGATACTGCTATAGCCATGGCTACAATTATAAAAATAATCTATGCAAAGTATCTCTTCAATAAACCTTCGAATGCTTTGCCATGTCTTGCTTCGTCTTTTGCCATCTCATGAACGGTGTCATGGATTGCGTCTAAGTTAGCTACTTTAGCACGTACAGCAAGATCCTTCTTGCCCATACAAGCGCCATTCTCAGCATCAACTCTCATCTGAAGATTCTTCTTTGTACTGTCAGTAACAACCTCGCCAAGGAGCTCTGCAAACTTTGCTGCATGCTCAGCCTCTTCCCAAGCTGCCTTTTCATAATACATACCGATCTCAGGATAGCCTTCTCTATGTGCCACTCTTGCCATAGCAAGATACATACCAACCTCGGTGCATTCTCCCATGTAATTATCTCTCAGGTCCTTCAAAATATCTTCGCTGACACCCTTAGCTACGCCAACAACGTGCTCATCAGCCCAAAACATATCAGCGGATTTCTCTGTAAACTTCTCCTTAGATGCCTTACAAATCGGGCATGCCTCCGGTGCGCTATCACCCTCGTGAACGTAACCGCATACTTGGCAAACAAACTTCTTCATAACGAATATCTCCTTTTACTGTTATATTATAGTGTTTAATTATGTAATTAAATAACAATAATAGTAATTGTTACTGATATATTATATATTACTACTTGATCAGATATTTGTCAATACTGATTTACAAAAAAATTTATAATTGTCATGACCTAAGGCTACGAACTGCTCATTAAAATCGAGCGGTTCATAGCCCTTCCATGACATACTACATATTATATTAGTTTTATTACTTGATGTCTTTCGTACTCCGTTATTGGTTGCATTCCGGACATAATCCATAGAAGTAGGTTACATGTCCTTCCACTTTTCCGCCAAAACCGGCACCGGCTATCTTTATAATATGATCAATCGATTCCATCTCAACATCGCTTACTCTACCACAGCTTTTACATAGGAAATGATAATGTGGCTTCGGATTACCATCAAAACGGTCGCTGCCATCCTGGCAATTAATCTTAATAATCTCACCTTGTTCGGCCAGTAAATTCAGATTACGATACACGGTCCCTAAGCTGATGTTAGGATGTGTCTCCCTAATATGCATATAGACGGTATCAGCGGTTGGATGCTCTTTTGTATGTGCCAGGAATTCCTTGATAGCCTCCCGTTGTCTGCTGTACTTATTTACTGTCATAATAAATACACTCCTATCAATAATAGTAATTATTATTATAGACTCATCTCGTAGTTTCGTCAAGGATATTCAATTTATTTGCGGTTGGCAGGCTCGATATTTATGCTCTTTCCTTTGATTTTGGCTGATTTCATTACCTGGATTACATCGGACGCATATTCTCTGGGTACCTCAACAAAGGTATATTTATCATACATATCAATAGAACCGATCAATTTACCGGGCATTCCTGTCTCTCCGGCAATAGCTCCGAGGATATCTCCAGGCTTAACGTTCTGCTTCTTACCAAGATTAATAAAAAGTCGTACCATTCCCACTTCAGCTCCGGTATCTCCAAAGTCCTCGACATTCCTAACATCTTCTGCCTTGGTGATGTCCTCACCCATATTGAGCTTAAGGAATGCTGCAGCTATATCTAACGATGTGAAGTCTCCTTCGTTTAATCTTTCCTCGATCATATCAATATATTTTGTCAGATCTTCATTCTGAATAGTAGTTACGAGCTTCTCCAGAATCTTATCAGCCTTCACCGCTGTTACATCATTCAGTGACGGTATGGGCTGCACTTTGATCTTCGTATTGCAGTATCTCATAATATCCTTCAGCTTGTAGATTTCTCTGCCTATAACTAAGGTAAAGGCTCTTCCCTCACGTCCGGCACGTCCGGTACGACCGATACGGTGAACATAATATTCATCATCCTGGGGAACATCATAGTTAAATACGGCTTCCACATCATCTACGTCAATACCTCTGGCTGCCACATCGGTAGCAACCAGTATCTCTGTCTTTCCATTACGGAAGCTGTGCATTACGCGATCTCTCTGTTGTTGCTTTAAATCTCCGTGAAGTCCTTCCGCAAAGTAACCTCTTCCCTGAAGTGCGGATGTGAGCTCATCCACCTGCTTCTTTGTATTACAGAAAACCAGGGATAGCTTGGGGTTATACATATCAAGAAGCCTGGATAATACATCCTCCTTATTCCTCTGGGTTACCTCATAATAATACTGTTCAATCTTAGGAACGGTCAGCTCTCTCTTCACTACACGGATTGTCTCCGCATTCTTCTGATAGGTCCTGGCTATCTCCAAAATCGGTCCCGGCATAGTTGCAGAGAAAAGGACCGTCTGTCTTTCCTCCGGTATCTGGCTGAGAATTGTCTCAATATCCTCTCGGAAGCCCATGTTAAGCATCTCATCTGCTTCATCCAGGATTATTGTGTTAACCGTATCGAATTTTACCGTCTTTCTTCGCATATGGTCCATAACACGACCCGGTGTACCGATGAGAATCTGTACTCCTGATTTCAGAGAACGGATTTGTTTTGCAATCTCCTGTCCACCATATACAGGGAGAATCTAAATTCCATGCATAAAGCCTGCAAGCTTTCGTATCTCCTCTGCTACCTGTATCGCCAATTCTCTGGTGGGACACAATACAACGGCTTGAAGATGTCGTTCCTTAGGGTTTATTCTCTGTAACAAGGGGATACCGAAGGCAGCTGTCTTACCTGTTCCTGTTTGTGCCTGTCCAATTACATCCTTACCCTCTAACAGAACCGGGATTGCCTTCGCCTGTATGGGTGACATTTCTTCGAAACCCATCTCCTCTACTGCTCGAAGAATATTGGGGTTTAAATCTAATACATCAAATTTTGTTGTTTCCATTCAATTTCCCTTTCTTTGTATCTCTTATCTCATATATATCCCACTGACCGTCCTGCCCATGTAACTTTCGCTCTCCGATCCTGTCCAAACAAATATTCATACACTTATATTCCAGTGTCGCAACTTATACATTATCAACAATAAAGTGAACAATGCATCTTCCAAAATGATTGTGATGCTTTTTATCATTTTTACACTATATATTAAAATATTTCTTCAAACACCCGTAAAAACAGCTCTTAGTCCTTGGGACCAAGAGCTGATTCATCTTAAAATAAAATTTATTATGAAACAGATACTTTGCGTAGTATATCATTGTAAAAGCCTAATGTCAAGGGTTTCCTCCACATTCATCCTATCTTCCGCTTCTGCTTTTTTGCTTATTACCGGCCGGTTTATGCCTACTGTTACTCGAGTTACGGCTGTTGGAATTGGAAGCCTGTGATGATTTCTGTTTATGGAAGTTATCCGGTCTTTCAGCCTTACTGCTCTTACTTCCTGCATAGCCCTCCACGCTCTTTCCTTTACTCAAGTAACCTGGGCTCTGAGATCTAACTACTCCATGAGTTTTACCTGTGCCCTGTGATTTACCTGTGCCTTGTGATTTACCTGTGCCCTGTGATTTACCTGGGCTCTGTGGCTTTCCTTTTCCCTGCCCCTTCTTCTCCCTGGCAACCCACTCTCTTTCCTTTGCGAATTGTCTTGGACGTACTAAACACTGCTTATCAAAGCCGATCAGGTCCATACGGTCTGCCTTCTTCAGTGCTTCTACCACCAATTCGTAATTCTTTGGATTACGATACTGGATCAAGGCACGCTGCATCGCCTTCTCATGAGGTGACTTTGGAACATAGACCTCCTGCAGGGTCCTGGGATCCAAGCCGGTATAATACATACAGGTTGATATTGTGGACGGAGTCGGATAGAAGTCCTGCACCTGTTCCGGCATATAGCCCAGATCTCTAAGATATTCCGCCAGCTCTACTGCTTCCTTAAGGGTTGAACCCGGATGAGAGGAAATCAGATATGGAACGATAAACTGGTTCTTTCCTAGCTTCTGGTTCATCTTCTTATATTTCTCCTGGAACTTCTCATATACCGCATTCTCAGGCTTACCCATCAAGGATAATACACTGTCGCTGATATGCTCCGGAGCCACCTTTAGCTGTCCGCTGACATGATGTTCACAAAGCTCCTCTAAGAATTTATCGTCATTATCTGCAACCAGATAATCAAATCGAATACCGGAGCGGATAAATACCTTCTTTACATTCGGCAGACTTCGTAATTTGCGTAACAAATTAAGATAATCATTATGATCTACTTTAAGACTTTTACAGGGAGTGGGGAATAAGCATTGTTTATTCACACAAGCACCCCTAGTATTCTGCTTTCCGCAGGCAACATGTCTGAAGTTCGCAGTAGGTCCACCCACATCATGAATATAGCCTTTAAAGTCCTTATCCCAGACCAGCTGCTCTGCCTCTGACAGGATGGATTCATGACTTCTTGTCTGCAGAATACGCCCCTGATGGAAGGTTAATGCGCAATAATTACAGCCGCCAAAACAGCCGCGGTTGCTGACAAGACTGAATTTTACCTCAGTGATTGCAGGAATTCCACCTGCCTCCTGATAGGAGGGATGATAATCCCGCATATAGGGCAGAGAATAGACACGATCCATCTCAGCCTGAGTCAGAGGCTTTGACGGTGGGTTCTGAACCACATATTCATTGTCTTTATATGGCTCCACCAGTCGCTTTCCCGAGTAAGGGTCCGTATTGGTATACTGGATCTGAAAGCTTCTTGCAAACTCCTTCTTACTATCCAAAATCTCCGAAAAGCTTGGCAATATTACGGCATCATAGACTGACTCTAAATTTTTTGCTTTAAATACTGTACCATTAATAAATGTGATATCCTTAATCTCAATGCCACTGTTTAGAGCATCGGCAATCTCGACAATAGAATGCTCGCCCATACCATAGGAGAGAATATCCGCCTGCGAATCCAGTAAGATGGAACGCTTCACCTTATCGCTCCAATAATCATAATGGGCGAGTCTTCTCAAACTCGCTTCTATACCACCGATAATAATCGGAATATTTTTATACTTCTTCCGAATCAAATTACAATACACAATTGTCGCATGATCAGGTCTTTTGCCCATTTCTCCGCCGGGAGAATAGGCATCAGTCTGTCTTCTTTTCTTCGCAACAGAATAGTGGTTGACCATGGAATCCATATTACCGCCGCTTACGAGGAAGCCAAGTCTTGGTTGCCCCAGCAACGCTATACTCTCACTATCCTTCCAGTCAGGCTGAGCTATAATGCCAACCTTATAGCCATAGCTCTCCAGCACTCTACTGATAATGGCCGGTCCAAAGGAAGGGTGGTCCACATAAGCATCTCCTGTCACATAGACAAAATCGCACTGGTCCCATCCTCTTTGCTCCATATCATTAACACTGATCGGTAAAAAATCTCTTATCATATAATCTACTTTCTACTTAATGAAAGCCTGCTAGGCAGGCTTTCATTTAATGCTATATTCAAATGGTTACAATCCCGATATCTAAATCGAAAATTAAGCTTCTACTGACTTCTCTAAGATGAAGTTAACAGCCTTCTCCCAGATTAAGCTCTCCTTGATCTGTTCTTCGGTTGCATACTGCAGGAACTCTTCCTCTGATTCATAACCGTATTCTTCAACGTAGGTTGCTATACCGGCTTTGTATTCCTCATCGGTAATCTGCATATTCTCTGCCTTTATAATTGCATTGAGCACTAATTCCTGTGCCGTTCTATCTTCTGCATAGGACTTCTTATCTTCATTATATTTTTCTTCTGTCATTCCATTGGCTGCAAGGAAATCTGCCAGCTCATAGCCGAACATCGATGCATACTGCTGATAGTAGCTTTCCATCTCATATGCATAATAATCAACTACAGACTGAGGATAGGAGGAGATGGTAGAACTATTAACGATTGTTGTGATTAAGTTCTTGATCTTCTCATTTTTCATAGTATTTTCGTTCGCCTTTACAAGCTCAGTACGGGTACCTTCCTTGTAAGCTGCAATACTCTCATAATCAGTATTATTCTTTACATAGTCCTCAGTTAATTCGGGAACTACGGAAACCTTAATGGAGTTCACCTTTACCTTGAATACTACTGCCTGTCCTGCTAATTCTGCATTGCCGTAATCTGCCGGGAAGGTCAGATCCAGTGATAATTCATCGCCAACCTTTGCTCCAATCAGTCCTTCCTCGAAGCCCTCGATAAAACTGTTAGAACCAATCTCCAGATCAGAGCCCTGAGCTGTGCCACCTTCAAAAGCAACGCCGTCCTTTAAGCCTTCATAATCAATGTTAACGATGTCACCTGTCTGAACTGCTCTATCGGTAACTTCTTCTTCTTTTGCATTTCCTTCAAGCTCCGACTTAATTGCCGAATCGATGTCTGCATCGGTTACTTCTAATTTTGTATAGGTAACAGGAAGTCCTTTATATTCACCTAAGGTAATATAGTCACTTACTTCATAAGCCTCTTTCACAGGAGCTTCTGCTACAGTAACATCCGTACCTTCAGTATCTGCCGGAGCCTCTGTCACTGTTGGTTCAGCTGCTGAATCCAGTTCGTCAGCTACATTCTTCTTGCCACATCCCCATGCCAGCACCATAATGCTAACACTCATAACTAAAAATAATAATTTCTTTTTCATTCTATTAATCCTTTCCTTTTTACAAATCGGTTACTGAAATACCTTTTCCGAAGTATATTTTACAGTACTACATTCCGTTATATCATATTTTTGGGGAAAAAGAAAGCAGAAAAGAATATTTCACAAAGAATTCATGCTTTACATATGGTGTTTTTTCCCGGATTCCTTTTATTTCATAGGATGCACCTTCCCTTAAAGTAAAAAGGACCTCCGGGGTATTTGTTATCCCGGAGGTGATATACTTCTATTTAGAATATTATCATATGTTTATTATTGCATATTTTAGATGAATAATACCTAATTCTATATCTTTTCGTATCGATCAACATCCATGACAAATATGGTCGCTCCTCCAACATTTACCACCACATTCATCGATGCATATTCTACCGCTCCAACCGGATTGGATATGATCTGTTGTCTCGGTCCACATTCCTTCTTAACAATATCTATGACGCGATCAACCTTGTCTTCATCGGTTCCGATCATCAATGTTGTATTACCTTCACGCAAGAAGCCGCCGGTAGACGCAAGCTTTGTAACATAAAAGCCTGATTTGTTCAATGCCTCCGTTACATAACTGCTATCCACATTACGAACTATTACATAGATTAATTTCATAGAATACCCATCCTTTCTTACGACAGAAAGCTCATATCGCGAACTATCCGTTGTTATGAATACAGAAATTTGCTTCGTATGTCTTTCTCTATTCATATATTATAATTTTCACCCTAACGAAATACGATAAGGCTTAACAATTACAATTGTGTCTTCTAAAAATATGATCTGCTTCTACCTTAATTATAGTATACGAATCACAGAAAGTAAAGACTTTATAGTATTGTATGCAGAGGAAAAGCCGACTGCTATCAGCCGGCTTCTTCAAAAAAGAGGGGAGGGGAAATCTTATGAAAAATCAATCTATATTAATTTTACTTGTTATTAGTCGAAGCCAGTAACCGCTTATGCAATCGTGGCTTCTTTATGAATTCTATATTCTTATTATAGGGTATAATTGTGTTCATTCTATTACCGAATAGTGAACTTATTGTGAAGAAAGTCCCCGGACTTGCACCTTGGCTTTCATTGTTTGCCAAAATGTGAAATCACAGGGACTCATCTTTATATTATTCTATATCATTACGGATCAGTAATACTAATCTACAGCTTCTCAACACCGAGAGTTACCTCTTCACCGTTTATGCTCCAATCCTTCGTAAAGCCCTGAGCCAGATCAGTGCAGATTTCACTTGCAAGAACCTGAGACTTAATCTCCTCCGTATTCCGCAGAATGATTTCCCTAATCCTGTCGTTACCGCTCTGAGATACACGGATATGGTCCATAACCTCAAAGCCAGCTTCCTTACGCATGGTCTGGATCTTACTGATGATTTCATTGACAAAGCCCTCTTCAATCAGCTCTGCTGTAAGGTTAGTATCCTGCACCACCGTAATGCCATGGTCGGAGTCAGAGATAAAGCCTTCTGTCTGAGCTGCCTCAATTAACAAGTCATCCTTTTCCAGAACCGCCTCTACACCATCCAGGTTAATCTTCAACTGTCCGGTAGCATTGATCTCATCCATTGCTGCATTACCATTCAGTTCCGCAAGAATTGTACGAATTGCGCCGATCTGTTTACCGAATTTCGGTCCCAGGGTCTTTAATTGCGGTTTAAAGCTATAGGAGGTAAAGTCGCGCACATCATCGGTGAATATAACCTCCTTCACGTTCAGCTCTTCTGCGATGATTGCAGTATAGAAAGCTGACAGCTCTGCATTTGCCTTCACATACATCTTGCCAATGGGCTGACGGTTCTTGATATTTGCTGCATTACGACAGGCACGACCAAGTACTACTATTTCTAATACCTCTTCCATATTGGCTTCCAGCTCTGTGTCAATGAAGGCTTCGTTATATTCAGGATAGTTACACAAATGAATACTCTTCGGTGCGGTCTTATCGATGTTCACCACCAGATTCTGATAGATATCCTCGGTCATAAACGGAATGAACGGTGCCGCCAACTTGGATACGGTAACTAAAGCGGTATATAAGGTCATGTAAGCATTAATCTTATCCTGTGGCATTTCCTTCACCCAGAAACGTTCTCTGCTTCTTCTTACATACCAATTGGAAAGCTCATCGATGAAATCAGCCAGTATTCTTGCACCTTCGGTGATACGGTAGTTATCCAAATGCTCATCTACGGACTTGATCAGGGTATTTAATTTGGATAAAAGCCACTTATCCATAACAGGAAGCTTATCATATTCCAGCTTATATTTGGTTGCGTCAAAACGATCGATATTCGCATAAAGCACAAAGAATGCGTAGGTATTCCACAGGGTTCCCATGAACTTTCTCTGACCTTCGGTAACCGCGCCGTGATGGAAGCGGTTTGGCAGCCATAATGCGGAGTTGATGTAGAAATACCAACGGATTGCATCGGCACCATGTTGCTTCAGTGCATCAAAGGGATCCACTGCATTGCCCTTGGACTTAGACATTTTCTGTCCGTTCTCATCCTGTACATGCCCTAATACGATAACATTCTTGAACGGTGCTTTACCAAAAATCAGTGTGGATATCGCAAGCAGGGAGTAGAACCAGCCTCTGGTTTGATCCACCGCCTCACTGATAAAGTCAGCTGGGAAGTTATCATCAAATACCTCTTTATTCTCAAATGGATAATGCCACTGTGCAAATGGCATGGATCCTGAGTCATACCAGCAGTCAATTACCGGTTTAACCCTGGCCATCTGCTTTCCACACTCCGGACATTTGATCGTGACCGCATCAATATAAGGCCTGTGCAGCTCAATGTCATCCGGACAGTTATCGGACATGGACTTTAATTCCTCTATGCTGCCAATGCAGTGGCGGTGGCCTTCCTCACATTCCCAGATAGGAAGTGGTGTGCCCCAATAACGGTCACGGGAGAGGCCCCAATCCTGTACGTTCTTCAGCCAGTCTCCAAAGCGGCCCTGACCGATGCTCTCCGGCATCCAGTTAATCGTATTGTTATTAGCAATCAACTCATCTTTGACTGCCGTCATCTTAATGAACCAGGATTCTCTTGCATAATAGATGAGCGGTGTATCACAACGCCAGCAGAAGGGATAGCTGTGTTCAAACTTCAGAATCTTGAAAAGCAAGCCTTTCTCTGCAAGCATCTTCAAGATCGGTTCGTCGGCTTTCTTACAGAACATTCCTGCAAAATCAGTCGCTTCGGGTTTAAACTCTCCCTTACCGTCAATCAATTGTACAAAGGGGAGATCATATACCTTTCCTACGCGGTTATCATCCTCACCGAAGGCGGGAGCAATATGAACCACACCGGTACCATCGGATAAGGTTACATAATTGTCACAGGTAACGAAGTATCCCTTCTTATCTAATTTAGCATAGTCAAATAAAGGCTCATATTCCTTGTACTCCAGGTCCTTACCGATATAGGTCTCTTCCACCTCATAATCGCCGTCCAGAATATTTAGCAGTGCCTCAGCAAGAATATAATGCTCTGTACCTACCGCTACTGCAGCCTCATGCTCATGATCATGGTTATGGCCACAGGAACAGCTGCCATCCTTCTTTAGTACATTGCCCTTAGCATCCACACTAACCTTAACCTTTACATAGGTTTCATCGGGATTCACGCAAAGTGCTACGTTGGAGGGTAAGGTCCAGGGAGTTGTTGTCCATGCTAAGATGTATTCATCCTTTGTACCCTTGACACGGAACTTTGCAATCGCGGACTTTTCCTTCACATCCTTATAGCCCTGTGCAACCTCATGACTGGAAAGAGGTGTTCCGCATCTGGGGCAGTAAGGAACAATCTTAAAGCCCTTATAGAGGATTCCCTTATCCCAGATCTGCTTTAAGGACCACCACTCAGATTCAATATAGTCATTATGATAGGTAACGTAGGGATTCTCCATATCAGCCCAGAAACCAACGGTTCCGGAGAAGTCCTCCCACATTCCTTTGTATTTCCATACACTTTCCTTACATTCCTGTAAGAACGGCTCAAGACCATATTGCTCGATCTGTTCCTTCCCGTCGATACCTAACTTCTTCTCTACCTCAAGCTCTACCGGGAGTCCGTGTGTATCCCAACCAGCCTTACGAAGAACCTTATAGCCCTTCATCGTTCGGTATCTCGGTATCATATCCTTAATAACTCTTGTCAGCACATGACCGATGTGCGGCTTTCCATTTGCTGTCGGCGGTCCGTCGTAGAAGGTATAGGTCTCACCCTCCTTACGCTCCTCGATGCTGGCTTCGAAAATATTGTTATCCTGCCAAAACTTTAATACCTTTTTCTCGCGGTCGACAAAGTTTAAATCCGTAGACACCTTATCGTACATGTTAAATCCTCCTATGAAAAAATGTTTTTGAATTAAAAAAGCTCCCATCCGAAATAGGATGAGAGCTATATGCTTTCATTATACCACCTGTTTCACGTACTCCTACATAGTTAAAGCGAATCCGATTTTCCATAAATTAATCCGCTTAACGTGGACATACATTATCTATATAACGGTAGATACCGGCGTAACCTACTCAGCCGGTATATCCCGCCTTTGGGTCTTGCAACTAGGGAGTGATTTTCAGTCAAATGCTACTAATACCGGGCTTGCACTGTCCCCGGCTCGCTGAGACCTTTGCAATATGCTTACTCTCTCCGTCAACGTATTTATCAATTTTGTTAATAATAGTATAAATTTTTGTGATTGTCAATAGTTTTCAGGGTATTCGTTAATTCTATTCGTTAATTACATATTGCATTCTTGCTTATAATATGCCATAGCCTAATAACTGTTTTTATCAAACTAATATATATAAAAAACGTAATTCCATCAGATTGCACGCTTGACTTATTGCAGATTCTGGTATATGTTTTTCTTTGATAAATAGGTTTACCTTGGCTGCTTTTATGCAGTGGGATGGAGGGAATATGAGTAGACAGAATTTAACATTATTAACGGACTTTTATGAACTTACAATGATGCAGGGTTATTATATAAACAATAATAATGAAACTGTAATATTCGATGTGTTTTACCGCGAGAACCCGAGCGGAAGCGGTTATGCAATCTGCGCAGGCTTAGAGCAGGTGATTGAATATATTAAGGCTTTATGCTTTACGGAAGAAGATATTGAATATCTGAGATCCTTGGATACCTTTAGTGAGGGCTTCCTTTCCTATCTAAAGGATTTTCATTTTACCGGAGATATCTACGCAATTCCGGAGGGTACCGTGGTGTTTCCCATGGAACCGCTGGTTAAAGTAATTGCTCCTATCATGGAGGCTCAGCTGATTGAAACTGCGCTGCTTAATATTGTAAACCATCAAAGTTTGATTGCTACAAAGGCTTCCCGCGTGGTTTATGCCGCAGGAGGGCAACCGGTTATGGAATTCGGTTTGCGCCGGGCACAGGGCCCCGATGCCGGAACCCTCGGCGCTAGAGCAGCTGTAATTGGTGGATGTAACGGTACCAGCAACGTGTTATCGGCAAAGCTATATGACCTTCCTGCTCTGGGGACCCATGCTCATAGCTGGATTATGAGTTTTGATGATGAGCTGTCTGCTTTCCGCAAATATGCCGAGCTATACCCACGCAACACGACGCTTTTGGTTGATACCTATGACACACTTCGAAGTGGCGTACCCAATGCGATCAAAGTATTCGAAGAGCTTCGTGCTGCAGGAAGGATGCCCGAAAAATACGGTATTCGCCTTGATAGCGGCGACTTGGCATACCTTTCTAAAAAAGCAAGAAAGATGCTCGATGCAGCCGGTTTTACCAATGCTAAGATCACTGCCTCCAGTGATTTAGATGAATATCTGATTGACTCTCTGAAGACGCAAGGCGCTAAGATCGATTCCTGGGGTGTCGGAACCAAATTGATCACCTCAAGAGATTGTCCTGCCTTCGGTGGTGTATACAAGCTCGCCGCAATTAAGAAGGAAGGCAAATTCGTACCTAAGATAAAGCTGTCTGAGAATCAGTGGAAGATTACAAATCCGGGCAACAAAAAAATCATTCGTATTTACGAGAAGGAAAGCGGTAAGCTTAAGGCCGATCTGATTGCTCTCGTTGATGAAGAATTCTCCGAGAACGAGAGGCTCTTACTGTTTGATCCGATTGCAACCTGGAAGAAGACCTATCTGGATCCGAATACTTATATATTACGTGAGCTTCTGGTTCCTGTATTTTTAACCGGACAATGTGTTTATACCTCACCTTCCGTTATGGATATCCGTGACTATTGCTTGAAGGAGCAGGATACCTTGTGGGACGAGGCAAGACGTCTCATTAATCCACATATCGTTTACGTTGATCTTTCCGTTAAATTATACCGAATGAAAACCGAACTCCTTGACAGCCTGACCGAAAGTACAAAATAATACTTTTTTTCCATATTTTACAACGAAAATTATATGTATTATGCTGTTTTTTCAAAATCGTTATGGTATACTAGTGTGAAGAAAGGATTTTATAAACAAAATCCTTGGGAAGAATTGGTGCAGGAATTTCACGAGGGAAATTCCTGCTGGTTGCCCATTGGAGCAAACTCCTTATTCTTCCGGGTTTTCGAGATGCCGCTAATCGGCATCATGATAGCTTCCTCGCTTTTACGAAAGGAGTAAATGTCTTGAATAAAAAGAAACAGGTCATTATTATTACGTCTGTAGCCGCTCTTACAATTATCAGCGGAGTTGTCTTTATAAAAGCAACTCGGGCTGACGGGATTCACTTCAAGAGTGCCGATATCATCCAGGCTTTTGAAGAAACTCCGTTTACCGGAGAAGATGGCGTTTCTGATAGTAATGGCTATACATATATTCCTCCTGTCCCGATTGAGGAAGACAAGGAGGATGAGATCAGTTCATATGTCTCAGCGGAAGAAGAACCCTTTGTTCCGGCAACCGAGATGGACTTAGATCCTACCAGTATTACTGTATTTGTGAATAAAGAATATGCATTGCCCAAAAATTACAAGCCCGCGAAGCTGGTTACGCCGGATGTGATCTTCAATCTGATTACCTACGATGAGCGGACTCTTATGCGCCCGGAAGCAGCCGATGCTTTAGAAAAGCTGTTCGATAAGGCGAAATCCGATGGAATCATCTTATATGGCATCTCAGGTTATCGTTCCTATGAACGCCAGAAAAAAATATTTACGAACAACATTGTTAATAAAGGTAAGAATTACACCCTTCGATATAGTGCTGTTCCGGGTACCAGTGAACATCAGACCGGTCTAGCCATTGATGTCTCCGCGGAGTCTCTGGATTTTAAATTATCTTCTAACTTTGCCTCCTCGAAGGAGGGCCTCTGGTTAGCCGAGAATGCACATAATTACGGCTACATAATCCGTTACCCTGAGGGTAACGAGAAGATTACCGGCTATGCCTATGAGCCTTGGCACATTCGTTACGTAGGGAAAGATCTTGCTGTTTATCTTCATGAGAATGATTTGACTTTGGAGGAATACTACCAGTATACGCCCAGCCCTGGCTTCGATTTCGAAGCACTTTATGCCGATATTATTAATTACGTACCGCCGGTAGTAACCGGGATCCCGGCAGAGGGAGATGGGAGTCTTGTTGATGAGAATGGTAATGTTATCGGTGAAGATATTGAGAGTGACCTTCCTGCGGACGTGACAGATGAAGAAGGAAGCGAGGATGAAACAGAGACAAATGAAGAGACATTACCGGAAGGCAATATTACCGGCACTCCGGCTGATAATCCCTCTGAGGGTAATTCCAATGGTCCGGACGAACCGAATGAGGATGCTGATACAGAAGAAGAGAAAGACGAGCCTGACAATCAGGAGCCTGGTGATGTGACTACGACACCAAGCACGAATCCGACTCTAAGCGTGACACCAACACCGACACCTACTTTAACCCCCACTCCTACCCCGATGGCCGGGTTATCAAATAGTAATGCGTCAGCCGCTCCTCCCTCTGATCAGATTATTGTGAATGAATCATAGATTTTCAACACATAAGATGCTTTCGAATTCCATATTATAATTAGGAGGATTTGAGTTTATGCTACGTTTAATACTTGCAGGTATTTTCTTGCTCTTGTTCTTTATTATAAGTATACCTTTGTATCTTATCGAATATATCATCGGTCGTTTTAACCACCGGGCTATGGTGGCAAGTTCCCAGACTATTGTGGTTGGAGCCTTCTATATCCTATTATTTATCTGCGGTGTAAGACGCACAATTATCGGCCGAGAAAATATTCCAAAGAATGAGGCCGTATTATATATCTCAAATCATAGAAGTTATTTTGATGTCCCCGTAGCATATTCCAGCGTTCCCACCTTAACCAGCTTCATGGCAAAGAAGGAGATCGCTAAAATACCCTTCTTAAGCTACTGGATGCGTTTCCTGCAATGTCTCTTCCTTGACCGTGAGGATATCAAACAGGGTCTGAAGACTGTGCTGAAGGGAATTGATTTAGTAAAATCCGGATATTCTATATTTATCGCTCCGGAAGGAACCCGAAGCCAAACCAAGGACATGCTGCCCTTTAAGGAGGGAAGCTTTAAGATTGCTGAGAAGACAGGCTGCGCCATCATACCGGTGGCAATCCTGAATACAGACGAGGTATTCGAAAATCATGCTCCTCGGATTCGAGCCGCTCATGTAGTTCTTGAATATGGAAAACCCATTTATCCGAAGGACTTAAATAAGGAACAGCTGAAATTCCTTGGTTCCCATGTGCAGGGAATCATACGTGATATGTTAATCAAGAATGAGTCTTTGGTTTAAATGCGAGAACGGAGTAAAATTTTTTATAAAACAAATTTTGCTATTTATTTTTTATATAAAAGATGATACAATAAACGTTGCCCAGCTTGGCGACAACGTAAAAAAACGAAAAGTATGGGATAAGAATTCTTAGAGGAAAGAGGAGGTACATAACTCGTGGATACATGGGCTATCGTATTAATAATCGTTGCAGTTGTTGTTATCGGCGCGATGATCGCATTATATTTTGTAGGTAAGAAGCTACAGAAGAAACAGGAGGATTCCGAAGCCCAGATGCAGTCCGCTGCACAGACCGTTTCCATCCTCGTTATCGATAAAAAGAAGATGAAGCTAAAGGAAGCGAACCTTCCTAAGATTGTATTAGACCAGACACCAAAATATCTTCGCGGTTCCAAGGTTCCGATTGTAAAAGCAAAAATCGGTCCCAAGGTTATGAATCTGGTTTGCGATGCTAAGATATTTGACTTAATTCCCGTAAAAAAAGAAATAAAAGCATCTCTTAGCGGTATCTACATCATGGATGTAAAGGGCTTAAGAGGAAACCTTGAGCAGAAGAAGGAAAAGCAAAGTCTTCTAAAAAGGGTAACCGGCGTATTTAAGAAATCCGATAAGTAAAAGTTCATTATCCTCTTACCTTTATGATATAATCATCACAAGGGTAAGAGGTTTTTTTATCAAAATACCGATTGGTTCATTCACGTGATAGAAAGAACAGAAAGGAGCGCAACATGAAGAAGAGGAATCTTATTCTGCTGAGTATTATCTGCATCATGTCTATTATTGCCTTTACCGGCTTATTGATTATCGCTTTTGACCGACAGAAGGGGAGGGATAAGGATTTTGTGGAAAGCATAGAACCCACCCTGTCTCCTACTCCGACACCTCCGTCTCCAAGCCCCGATCCATCTCCTACTCCCGCTCCGACACCTACAGAGGTTGTAAAAAATGACCCCATTCTTCTGGGCTTTGCCGGAGATGTGAATCTGGATGAGGACTCCTATCCTGTAGCAAAATACGCAGAGGAAGGCAAAGGAATTCTTGGTGTACTTTCCGAAGATTTAGTAACGGAAATGAATGATGTTGATATCATGATGTTAAATAACGAATTTGCTTACAGCACCAGAGGTGTGGAGGAGACTGACAAGTCTTATACTTTCCGTGCTAATCCTGATCGGGTAGGAATTCTGAACGAGATGGGTGTAGATATTGTGTCTTTAGCCAATAACCATGCGCTGGATTTTGGTACCGATGCTCTGCTAGACACCTTCTCCACCCTGGACACCGCAAAGATCGCTTATGTCGGTGCCGGCGAGAATATGGCGCGGGCAAAGGCTCCGGTATACTTTAATATTGGAGATAAAACCATAGCCTTTGTAGCCGCCTCCCGGGTAGTATTCGCCATGGATTGGTACGCAACCGACACCACTCCGGGCATGATCGGAACCTATGATCCGGCCTTATTTCTGGAATCGATCAAGGAAGCGAAGGAAAATGCTGATTTTGTGGTAGCCTATGTTCATTGGGGTGTGGAGAGAAACAATTATCCCGAAAATTATCAGAAGGTCTTTGCTAAGAACTATATTGATGCGGGTGCGGATGCCGTCATCGGCTGCCATCCTCATGTAATGCAAGGACTGGAGTTCTACAAAGGAAAACCCATTGCTTATAGCCTGGGAAATTTCTGGTTCAATAAGTCCACCAAGGAATCAGGAATGGTAAAGCTTTATCTGGATCCGGATGATACGATCCGGGTACAATTGCTTCCGGTTATGAATAAGAATACGAAGACCTATATCCTGACAGATCAGAAAGAGCGTAATGCATATTTCGATTATATGGAGGGAATATCCTTTGATGTGAAGATTGACGACTCCGGCTTCGTGACGGAAGCAGATAAGTAGATATAAAACATCAATTCAATCAATAGGTCTTGAAGATGAAAGAGAAGTGTCATCACACTTCTCTTTCATCTAAAAGCAAGTTGTGAAAAAGCTCTCGACATGTATTTATTTCGTAGGTTATTTGCTTATCCTGCGTAATGTGGATTTGCTTTTTATTTCTATTCTATGTTATTATGTCTTTACTTCTACAATTCTTTTAATGATATCTTATCGCCTTCACTACGATATTTTAATCTGCTTACGCTTCCTCTACGTCCTGCGGAGGGGATGGGAGGATGCGGATTATGGTACGATTCTCGGATATAAGATCATCGTTGGAGAAGAGGCAGTATTCCAATATAACCTCGAGCTTGTCCTCGTCTTCGTTCACCGTAATCTTAGAGGTTTGTGCCTTAAAGAACAGGTTTCCGAAGGATGTCCGATATACGATGTCCGTCATGCGGTTCAAGTCAAAGATCATCTCAGAATTGACCATTCCTTTTTTCGTCATCTCAACCTGATTAAGAGCTATCTTAATCATATTCTTAATACTGCCTTGCCCTTCTTCTGCTTGCTCTTCAAATTGAATGTAATGTTTATCCTGATGCATATGATAGGTTCCGGAGGCCATGGTCAGGACAGGCTCATCCTCCAGCCCCTTCTGAATCCCTTCCATCGCGATGGATACTTCTTTCGTCATACTAACTGAATGCCTCCCTTATGATTCGTTTGTGCCTTGGACTTATATAATATCAGTATATCCATGGTTTTCTATTCATTGTACTACCTGCTCGCTATTAGTTCAAGCCCTTTTGCCATCATGTCAGGTGTATAAACTCTCTTATTGTGGCAAAACTTCGAATATAATAATTAATTTGGAGGCAGCCATGAAGCTAAATCATATTGAGAACACACAAGACCATTCTTCTATAGAACAAACGACCAATTCCTTCCGGATATCCATGATAAGTGATTCCTTTCTTTCGACAGTACATAGAAAACCTCTATCCAGAGGCTTCCAATTCCGACTTCTACTACTCATACTGATGATTGCCGGTATCTGTACCTGCCTGATTAACGGGAACGCAAAGGCTGATACCTCGATACAGGAGGGGATAGCACAGAAGGTACTTCGTTTTCACGTAATCGCGAACAGCGATAGCGAGGAGGATCAGAGATTAAAGCTAAAGGTTAAGGAGGCTCTTGTTGAGAGCTTAACCCCAAAGGTTAAAAACATCAATGATATCACTCAGGTTAAAGCAATTGTAACCGAACAGCTGGATTCCATCCAAGAGATTGCCGAGCAGGTCATTAGCCGGCAGGGCTATGACTATAATGTAAGCGTATCCCTTGAGAAGTGTTATTTTCCTTTAAAGATATACGGTAACTATGCCTTTCCTCCCGGATATTACGAGGCTCTTAGGGTCAGGATCGGAAAAGCGGAGGGGAAGAATTGGTGGTGCGTCATGTTTCCTCCCCTGTGTTTTGTTGACGAGACCTATAGTATCGTAGATGAGAATTCCAAGGAGAAGCTATTAAAGCTTCTGTCCGAGGAGGAGTATGATGCCTTAATCAGCGGAAAAACCCCGGTAAAGGTCCGCTTCAAGCTTGTCAAGCTTATTAAAGAACTGTTTGAATAGTAAGCAATATGAATTGTATCCGGTTCACCAATGTGATAGAATACAACTATCTACGGAATCACGGAGGTACCCATGAATTCAATTACGGTGAAAGCCTATGCAAAAATAAATCTCGGACTTGATGTCCTCAGAAAACGTCCGGACGGATATCATGACGTCTATATGATTATGCAGTCATTGAATCTGCATGATACGATTACTATTAACAAGGCCAGGGAGGAAGGAATTGCGATCCAAACCAATTTATCCTTTCTGCCGAGCAATCAGGATAATCTGATCTATAAAGCTGCCGCTCTGTTTCTGCACACTCATGGGATAGAGGAAGGACTGAACCTTGAATTGGAGAAAAAGATTCCGGTTGCAGCCGGTCTCGCCGGAGGAAGCTCTGATGCAGCCGCTACCTTAATCGGGTTAAACAAGCTATACCAGACCGAAATGTCCTTAGAGCAGTTGCAGAAGCTCGGAGTGAAGCTTGGTGCAGATATACCTTACTGCCTTATGCTGGGTACTGCTCTGTCTGAAGGAATCGGCGAGGTACTGACCCCTCTTCCCCCTATGCCTGCCTGCAGTGTCTTACTGGTAAAACCGGATATCAGTGTATCTACAAAATATGTCTATGATAATCTGAAATTGAATGAATCCAGCGTCCATCCGGACATCGGGAGCATGACGGCCGCCCTTACAAACAAAGATATTTATGGCTTAACTAAAAATATGGACAATATTCTTCAATCCGTAACAGTGAAGGAGTATCCGATCATCTCAGATATCAAGGATAAGATGAAGGAGCTTGGTGCGCTGACCTCTCTGATGAGTGGCAGCGGTCCCACCGTATTTGGTATCTATCAAAATCGTGCGATGGCTAAGAAAGCTTATTCCTATTTTAAAAAATATCAACACTTCGGCAAGCAGGTCTTCTTAACTACTCCCTATTGGCCAAAGGAAGAAAGGTAAGATCAACATGTCAAACAAGCATTACACCTATCGCAATACCACATTTTCCTGTTATCGTGGTTACATAACTCAGGCGATCATCAATAATCTGACTCCACTTTTATTCATCATATTTCAGACAAATTATAATATCTCCTATACCAGACTTGGACAATTGGTTCTGGTTAATTTTGCAACACAGCTGCTTACGGATGCGTGGGCATCCCGGTATGCCGATCGTTTTGGTTATCGCAAATGCATGGTTGCAGCCCATGCACTAAGCGTAATCGGCTTGGTCAGCCTCGGTGTTCTACCTCTCCTGCTGCCCTCTCCTTATATCGGTTTAGTGATCGCTGTCATGCTATATGCGGTCGGAGGTGGCTTGTTAGAAGTAATCGTAAGCCCAATTATTGAGGCTCTCCCAAACGAGAACAAAGAAGCCTCCATGAGCTTACTACATTCCTTTTACTGCTGGGGGCAGATGCTGGTGGTGTTTATAAGCACCTTCCTTCTATGGTTGATCGGACGTGACCTATGGTTCCTTCTACCGATTTTCTGGTCCCTGTTTCCTCTTTATAATATGTTCCAGTTTCTTCATGTCCCTATTCTTACCCTGGTAAATGAAGGTCATGAGATGAAGCTGAAAGAGCTCTTCTCCTTTCCTGCCTTCTATCTGGCTCTGATTCTTATGATCTGTGCCGGAGCCAGCGAGCTTACAATGTCACAATGGTCCTCTATCTTTGCCGAAAAAGGTCTCGGGATTCCGAAGCTTTACGGAGATTTATTAGGCCCTGGACTCTTCGCTCTGTTGATGGCAATCGGACGGACTATCTATGGTAAATTAGGAGATCGCCTTCCCATGAAGCTTTCTTTATTCGGAAGCAGCATATTGTGTATCGTTACCTACCTTGTTACTGTATTTAGCCCTTACCCGCTCCTCTCCTTATTCGCCTGCAGCCTATGTGGCCTGTCCGTCAGTCTGATGTGGCCCGGTACCTTTAGTCTTACTTCTGCCGCCTTTCCGAGAGGCGGTACCCTGATGTTCGGTATCCTGGCAATCTGCGGTGATCTTGGCTGTTCCTTCGGTCCCTGGCTCGCCGGTAAGATATCGGACTATGTAAGGTCAACCGGTCAGACACTCACACTGTGGATGAACAGCACACTGGATTATGAACAGATGGGTCTTCGAAGCGGATTACTTGCCGCCACTCTGTTTCCGATCCTAATGGCCGGGAGCCTTATTATCTTTCGCCGTCGCAAGCCCCTCCCCACCTCCAACGTGGAAGAGACAACATAGAGATGTTGGAGAGATTCATCGACTTAATAAAGTGAATAAGTATTACTGGTTCATAAGATGATGCGAATGCGATAATATTATTTAGATAATATATTTAGATATATTCAATTAGCAATTGATGTAGGCATACATAAAAGATGATATATTATCTACGGTATGAGATTTATGGAATGAGATCTATGGTATGAGATTTATGGTTTCAGATTTATGGTATCAGATTTATGGTATCAGATATGATTAAAGAAAGGTTATGCTATCAGACTTCTATGGTCACAGATAGATAGTGAAATAATCAGCCAATGTGTAGATAGAACTTGAGAGCATTAATATAAAATGGTGTCCGCAGGTGTATTTCGTAATGCTGGACAGTTAAGGATATCGTACGAATCAGATGGACATTGCCTTTTAATGTCCGATCTGTTACGAACGATATCCTTGACTGTCCGGAATCCGAAATACACGTGGACACCGTTATGTATTAATGCTCTCAAGTTCTTTCAATACATTTTTCAACTCATCTATTTTGTATCTGTTCCGTCACGCCACGCTTCTAATTTGCTTATCGTTGCATCAATGGTCTTTTTGGAGATCTCGGGAAGTTCTCCGCCCCAGGCCTTAGTTGCTTCCTCTAAGCCCTTCTTTACAGCATCAATCAGCACATTTGCTTTGGACTGATCACCACCGGATACGGCTTTCGCGAATTCCACAAGACGATCGGAGGTCTGTTCTACACCCCAAAAACCATCCTCGGCTATATCCTTCTGCGCCTGTAATCTGGTCTCCTCATCCACCTGAAGTTTTCCTTCACGAAGTAAACCATAGATATCGGTAGCTTCGTTAAAGGTTTCACCCTGTTTTAACATCAGCTTCTGAACCAAATCTCTTAAGCTCTGGGTTCTTCTGTCTGCATCTGCCTTTAAGCGGTCAATTGTGACTTGATCTCTGGTATATATCTTCTTGTTATCAGTGGTCTGCTCACTCTTTTCATATACTGCAGCGGCTGAGTTTTCTGATGTTTTCACCTGTTCATCCTGTGATGTATGCTCCGTTTTTGTTTTAGCAACGTTTTTGTTCTCATAGGTTTGATTAATATTCGATATTCCATTCACACTCATACATTTCATCCTCCGTGATTAAGTAGGGGATTTCTCCTCCTTGGTTGTTAGTAAAGATCATTTCGTTTATGCCTTCCTTGGCTGCGATCGTTATCGAACTATTTCGATCATTTCTGTGATCTATATTTCGGCATTTTAATTAAAAATGTTTATAGTTCTGTCATAAAAACTCAAATATAGTATAAATTGGTCATCATGTTTTACAAAATAATACATTTTCCTGTTTACAATTTATGTATATTGGTGTATTATGTAATCAAATCACCCATTATTTGTAGTTATCCGAGTTAATTATTCCTGACTTATCCATAGAGATGCATGCAGGTTAATGTATATATTATTCCCCGTACTAATAATATCCATATTATTAGTAGCAACCAACAGCATGTGAAAAAGGCCCCGCACAAACCTTTAGGCTTTCGCCTGATTGTGGGGGCATTTTTCTGTAATGGGACTTAATGTGCTAAATAACAGTTTCTACCTTCTTCATTATAATCAGCTTATCGCCTTCCTTAATCCTGTCGTCCTCCAGCTCGTTCACCACCATGATGTTATCCACCGTGGTATAATATTTCTTGGCTATATTCCACAAGGTATCATTTCTCTTAACTACATAACCGATGATTCCCGGCATTGCCTGCAGCTTCTCCATATCCAAGTCATTCACTACTACATCGGTAATGATTGCTTCGGTGATAACATCAAATACAATCGTATTCAGATTGATCGTAGCCTTGACCTCAATTTCCTCGCTGTCCAGCATCATTACGCTCAGCTGGTCGATACAAGGCTTAACCTCATAATTACTGCCCGGCTTCATCCCTTTAAGCTCAATAACCTGTGAAAATGGAATAATCCCCTTTATTGAGTTCATTGGTCTGCGGTCATCCTCTGAGATATACAAAATATTTACTTCAATCACACCTTCAACCTGAAGCTCTGTGCCCTCTGCGACCACATCATCGATCTGTATATTTCCGCCTGCATGACAGATCTGCAGTATTCTTGGCTGTTCATCGGTAACCCTGATACGATCTGCGATACGATATTTGCTGTTATTCTTAATTACCAGATTCTCATAGTCCGCATTCCGGATAATCGGAGTAATTTCCTTAAGTGGGCTATAGATATCGCAAAGAATCTCCGGTTCACAGGTTTCATATACCTTAACACCAAGGTCAAGGATAACCTCAAGGTCGAGAATTCTGGACTCACCATCTGCATCCGGCTTTACTTCAAGACTTTTGCTGGCAATGCTGAAGGTGATGTCCTCAATCATTTCCTCTGTACAACCATTGCATTCAATTGTCCCGCTAAAGGGTACCTCGGTTTCAAAGTATTCCATCGGATTCTCTTCATCCTCGGTGGTATAAAAGATGAATACCGGTAATTCACCCTTAATTGTGAATTTATCATCGAGAAGTCTTACCTCCACATTGCTAAGGTCCATGTCGGAAAAGAGTAAGGAACTGATATTCCCCTTATTCGTCGGAAGCATAATTTCATCCTTGATTCGGAAGGTATCCCTCTTATTAATTGCTACATTGGTTACCTCAATCTTCTTATTTATGTATTGCACATCCTCCGAGCCCTCAACCATGACCGCTGTTTCCTCATCATAGAGCTCTTCCACCGCAACATATAGACGAACAATGGACTTCACACTCAGTTTTCTTGAATTAATCAGACCTGTTGTGAGATCCTCCAGCTCCCATTTGACAATGGGATCATCATCAGAGCAACTGATATCCATATTGATCACTTCATCAAAGGGAATCTCTCCTGAGATATTGTGAATCGGTCTTGCATCCCCTTCGCACAGATACAGAACGTTAAAGCCAAGGGCTCCCTTAACCAAAAGCTTTCCATTCGTTGCTTTGATATCATTTACTCTAATTTCGCCCTGCCCTGTAATAATCTGATCAATGTCCGGTTTCACATCAGGGACATTTAAGTCATCGTCCAATGTAAGCTGCAGGGTGCTCTTACATTTCAATTTATTCATATGAATATTCTTTTTTATCAAATCCACGCTGAATCCCTCCTTAAATTTGGACATACGATGGAATGCCTCTGTCATATCTTATTCCTGCAAGTACAGTTTTATGATATGGTAAAGGAAGGAATTTCATTAAAAAAGCTAAGACCGATTAGTCTTAGCTCCATTTTATCTCATCTTAACTGCAAAGTATTAATTCTACGTCCTTCGTTAAAACATCAGTATAGCTATAAGAGACGGTTCTTATAGGCATGTCATCGGCTTCCTGGATCTTGATTAAGAATATGCTGGGATAGGTTGCAGAAATAATTCCTTCTGTCACGTCTACCTTATGCCGACCTCGGTTAATTCTGACTTTAACCCTTTTACCAGTCTGGTTCATTACAGCATTTCGTACACAATTTACATCTAATTGCTTCATCATTATTTTCTCCTCATCAATGCTTCCTCTCGCCATAACTGGGT
>JAEZKL010000144.1 GCA_023415475.1 Bacillota bacterium | reverse complement strand
GTAATTCTCATTACTTGACTTGCCATAAAAAAAGCCGCCTCCTTTTCGCACTTAATTTCAGTACGACAAGTGGTGACTGTACACTTATCCGTGTGTATCTTCATATCTCATACATTTTGACAAATCATGATTGATTTGCCTTTCTGTGGTGTTTTATGAAGTTCTCCACACGTGTTATCTGCCCCAATGGCAGAACGCTATATGGTACAGTGACTTGTCGCCAGTTTCATAACTTGACCTTCGCTCCACGGAAAACCCACCCGGAATAGGTGGCAACCTCACGCTTCAACGCTATCAATGTCACAACATTTGATATTATACACTAAGAATATAGCATTTGCAAGTACTTTTTTTAAGTTTCTTTGTCAAGTTTTTTATCTCATTCATAGTCCGCGTTCCCAGCCCTTTGAAGCAGCCCAACCCCCTTTATTTTCATGCATAATACCGATTCTATCCGAATTATCTCCAAATCTTCCTGTTTTATGTATGAATAAAGGACAAAACATTTTTTTGCTTCCGCCCTTTATTCTTTATAGGAACCGACTTATCTACACGGCTGCCGAAATATTAACTTAATAATAATCTCTATAAGGATGATTTCCCCTTTTATTTGGGATTATACCCCATATACTACTGTAGTGATTATCTCACAACTGTAGAACTATGAAGTATAAGTTACTCTTCCTCTTTCACGAGATAGATTGGCCGTTTCTTTGTCTCCAGATAGGTTCTGGCCAGATACTGTCCCAGAATTCCGGTACAGAATAGCTGGACTCCTCCGATCAGGCATATAATACATACCATGGATGGCCAACCGGCGGTGGGATCACCAAAGATTAAGGTTTTAATTATGATAATTACAATTAAAATTAAAGCAGCCAGGCAGAATATCATGCCAAATACGGAGGCTAAAGCCAGAGGTGCTGTTGTAAATGCGATAATCCCATCCACCGAATATAAGAAAAGCTTCCAAAAAGACCATTTGGTCGTTCCTGCCGCCCGTTCCACATTCACATACTCCAGCCATTTCGTTCGATATCCCACCCAGCTGAAGATACCCTTGGTAAACCGGTTATATTCCGAAAGCTCCAGTATGGAATCTACCATCTGGCGCCGCATTAGCCTGTAATCCCTTGCACCGTCCACAAACTCTGTCTTGGAGATTGCATTAATCAGTCGATAAAAGCAGCGGGCAAAGAGGGACCTTATAACCGGCTCCCCTTTTCTTGTCACTCGCCGGGTAGCGACGCAATCGTAATTCTCATCTACAACAGAGTGATACATCTCCTCAATCAGCTCCGGTGGGTCCTGCAGGTCCGCATCCATTAATACCACATAATCTCCTCGCGCTTTCTGAAGTCCGGCATAGATCGCCGCCTCCTTTCCGAAATTTCTGGAGAAGGAAATATAATGAACTCTCTGATCCATCCCGCGCAGATACCGGATTGTATCCAGAGTACGGTCCTTGGAACCGTCATTAACAAATATATATTCCCATTCCAACAATGGTAATGTATATGAAATTCTGGTTATTTCATCGTAGAATAACGGGATTACCTCCTGCTCGTTATAACATGGGACAATAATAGATATAACCTCAGCCATGAGTTGTCTCCTTTCGATGTAAGGTCACTGTGATGCCGATAAACAGGAATAGGCTGACCATCGATATGATAAAACCTTCCAATAGATAAGGCGTACGATAAGTCAAAGCGATATGATGCTCTCCTTCTGCCAGCTCTAACGCCGAGTACATAATATTCGCCTTCAACAGCTTGGACTTCTCTCCGTCCACAGCTGCACTCCAGCCTTTACTATAAGGGATGCTGAGAACCATAATGCCCCTTTCGGTCAGATTGACATCTCCTTCAATCCGGTTATTACGTTCTCTTATATTCTGCAGAGAACCCTTTCGCAGCTCCTCCAGCTGATCCTTGATGTAATTCATGGACAAGCTGAAAACCTCGATTTGATCACAGCTATAAGTACCCTGCTCCGGAAAGGTCATTCTGATCCAATGCTTTTTTATCTTGCTGTATCCTGTATTAACCAGAAAATTAGTCTTACCGAAATATGAATTATGATATTTATTGCGGATATTAACCTTCTTGGATACCTCCCTTTCCCCTTTTACAAGGAAGGTCCGCATCAACATCTTCCTCTGATTAAGTGCCAGATTACCAAATCGCACATAGGTCTCGGACTTCCTGTTACTCTTAAAGTCCAAAGTCATCACAGCATCTTTGTTTATTACCCGAAAGCTATCACCCTCTAGTTGAATTCCACCGTCCACATAGATATCATAATCCAATTCCTCTATGCCTATATTCATATCCTGATCGGTACGATTGATATGGTTCGTCTCCTCCTCCAGCACGACAGCATACAGCATTGCATTCTGTTTCTGTAGAACATTCAGCTTACGAAAGTCCTCCTCTGCCATATAGCTCTGATAGGTATAGCCCAGAGGCAGCGCAAACATATTCTCCAGCAGGTAATAGGTTTCCGATCCAGAAGTTATGGTTTTTTGAAGCTCATATGCGTAAGGCGCTGCATTTCGGTCCGAGGATATGAAATACTTAACTCCGGCTAATGCATCCGGTATCGTGCGACTGTCCTGATTGTCAATTCGGTAAGCCGTCCGCTGGCTCACCAGCTCAAGCTGTTTGTAATAATCCGTAACATTTCCATCCATTAGGCTGAAATAGGAGGACACATCATTAAAATCGTGAATCAGTGCTTCATTACGCACCTCATCTCCGTAGGTTTCCACACGATACCAGCCATCCTCCAGCTCTGAAAGTAATCGTGCTTCCCCTCCGTTTGTCAGCTCATCAATTTGATCCTCGGTTAGAAACTCCTCTGCATATCCGTTAAACTGCGTAGAATAAAACGCATAACCGTTAAAGGCAAGTGTACCTACAACAAGCAGATATATTACAACCTCCTGAAGCTTCTTTTGTCCGGAAAGCCTGCGAGTCTGTAGCAATAATACAACAGCCGTAGTGAACAGCAATATACAAAACGTTATTTTAACGATAGGGGCGGAGGGGGCAGCAAAGGTCAGCACAGCATAGCCCAGAATTCCGACTCCCAACAAGATTCTCTCTCTGGAGGCCAACAGAAAAAGCCTCTCATAGGTAGCAGCAAATACAACCGCGACTACAAAAGCCAAAAGGAAATCCCATCGGTTCGTTATATAAGAAAATGCATTCATAAAGTAACCAAAAAACGGTATAAACAATGCAAGTATCGTCAAAATAAAGGTTATTGCCAGCTTGCGATACTTTGAATTACATAATACGATCACAACACTGATTCCTGTTATGGTTGAAAAGGATAAATCCACCCAATAATTCGGGCTGATCCCTGATGCAAATAATCCCTGTAGCGCATAAAAGTAATAGGCTTTGTCATAATGCAAATACCCGGTAAGTAATTCCGGCTTACTATCCATTCTTCCATTCTGCAGAAATGCATAGATGATCGGGAGAAAGACAACGGCTGCCATAGCCATACCCAGTAGATAATAGCTCCCTGTTCGCAGACCGACAAGAAGTAATCCTCCCAGCTTGTTCTTATAGTCCTTATAATAAGTAACAACATACCGAAGTATTACATAAATCACCGCCATGACTGTTAATATATATAGGAAATAAAAGTTGCTGATGGTACAAAGGAAGGTCATAACAATCAATAGCTGTGGTTTTTTTCTGCGGAGTACTTCCTCTAACCCAATCAACAGTATAGGCAGATAGATCATCGGATTCAGAAAATAGGGGTGTCTGACTCCCGAGAAGAAGGAGTAGCCACAGAATACATACATCAAGGCTCCGAGTATCATTCCATTTCTCTTAAGCCCCCAATACCTGCAAAAGGTCAGAAAACTGATACCAATCAGGTACAACCGTAATAATATCAGAATCGTATATACAAGCGGTGCATTTTCTTCTGTCATAAAAACAGATAATAGAGCGATTGGATCTCCCAGCGCATAATAATGAAGCGTGGTTATTGTATCAAATCCTAAACCAATACTGAAATCCACCATAGAGAAGCCCTGGCCCAGTAAAAGTCCCCGAAGCAGCTTACCATAATAGATCAAAACAGGATAATGCTGATTGATACCGTCAATGTTCCATACAAAGGTACGACCTTCCGTAATAAAGGGTATAAATATGATAGGCAGAAGCAGCAGAAAGGTTATGCTGTAGATTAGGTAAGGGTTATTCCGAAGCTTTGCTTTCATTATGATTTCACTTGCCTCCTATGAGAATGCTTTTTAAAAATCAATAATCTACTGGCAATATAATTCACCACAATGACAATCAGGTTAGATAGTAATTTCATAATAAGATCATTCCAGCCAAGCCGGTCGACAAACAGATACATAATTAAAGTATCCAATAATCCGGTCAGCAGTCTGCAGGCTACAAAGAAAGCAAATTCGAATAATATCGCCCTTAGTTCCTTATTATGACTCCGGAAAACCAGAAGCCGGTTCGTTACATAGGCAAAGAGAACCGATACCCACCAGGCCAGCAATGTACTTCCGACGGTACCGAAGCCGAACCACCTTGTGTTGATATAATATAGGATTACGTTTACGACTGTTGTACATCCGCCAAAGAAAATATATAGTATAATTTCTCTGTATTTTAAGAATGCTTTCCTCATTGAAAACCTCACAATAGTGTCTTCCTAAGGATTTTTGAATTTAAAAATCCTTTATTTACAGCCACAATACCTACTCTTGGTGTAAGTTTGTACCAAGTGTGATCTTTACACTTTGGAGACGCAGGCACAAACTTCTGAGTGTAAATTATGCTTTTTATAATTTTCACTGTTAAGTCTTGGCTTTTCTCGAGGATTTATTCAATATGCGCCTTATCATAGCCGATTACCGTCCAGATACCGGTCTGTCCCCGAAGAAAGGACATCAGTGTATTCTATATTTCTATTTAAAATGAATCCTTAAAGTAGTATAGTTACATTAATACTATTACTTCTAATATCAGAAGGGAGTCTGTCTGAAATGAGAAAATATCCAAGACCAAAGAAGATAGAAATCATTTATTTTAGTGGCACCGGAGGGACGAAAAGAGCTGCGGACGCTTTTGTAAATGAGTTTATAAAGCAGGGCATATCGGTTCATTGTCATGAGGTTCATGCAAAAAAACCATATACAGCTCAAGATCATGACCTGCTTCTTATGCTTTATCCTGTCTATGCCATGAATGCACCCAGACCGGTCTATGAGTTTATCGATAAGCTGCCTATGGCGGAAAAGAAGTTAGCAGCAGTGATTTCCGTCTCAGGAGGCGGTGAGGTAATTCCGAACACGGCTTCCCGACTTCATTGCATTCAACATCTGAGGAAGAGAGGCTACCGGATCTGTTATGAACATATGTTGATAATGCCAGCTAACTTTATTGTTCCGACACCCAAGGAGCTTTCCTTAATGCTTCTAAAGGTACTCCCGGATAAGGTAAGAAGAATAGTTGCCGATCTCCTCTCCGGTATTGTAAGAAGAACCGAGCCTTATCTTATTGACCGCATCATCTCTGTATTCACAGAAGCACAGAAGAAGGGTTCCAAGCTATATGGAAAGAATATCAGGGTCAGCTCTGCCTGTAATGGGTGCGGTCTTTGTGCCAAAGCCTGTACGACCGGTAATATTAAGCTTCAGGATGGTAAACCTATCTTTGCTTATCGCTGCTGCCTCTGTCTTCGATGTATCTATCACTGTCCCATGAAGGCTCTGAAGCCTGCCATTGCCCGTAGCTTTATTTTAAAGGAAGGCTTTTCTTTGAAGGAGCTGGAGAAGGAATTGCCTGATTTTCAACCGATTGATGTCAATAGCTATCAATACGGAGATGGATTTGCGGGACTTAAGAAGTATTTCTTAGAGGAATAAAAAATAGGTATCCACTCTAATCGGTTACAATTTGCCGCAAGAATGGATACCCATATTTTTAAACTTATTCAATATACCGCTAACCAATTACGCTACCACTATAGGCTATCTCTCCCATCGGCCGGATGCACCGCAGGGAAGCACTAATCCGTTACCCGATACCGGAAGTCCAATCTCATCCGCTTCCACCTTACCGCCATATTTCTTACCGATCTCTTCGGAAATCATATAGGATAATACACCTGCCTGAAGACCTGTCGTATAGGAATTCAACAGGAAGAACAGAGGCTCATCCGATAACAGCTTAGTGCAAAGCTGGATAAAGGGATGGATATTATCTTCAATCTTCCATATCTCGCCCTTCGGACCTCTTCCATAGGAAGGAGGGTCCATGATAATGGCATCATATTTGCTGTCCCTGCGAATTTCACGCTCAACGAATTTCACACAATCATCCACGATATATCGAATTGGGGCTTCACCAAGACCGGATGCAACGGCATTCTCCTTTGCCCAGGTGACCATACCCTTAGAGGCATCCACATGAGTAACGGCCGCTCCTGCTTTCGCAGCGGCTAGCGTAGCACCGCCGGTATAAGCGAAAAGATTCAGCACCTTAATCTGTCTTCCCTTCTCGCTCCTGATCTTCTCCGAAAACCAATCCCAGTTCGCAGCCTGCTCCGGGAACAGTCCTGTATGCTTAAAGCTAAAGGGCTGTAGATGAAAGGTCAGCTCCTTATAAGTAATATCCCATTGTTTGGGCAGATCGAAGAATTCCCATTCTCCCCCACCTTTCGAGCTTCTATGATAATGGGCATTGGGCTTCTTCCAACCCTTATGAAGTCTCGGTGTATCCCAGATCACCTGCGGGTCAGGTCTTACCAGGGTATAATCACCCCAACGCTCCAGCTTCTCACCCTTCGAAGTATCTATTACCTCATAGTCCTTCCAATCCTTTGCTATCCACATATAAATCTCTCTTTCTAAGCTTATTCTAACAATTCTTCCCGTTTTCTTTTCGATTATGCCCTTATGACACGCATAACGATATCCCATAAGTCCGTAAGAACTGCGAAGCTTACTCCCATAAGCAAACTTCGCAGTTCTAACCAAGGACCTTCTGTCTTATAACCACTTAATTTATACTATTATAAACTAGGAAGCCCATAATTACAACTTAATTCCATCCGCTGCAAGCCTAAATGCTTCACTCAGCATCAGTATCTGCCAAACCTAATCCTTCATATCGGCTAGCAGTATTAACTTTATCACTAAGCATTTCTCTTAAGCTTCCTCTCATTATTCTAACTATATTCTAACTTGACGCTAGATTGATTTAGGAATAAACTAATAGCTGTAAGAGATAACAAAACCGCACACGAAAGCCTGAATAGAAATACCCAAAGATAGTCACCTTATAATCAAACGGGTCGATGCTGCATAACGGGCGGAACAATAAATATAACATATGGAGGAATATATCATGGGAATTTTAACAAGATTCAGAGACATTATGTCCAGTAACATTAATGCACTGCTTGATAAGGCAGAGGATCCTGAGAAGATGATCGATCAATGCCTAAGAAATCTTAATTCCGATCTCGGCAAGGTCAAATCCGAAACCGCTTCTATCATGGCCGAGGAGCAAAGAGCTAAGAGAGTTCTCGATGAATGCAATGATGAAATCAACAAGATGCAGACCTATGCTGTGAAGGCTCTCGAGGCTAACAATGAAGCGGATGCCAGAAAGTTCTTGGAGCAAAAGGCTAACATCTCCAACAAACTTCCGGGACTTCAAGAGGCTTATAACCTAGCTCATACCAATGCTACTCACATGCGCGAAATGCACGACAAGCTGGTAGAGGATATCAACGAGCTGGAAGCTCGTATGGATATGATCAAGGGTAAGCTAGCCGTAGCGAAGACTCAGGAGCGTATCAATAAGATGGGTTCTTCCGTTGCGAGTGCCAACGATTCCATTGCAAGCTTCAAGAAGTATGAGGAAATGGCAGATAAGGCTTTGGATAAAGCGAATGCGATGGCAGAGCTGAATAACTCCTCCGCAGAACAGACCATTGAGGATCTGAAGGATAAATATGCAACCAACTCCAATGTGGATGATGAACTGGCTGCATTAAAAGCAAGCTTAGGAAAACAATAGAAAGCACGCTTGTCGAACGTTCTATTGTCATAATTAAAACACCTGACTGGCTTTTATTATTAAGCATTGAAATGTCCGCAAATGAAAGAATTCTTTTATTTGCGGGCATTTTATCAAGTAAGGAAGAGAAAAATATTAGTATTTTAATATAAAAGATTTATGCCTTTCTTAACTCTGGCATAAGCTTAATCTAGAAGCATACGTAGAAATGGAGGAGTGACATGTCTACTGTAATACATTACAAATGCCCTAACTGCGGATCCGATATGGCTTTTGACAGCCAGAGCGGATTCTTACGCTGTGCCAGCTGTGGTCGGACAGATAACATTGAAAACATGAAGAAGAACGCCGAGAGGAATGAGGATGAAACCTTTCATTATGAAGCGGATGAGGATGATATCAATGCTGCCAATTCTGCCTTTGATCATGACTATGCCGATCCGAACAGCGGCGACGAGCCAAGTAATCATTCTACCTTCCGCGAAAATGAAGCTCACGAGTACCACTGCAATAACTGTGGTGCCGTTCTTATCACAGAAGCAAATACCTCTGCCACCACCTGCAGCTTCTGTGGTGCAGGTGTAGTGTTAAGTGACCGCCTAACCGGTAACCTTGCTCCTGCTAAGGTGGTACCCTTTACCATCAGCAAAGAGCAGGCACAGGAGGCTTTTAAGAAGTGGTGTAAAAAAGGACGTCTTACCCCCAGCGATTTTATGACAGCTGATCGAATCAAGAATATTACCGGTTTATATGTACCCTTTTGGCTCTATGATATGAACGGCCGTGGCGAAGCAGAAGCAACCTGTACCAGAGTACGTACCTATTCCGATGCAAATTGGATTTATACCGAGACCAAATATTATAATGTATACCGCAAGGTTGACCTTAATTATTCCCGCATACCCTGCGATGCCTCCCGTAAAATGGAGGATGGTATGATGGATAAGCTGGAGCCGTATCAATATAACAATCTGAAGGATTTTAATATGCCCTATCTGGCAGGGTATATAGCAGAGAAATATGATTTTACCGACGAGGATATGCTACCTCGAATCAAGCAAAGAGTCGGAGCCTATGTTGATAATTACATAAGCTCAACCATAAACGGCTATTCCTCCGTAATGTACCACCGCAAGGATATCAACATTCGTAAGAAGCAAGCATATTATACACTGCTTCCGGTCTGGATGGTATGCTATGACTATAAGAAGGCTGAGCATATCTTTGCCATGAACGGTCAGACCGGTAAGATCGTCGGTAAGCCGCCTCTTAGTAAAGCAAAAATCTTCGGCTGGTTCACAGGAGTTTCCACCGGATGTTTCATTCTCTTTCAAATAATAACACGGATCGGAGGTGCCTTATCATGAAGCAGTTCTTCCTATTCAGGTCCATCCCGATGCTAGCCCTTCTCATACTGATGGCAACTGTAATCTCTCTTACTACCGTGAAGGCATATGCTACGGAGACCGAAAATTCAGAGATTAATCAACATATTTATGATGAAGCTGGACTTTTATCCACAGCCGAGACAGAAGATCTGGAACAATTGTGCATTGATTATGGAAACGAAGCCGGTATTGATATCATGATTCTTACCCACGATAATCCGAATGCTGTTTATGCCGAAGATTATATCGAGGATTTTGAGGATAAATTACCGGTCGGAGATCGCGTATATCTTTTAATTGATATGAACGAAAGAATTGTGTTCATGGAGGGCTATGGCACTGCCGAGACTTATATCCATTCCAAGCGTATTGACACAATCGTGGAAGAGATAACACCGGATCTATCGGGTGGTAATTACTATGATGCCTGTGTTACTTACATTAAGCGCTCTGCTGCTTATATGAGTGATGATTCTGAATTAAATTATGATCACGATTATACGGCAGGAACTCCGCAATCCAGTAATCCAAATGCTCCAAATTATGATGAAACCTGGCCTTCCGATCGTAATGTGGGCTCCTCCGGATTAATTGATATCATTTCGAATATATGGGTTCAATTAATTACATCCATCGTTATAGGTATCATTACGGTATCCATCATGGCTTACAACTCGGGTGGAAGAATGACAGCCGGCAGCTCCAACTATATAGAGTCAAATCATTCCGGATTGATCGGACGCAGGGATGATTATGTCAGAACTCAGGTTACCAGAGTCAGAAAGCCTCAAAACAATAATAATTCCTCTCATGGTGGCTTCAACGCAGGAGGTTTTCGCGGCGGAGTCTCCGGCGGAGGACGTTCCCACAGCTCCGGTGGCGGTCGCTTTTAGTAGTCAATTAATAACTTTTGGTTTATAATATTAGAAACAAGCTACAATAGAGCAGAGCTTAACAGACTCTGTTGATGGCAAAGACTTAGCCTACGTCATAGACAGTGGGTAATATCATGGGAGGTAATCGCTATGGGTATTTTTTCAAGACAATTTGCTAATGTCGTAGAATGGCAGGAATTTCGTGAAGATATGATCTTCTACAAGTGGAGTAATGATGAGATTAAAAAAGGAAGCCGCTTAATCATCCGTCCCGGTCAGGACGCAATCTTTTTATATAACGGTAAGATAGAAGGTATTTTTAAGGACGAGGGTGACTATGATATCGAGTCACAGATCATTCCCTTCCTTTCCACTCTGAAGGGCTTCAAATTTGGATTTAACAGCGGAATGCGTGCCGAGGTTCTATTCGTGAATACGAAGGAATTCCAGGTCAAGTGGGGAACACAGAATGCAATCAACATCCCCGTTCAGCAGCTTCCCGGCGGTATGCCGATCAGAGCCTTTGGTACCTTTACCTTTAAGGTAGCAGACTATGTTAAGCTGATTGATAAGATAGCCGGAGTAAAGCAGAGCTATAATGTAGAGGATGTGAGACTTCGTATCGTATCCATCCTGGATCAGCTTCTGATGAAATGGATCACGAAGGAAGGCAAGGATATGTTCAATCTACAGGCCAACTCCTTCGATATTGCGAACGGAATTCGTACCGATCTGGATATGCAGCTCTTTGATACCGGATTAAGCGTAACCGCCTTTAACATCATGAGCTTCACCTATCCCGAAGAGATTCAGGCAATGATTAATAAGAATGCCTCCCACAGCATGGTAGGTGATGTGGGCCGCTATCAGCAAATAGAGCTAACGAATGGCATGGCTTCCGGTAAGATGCAGGGAGGTGGTGTAGCCTCCGATATGGCTGGCATGATGATGGGAATGAATGCAGCGAACCAGATGCTGCAGAACATGAATCAGGCCGGAGGACAGTCTGCTCCCTCGGGTAATAAACCAAACTTCTGCCCGAATTGCGGTACCAAGACCGGTGCTGCTAACTTCTGCCCAAACTGTGGTCAGAAATTAGCATAAATAAGTAATAATAATTGGGCCTTCCGCATCTAAGATTGTTATAATTTCTTAGATACAGGAGGCCTATTTTTTACTTAAAACTGCTATATAATTTTATTTCTCGTAAGATGCATTATATTTGTCCAGATACAATTCACCCTGTATAATAAAACAGCAAACACATGTTTGCTATTTAACCACTAGTCTGGTATAATATTCCACAGAAGATTAAATACAAATGCTTCAATCTGATTTATTATTAAACCTAGTAATTACTATTGATACAGGAGGGGAATGAAATGGATTTATACACTGCAATTAATCAAAGACGAACAATTCGCGATTTTGATGACCGAGAAATCGATAAGGAAATCATCTATCGCATTCTGGAGGCAGGCTTCAAAGCACCGACCAATGACCATATGAGAAATTGGGATTTCATCGTTATTTCTGATAAACAGGATAAAGCAGCGATAGTAGGTAATATCTCAAAGGATACTTCAAAGGAAAGAGCTGCCGGTATTATTGAGAACTGGCACATGACTGACGACTGTCAGATTGGCATGTACATGGACGCCATACCAAAACAATACTCCATGCTCTATCATGCCGGCTGTATCGTACTTCCATTATTCAAGCAAAGCTGGCCTCTGCTTAAGCCTGAGACGCTAAGCTCCTTGAATCCCTTCGCATCCATCTGGCTCTGCATCGAGAACATTCTGCTAACCGCCACAGCCGAAGGTCTGGGTGTGTCACTTCGTATCCCCTCCGAAAAGGAATTAATTTACCTTAAAGAAGTCGTTCATTATCCGGAGGATTATTATATGCCCTGTTATTTAGGTATCGGATATCCCGCCAAGGACGCAGTCATTATTCCACAGAAGCAATTTGACATTAAGGATAAGATTCATATAAATCAGTGGTAGCAAGCATAAACCACAATTGTGAGATCACAGTCAATTTGAGTATTCAAAAATGTCAGCTTCGCAGACATTTTATGAATCAAGTATTAAAATAAGGCAGCCTTAGACTGCTATTCTCCCCTTTTGTTGATCCGTTTATAATTTAAACCATCAACTATAACAGGAGCCTAGCAGCTTTCTGGGACTGCCTCATTTGCGCGTAAGCAAAGCGAGCATAAGCAAGCTGGCTTGCACATATGCGAACGCGCACGCGAACCGGAGAAGCTCGCAAAGCGTGCTTCTTCCGGTTTATTATGTTTCTACCGGTTTAATCAACCATAAACACTTTATCGTTCATCAGCTTCTTAAGTCTCATATCTGCATCTTCCATTGTAGTACCCTTTACACCAAAGTAGAACTTAATCTTAGGCTCGGTACCGGAAGGTCTTACTGCACACCAAGCGTTATCATTTAAGTCGAAGTATAGTACATCAGATTTCGGAAGCCCGGTCGGTGTTACTTCACCGGAAGCCATATCTGTTATGGTATCCTTCTGATAATCACGAAGCTTTAATACCTTATAATCTCCTGCTGTCTTCGGGGGATTCTTACGATAACCTTCCATGATCTCCTTGATCTTCTCCATACCGGTAATACCCTTCAGTGTTACAGAGACCAGATCCTCCTTGAAGTAGCCATACTTCTCATAGATCTTATTCATCTGATCATAGAGAGAGATCCCCTTTGTACGGTAATAAGCTGCCGCCTCGCATAAGCACATAACCGCAACAATGGCATCCTTGTCACGGGAATGAGTACCGACGAGACAACCATAGCTCTCTTCATATCCGAATACATACTCATTACACCCGGTCTCCTCAAAGTGCTTAATCTGCTCCCCTATATATTTAAAGCCTGTCAATACCTCAATAAGCCTTGCATTATATTGCTCGGCAATCAGATCCGAGATATTACCTGTTACTATTGTCTTAATTAATGCAGAATTCTTAGGTAATATGCCCTTTTCTGCCTTCTGGGAGAATTCATATTCTGCGATTAATGCACCGGTCATATTGCCGTTGAAGAGAATAAACTCACCCTGGGTATCCTTCACCATAACTCCCAGACGGTCTGCATCCGGGTCGGTGGCTAAGATCAGGTCTGCACCAACCTCCTTCGCAAGCTTCTGCGCCAGAGTAAACACCTTCGGATCCTCCGGATTGGGATATCCTACTGTTGAAAACTCGGAATCCGGCAGCTCCTGTTCCGGTACAATATATACGTTATCAAAGCCAAGCTCACTCAGTATTCTTCGAACCGGCAGATTTCCTGTTCCATGAAGAGGTGTATAGACAATCTTCATCTGCCTGCCTTCCTCGCTGATCGGATTCACTACCAGCTTCTTAAGCTCCGCAATATATTGATCATCGATTTCCTTGCCAATGATGGTAAGTAAGCCTGCTGCTAAAGCATCTTCCTTTTTCATCGTCTTAGCTGTTGCAAAATCTGTAATTGCATTTACCTCACTGATGATCTCAACATCCTTGGGATAAGTAATCTGAGCACCATCCTCCCAGTATACCTTATATCCGTTATACTCTGCAGGATTATGGCTGGCCGTGATTACAATACCGGCGATACATCCTAAGGTACGGAGTGCAAAGGATAACTCCGGTGTAGGTCGAAGTGACTCAAACAGATAAGCATGAATTCCGTTTGCCGCGAGACACAATGCACTGTCCAGCGCAAATTCCGGAGACATTCTTCTGGAATCGTATGCTATGGCAACACCCTTGTTCTCCCCACCCTGCTTCGTAATTGTATTAGCAAGACCCTGAGTTGCTCTTCTTACTGTATAGAGATTCATTCTGTTTATACCGGCTCCCAGGATACCTCTAAGGCCTCCGGTTCCGAACTCAAGGTCCTTATAAAATCTCTCTTTTATTTCATTATCATTATCTTTCAATGCAACCAGCTCTGCTCTGGTTGTCTCGTCAAAGTATGGGTTGGCTAACCATTCCTCATATCTCTTCTTATATTCCATACTCGAAACCTCATCCTTTCTAAAAGCCGGGAACAGCATTAGACTATTCTTGCTATTTCCTTATCAAATATTGCGCGAAACGTCTATATCATGATACAATGCTTTTTTTCTAAATGCAATGATTTTTTATATACGTAAGCCAGGATGAGATGTAATATCTTTTATAGATATAATCTGTGGTACTAGCTATTTAATTCCCATGTATTAACCTGTTCCGTACTCTGATCCGACGTATATCCGTTACCAATTAATATACCAATCAAAATATACTTCTGAAATAGCGACCTTAAATCCTTTCCTGCAATTGCTTCACTTATTGCCTCATCTACCAAAGGAGCGATATATTCCATTAGATCCTTCATACTCATCATCTGATCATTCTCATAGCGATCATTATCGTTCTGATTGTATCTGTTCCGGTTCGGGGTTGTCATCTGCATCGAGCCAACCTGTTCCATATACTCCCGGTTAAGAGTCAGCAAATAATTGTATTTATCCGCATGCTTTAACTCATCGGTCAATATCTCAAATACCATGTCCCTATAATACTTAGAGGGAAGTCCTGCCCGGATAATCCGATAACGTTCCATTGCCGCTAACTCACCAAACAACGCTCTTCTCAATCCATCAATATAATTCTCCGGTTCCTTAAATTCAGCTTGAACATTCCGCGGCAGCTCCTCACCGGTAAAATAATAATATATTTCCCGAAACATCTTATTATGCTTCATCTCATCGTCCCTTATACTAGAGATAATATCCTTCTCCTCCTGAGTAGGTGCCACCGAAATCAAGTAATTATAGAATAATTCGTCTTCTCTTTCGCCCTGGACAGCATTTCTTACCAGCTCTAGTGCTTCCTCTAAGGTCTTATATTGAGGTTCCTCATATCTGTTATTATTGTCCATTATTAACTGCTCCCATTCATTTATGTTAATATTTTATGCCAGAGCAGGGAATGTGTGAGTTAAATGCTTATTAAGCACGCATCTAAAAGAGGATACTACATAACACTGAGATTACTTGTTATGCAGCATCCTCTTATAAAAATTACTTTTTGAAGATTAAAACATCCTACAGACCGTCGCTGTAATCATCCTCGCTGATGCCCTTTAGGTTGAACTCAGCCTCTGTCCAGTCACCGTCATTATGAGAATTCTCGCCATAATTAACGTGAGCATCATCTATACCCGGGATACTATCCTCTCTTTGAAGTAAATCTCCTTTGTGGGAATATTTATCTTCATCGTATACAATTTCAGCAATACCGTCTTCTACATCAAAGTCGTCTTCTTCGAAATCTTCGCTATAATCCTCATCACCATATCCGTCTTCCTCGGAATATTCGAAACTGCCGTACTCATCAAGATAATTGCCTTCGCCGTCAAGTTCTTCGGAAAGCATATATTCATCTAAGGTATCCGTATCCAGCTTCACGGAACGATATCTCTTCATACCGGTTCCGGCAGGGATTAATTTACCGATAATAACATTTTCCTTCAGACCGATTAAGGGGTCAACCTTACCCTTAATTGCCGCTTCGGTAAGAACCTTAGTGGTCTCCTGGAAGGATGCTGCTGATAAGAAGGAGTTCGTTGCAAGGGATGCCTTGGTGATACCAAGCATTACCTGCTTGCCATCTGCCGGCTCTAAGCCCTCAGCAATTAATCTCTCATTCTCATCCTCATACTCTAAGATATCAACCAAAGTACCGGGTAAGAAATTGGTATCACCGTTGGTCTCGATGCGAATCTTCTTAAGCATCTGACGTACAATAACCTCGATATGCTTATCGTTGATTTCAACGCCTTGCAGGCGGTATACTCTCTGTACCTCCTGGATCATATAATCCTGAACGGCACGGATACCCTTAATCTTTAAGATATCATGAGGATTTACACTACCTTCAGTCAGCTCATCACCAGCCTCAAGGACATCGTTATCCTGAACTTTAATTCTGGAGCCATAAGGAATTAAGTATGCCTTAGATTCCATTGTCTCGTTATTGGTAATGATTACTTCACGTTTCTTCTTGGTATCCTTGATGGTTACAACACCGCCAAATTCTGCGATAATTGCAAGACCCTTTGGCTTTCTTGCTTCGAAAAGCTCTTCAACACGAGGAAGACCTTGCGTAATATCATCACCAGCAACACCACCGGTATGGAAGGTACGCATGGTAAGCTGAGTACCGGGCTCACCGATTGACTGTGCTGCTATAATACCAACTGCCTCACCAACCTGTACTGCTTCACCGGTTGCCATGTTAGCACCGTAGCACTTAGCACATACTCCGATGTGTGACTTACAGGAAAGTACATTACGAATCTTTACTTTATCTACACCGGTAGCGATAACCCTTGCAGCACGCTTTGGTGTAATCATATGATTTGCTTTCACAATCATGTTACCGTCTGCATCGTAGATCGTCTCGCAGGAATATCTTCCTGTGATTCTCTCTTCTAAGCTCTCGATTACTTCCTTGCCGTCGGTAAATGCTTTAATCCACATACCGGGAATCTCATGACCTTCACAGCAATCAACCTCACGGATAATTAAATCCTGGGATACGTCAACAAGACGACGTGTCAGGTAACCGGAGTCCGCTGTACGCAGAGCAGTATCGGAAAGACCTTTACGAGCACCATGCGCGGAGATAAAGTACTCCAATACGTCAAGACCTTCACGGAGGTTGGACTTAATCGGTAACTCGATGGTACGACCGGAGGTATCTGCCATAAGTCCACGCATACCTGCAAGCTGCTTGATCTGCTTATCGGAACCACGGGCACCGGAGTCGGACATCATCTTAATATTATTGAATTTATCAAGTCTGTTTAACAGAGTGTCGGTAAGAACCTTATCGGCATTCTTCCAGGTCTCGATAACGG
>JAEZKL010000132.1 GCA_023415475.1 Bacillota bacterium | reverse complement strand
TACTGGGAGTACTCAAGAAATAAGATTGCCTGTGAGGAGTATCTGATGGAGGAATATCGGAGTAACGGCTTCCCCATTACCATCGTTCGTCCCAGTCATACATATGGCTGCTTTAGCGTTCCTCTGGCTCTTCATGGAAAGAATGGCAGTTATAGTGTCATCAACCGCATTAAGCAGGGTAAGAAGGTTATTATACATGGCGATGGAAGCTCTCTTTGGACAGTAACCCATAATTCGGATTTTGCGAAAGCATTTCTCGGTCTGATGGGTAACTATCATGCCATCGGTGAAGCAGTTCAGATCACCTCGGATGAAAGCCTTACATGGAATCAGATTTATGAGATTATCGGCAACGCTCTGGGTATTAAGCCTAACATAGTCCATATCCCCTCCGAGACCTTAGCAAAATCAAATAGTGGCTTTATTGAAGGACTTCTCGGTGATAAGGCACATACTGTGATTTTTGATAACTCGAAAGTAAAGCGTCTCGTTCCCGGTTTTACAGCAACGGTCCGTTTTGATCAGGGTGTTCGAATGACCCTGGCGTATATCGATCAACATCCGGAGTACCAGAGACTGGATCCGGAATTTGATGCTTGGACTGATAAGATGATTGAAGTATATGAAGCAATGGAAAGCAAACTTCCGATCTTAGCATAGGTTCAGGGGAAAGGCCTAATGATTATGAAAACTCTCTATATATCCGATCTTGATGGTACTCTTCTGCACCCCAATGTGGAGCTGTCACGAAAGACCATCGACATCCTGAATGAATGTATCCGACAAGGAATGCTGTTCAGCGTAGCAACAGCAAGATCCATAGCATCCGTCAAGCCGATCTTAAAAGAAGTTAATGTCACTGTGCCTGTGATTCTGATGAACGGTGTATGCATCTATGACTTAACAAAGAATGAGTATATTAAGATAGAGACTCTTCCTAAGAACAGTATCACTAAGCTGATGGAGGTCATCCGTGAGCATAAGCTGAAAGGCTTCGCTTATACCATTAAGAATGGCGTCATGTCCACCTACTACGAGGATTTGAGCACTCCCGCTCTGAAGAATTTCTATCAGGAAAGGGTTGACCTGTATCAGAAGCGCTTTACTCAGATTGAAGACTTCAATGACCTGTCTGAAGAACCTTTAATATATTTTTCTTTACTGGATCATTACGATAGACTGGAACATATCTACAATACAATTAAGGGGATCCCTGATCTGAACTGTGTTTTCTATAAGGACAATTATTCACCGGATTTATGGTATCTCGAGACTTACAATAAGACTGCCTCAAAGTACCATGGGGTACAGTTTCTACGTTCCCATCTGAACCTGGAGCATATTGTATGCTTTGGTGATAATCACAACGATCTTCCACTCTTTGAAGCCAGTGATCATCGTATCGCAGTCGGTAATGCGGTTCCCGATCTTAAGGCAAAAGCAGATCAGATCATCGGCAAAAATTATGAGGACGGTGTGGCGCTGTGGCTTAGAAATCACTTAATAAAAGAAATGTAATAAGTTAGTAATCCCTTGCCAAAAATACCAAGGTGGATGGTTTTAAGGTGGACAAAAACGGTATAAGAAAAAATAAATAACGTTCACGCACATAAAGCGAGGATGGGGACCGATGTTGGTTCCCATCCTCGCTTTTCCGTATACAGTATGCATTTCCTTAAAGTGTTAAAAGTATTTAAGGATATCCCGTAGTCTGGTTACACGGATTCCCTCATATTCTTTATGCTCCAGTGGGTCCACATTGATCCAGATGGGCATAATACCCGCACCGATTGCTCCTGCAATATCATTGGGATAATAATCGCCTATGTAGACTGCTTCGGCCGGGGTTACTCCAAGTCGTTCACAGGACAATGCAAAGATTCGAGGATCCGGCTTCGCGAAATCCTGTTCACCCGATACGATAATATCATCAAAATAATCGGCAATCTTTACCGACTTTATCTTCTCTCTTTGGACGGAGGAATATCCATTTGTAATAATACCCAGCTTATACCTTCCCTTTAGTGCCTCCAGAACCTCATACAGCTCCGGATAAGCTGTCGTCAATTTACCGAACACCTCATTCCGCTCCGCAATAAATTCCTCTACTGAAAGAGGCAGCCTCCAGAGCTTATTCAGCCTTGGAATAAAGTCTTCCAGACGACTGTATCCGTTTTCATCAATCTCGACCATATAGTCTATTAAAGCTTCTCTTGTACCATCATAGGGATGATCCTTACTATAACGGTCTAAAAGGTAGTTACAAAATCGTATAAATGCATCCTTGCGGTCAACTAAAGTCTCATCGACATCAAAGATGATTGCTTTTTTCTTATTCAATGGCCCATCCTCCAAGTAATCTAATGTTTTTTGTATTATCATGAACTTAATGCATGTTCATGATCTTCAGCTCCGATCGCATTCTTACAAGCAAGCTTGTTATGCGAGTGCCTTGCTCGCATTATGCTCACTACGCTTTCATTATATTATAGAATTTTAGCCTGTACAAGCAATTTACTATCATATTACGGTTTTCCTATTGATATTCGGAAATCCGCAGGATTTTCGAGCCTGTTCTGTATAGTTATATGAATTTTAATTAAGGGAATTACACAAAATAAATATATGTTTGATATGATGGAAGGAGTTTTCAAAATGAATAACATACAAGATTGTTATGTACTCTCAAACGGAGTAAAAATACCCTGTGTCGGCTTTGGAACCTGGAAGCTTCCAAAAGATGATACCACAGCAGACATTGTGAAAACAGCAATTGATTGCGGCTATCGCCATATTGATACAGCCTTTGCATATCAGAACGAAAAGCCAGTCGGCAAGGCTGTACGAGAATCCGGCTTAAAGCGCAGTGAATTATTTGTAACAAGCAAATTAGATAATCCGGATCACGGATATGAAAAGACCCTGAAGGCCTTTGAGTTGACCATGGATAATCTCGGCCTTGATTATCTGGATCTATACCTCATACACTGGCCTATTCCACTGGCATACCGCGACTGTTGGAAGGAAGTGAACGAGGGAACCTGGAAAGCCTTTGAGGAATTATATACCGAAGGAAAGATTAAGGCAATCGGTGTCAGTAATTTCTTAGAGCATCATATCGATTCCCTGCTGGAAACCGCCAAGATTGCACCTATGGTGGACCAGCTGGAGCTACATCCTCAGTATACCCAGCACGATACCGTTAATTACTGCAAGGAAAAGCGAATGATTGTTGAGGCTTGGAGCCCTTTGATCAAGGGTCAGATGGATCATCCGGTATTGATTGATATTGCCGCAAAATACAATAAAACAACCGCTCAGGTTCTGCTCCACTGGAGCCTTCAGCACGGTCATCTTCCACTTCCCAAGACTACTTCCAGGGATCGTATGCTGGAAAATGCCGATATCTTCGATTTTGAACTCTCTTCTGAGGATATCGACGCCTTGAAAGCACTGGAAGCTTATGGTCTCACAGGTCATCATCCTGATATGACACCATTTTAATATCAGTTAAAATAGCCAGCCAGGCTGGTATTTTGTAATCCATGACTTCTACCATCAAAAACAGCAGCCGTTCGTTCTTATATGGATTATAATCCATAGAGCACGATCGGCTGCCTATAATTTCATGAGCTGCATCTTCCATTGAAAGAAGCTGAATTGTAACGCTTATAATTCCTTGCTCATACATATCGATAATTTCATATTCTTATATTGACCGTAATTCTCGATGATTTTATAGCCCATTTTTAGATATAGCTTGGTGGCTGCAATCAATGGTTTTCCGGTCTCCAATATCATGTTCCGATAACCCTTATCTCTTGCAAGTGCCTCAAGCGTCTGAATCAATTCCTTAGAAACTCCCTTACCGCGATACTCTTGCCGAACAAAGACACGCTTCATCTCGGCAGTACCCTCTTCATAGTGCTTAAAGCTGGCACAAGCACAGGGCTTATCATCATCATAGAACAGTATCACATCATGGATACTTTCTAACGTATTATACTGGACATAATTCTTTCTCTGTTCAACCCCTCCGACTAATTCATCCAGGTTATCGTCCAGTTGCCGGCAAAGCTCAACAAAATCTTGATTCCTTCCGTCTGTATACACACATTTCCTCATAACACCCCTCCCATGATATGCATTTAACGATTAAATCAAATTAACCTCGTTATAGGATCTCGTATAGCTGGGTGATATTCTTAATATTATAATCTGCCGCCCCATATTCAGCACCGGCCTCGTCAAAAAAGCATGCCCGGATACCGGCATTCTTTGCGGATAAGATATCCAGATCACGATCACCGATCATGATCGCATCCTGCTGCTTTATCTGATATTTCTCTACAAGATGCAGGATGGCGGCAGGGCTGGGCTTACGCTCAAAGGAATGCTGGGAGGTGATGCAGTCCGTAAAATAATCATAGATCTGATGCTTTTGAAGAAAGGTGATGGAGGAAATACCGCGATGTGTGAACAGATAATTATACCTGCCGGTTTCCTTGATATACTTCAGCAATTCTATGGCTCCCGAATAAGGCTTACACTCCTCCAGCTCTAATTCTCTGCGCGTTGTTTCATAATCCTTTATGAACTCCGCGTCGATATGGTATTGATCCGCATAGTAATTTAATGCCTCGGAGATGGATTTCTTCATCAATCGTATAATGTCCTCCAAAGGCTCGTCAATACCAATCTTACGAAATGTCAGCTGCAGTGCTCTGCCCATGACTTCATAGGTGTCAAAAAGAGTTCCGTCAAAATCCCATATAATATGCTTGTACATTGAAGCCTCCCTATTCCAATCATTACTTTTATCTAACAATGATAATTCTCTGAGACGATAGAATTCCCTGATCATTATCGTCATAAAGAGACCTCAGTGAATCATCCGTCAGCTCGTTCAGTCTATATTTCTTTTCCTTCACGATCCGATTACAATCAGTCCATACAATCCACAGCTCTAATTCCTGACCACAGTGATCACTGATGTATTGCAATAATTCCTGTCCTCTTAACCAGGATACCGAACCATCCTTCAGATCTATCTCCGGTCCGTTTACAAGATTGATCTCATATATATACTTTTTATTTGTAAAATCCCTATATAAGCTCATGTCGTGCATCTGGGTAACAGTAAGCTTCATAAGATCCTCAAAATTGCCCGATACCAGAATACTCATGTTCATAAAGAGTTCAAGTCCCATACTTTCACATAATGGATGCTTCTCCGCTTCCTCAAGAGTAAGCTTACCTTCCTCAATCAGATCCTTCACCCTACCAGCGATAATGCCCTCGTGCGTAAGAGTCGATAGCTCTGTGTCACTGGCAAAAAAGGAATAGCAGTATTCTCCTCTGATATCCTTTGCGGAAATCAGCAGATCTCCTCCCGAGAAATGTATATTAAGCTTTATGCAATCATCAAAATATAACTCCTCCTGAAGCCAGCAGACAAGATCCTTGCTTATTATTCCTTCTAATACCACGGCATCCTTCAGTATCAATTTGAGATATTGATCCTTAAGCGGTGCCAAGCCTACATCCATTTTGAGCAAAAGAAAGATGTCACAATCCTGATACCCGCAATCCAGTATCCTACTGTCATGAAAGCTGCGATTCATGACTGATCTTGCCTCATCTGATAAATGAGAAAGTGCTTTCTGATAGAGATCATAGCTTTCATTCTCAATCTGTTCTACTTTCAGTTCAGCTTCTTTGGAATAACTTAATAATTCCTCATATATTTCCTTAGTTAAATAACCCAAGGCAAGAAGACGAATATCCGCTACTTTATTCTTTATCAGCACCGGCAGGTTTTCCTCCATCTTCTTCAAAAAACCTTCGTATAGCTTTGACAAATGATCTCTCTGCATCTCATCCGCCAAATCCTCTCCGAAAAAAGTATCCGCGAAATTCATGTATGCTTCATTAAAAAGCTCCTCGCTATATATGGCTGCCCGGTCTGTTACATGCCATTTACAATAGTATGGTAATGTACGTGCCCAGTAAAGCTGATTTCGTTCTTTATAAGAATAATCCATAGCACCTCCCACATAATAAATGGTAATCTTTTCTTGCATTATAGCGTCTATTTCATCATTTGTCAAAAATAACCTTCCAGCATCATGTAAAAAAAGCTGGGTTAACGTCTCCGAATTATCTTCAGATTCGATCCTCCAGCCTCTTATCCATCAATATAAATGCTAACAAAATGATTGATAATCCATCATGCAATAATCAACCCCAATTCCTACGATGAAGCTGTACATGACCTTCCAGGTGCGCATAATCATTAAAGCGCTCCAGATAAAAACGATCATACTGGGGGTTATATACCAATTGAGTAATACCCGTATTCTCTAAGGAAACACCAAACAGAAATCGCCTTGCCTGGTTTTTACCAAAGAGTGCCGCAAGCAGCACACGTATGGTCCCTCCATGGGTCACTACAACAATATTCTTCTTTCCGCTTTGGACAATTTCCTGTATCACCGGCATGGCACGTTCATAAACTGAAGTTCCGTTTTCTCCTTCCGGATATGGAATATCCTCTATGAGCTTCTTCTGCTCTGCTTTAAAATCAGCAAAATGTTCGTCGATGTAGTATTCTGTCTGGCCTGTTAATAATCCAAAGGAAATCTCACGAAGCTCCTCTCGAATGATATGAGGCAGTGTTAATCCTTCATTTATTATTTCAGCTGTCTGCATGGCGCGTTTCAAATTACTTGAATATAGTGCATCGATATTATAATTTTGTAATCGCTCCCGCAGCAGTCCGGCTTGTAGACGCCCAGCTTCAGAGAGCTCAACATCAACATTGCATAGGGTACTGTTTTGTCTTCCGTGCCGAATGAGATATAAATTTACCATATTGATTGTCACCGCCTTATTCCCTGAGCATGAGATAGCATATATACATAAGAAAGCCTGAGAGTATTGTGTTTCCGATATCTAGGAGGAGCCTTTGTATCATTATAATAAATGAAGATCTCTTCTATCTGCTTCTTCCATAACATCCTGAGGCCAGATAGAGGACTGAACCTCACCGATATGCGCCTTACGCAAATAAAACATACATATTCTTGATTGACCGATACCACCACCAACGGTATAAGGAAGCTCCTTATTGATCAGAGCCTTCTGGAAAGGCAGCTCGGCACGTTCCATACAGCCACTTATCTTCAACTGCTCTACTAAGGAATCCTCATCCACACGTATTCCCATAGAGGAAAGCTCTAATGCGATATCCAAAACCGGATAATATACGATAATATCGCCGTTTAGCTTCCAATCATCATAATCGGGAGCTCTTCCGTCATGACGTTCCCCGGAGGTTAATGCACCACCTATTTGCATAATGAATACAGCGCCCTTATCTTTGGCTATCACATGTTCTCTTTCCTTCGGCGTGAGTTCCGGGTATTTATCCTCTAATTCCTGAGAAGAGATAAAGGTAATCTCCTCGGGCAGAATTTCCTTAATATAATCGTACTTGGATGCCATATATTTCTCTGTATTCTTAAGTGCGGTATAAACCTTACCTACGATTGCCTTAAGTGTATCAAGGTTTCTATCACTTTTATCAATGATTTTTTCCCAATCCCATTGATCAACGTAAATGGAATGGATATTATCCGTCTCTTCATCTCTTCGGATCGCGCTCATATCGGTATATAGGCCCTCAGCCTTGCTAAAGCCATATCTCTTAAGTGCCTGTCTCTTCCACTTAGCCAGGGAATGAACAATTTCTACCTGAGCGTCATCTTGTTCCTTCACTCCAAAGCTAACAGGTCTTTCAACACCGTTCAGGTTATCATTCAGACCGGTTTCGGGTTTTACAAACAGTGGCGCAGAAACACGGGTAAGATTTAACTGCTTCGCTAATTCTCTTTCAAAAAAATCCTTACAATACTTAATACCGATTTCCGTCTCTTTAATATCGATATCTGCTTTATACCCATCCGGGATCATTAACTTCATGGTTTTATCCTCCAATTGAACCAGTGTCAGCTCCGCTGTCTCATCTCTCTGATTGTGCATCCTAGCGGATTACATGCTATGTAGCACATTTTACATTTTTATTCATACTTTGTCAACATTATGAATAAGCATTCATTTCATTATGCTTTTAATACAGACTCTAGTTCTGTTGTTTCTTCAGCTCATAAATATCATTATAAATCATCATCATAATACCGAACACATCATCTCCGAGGATGCCGATCTGATGTGCATATTCTACGATAAAGCAGGTATATGCGACGAATTTTAAATGCTGGAATAACAGATCAAAGCGTTCAGTATCATAATATTTTTTCACAATATTCCAGTTATAGTCACTAATCTCTTTTACCGTACTCTCAGGCTGCTTATTTAGTAGCTCTAGCAGCTCATCCAGTTTTGATGCAATAAATAATCCCTTTAGTTCTAAGTCCAATTGACCCATTTCTTCTGTCATAACCTTTACCTCCGTTTCATAACCATAATTTCTTTTCACATTGTAACACGCACACCAATAAATGTCCAAAGAAACAGGGGTGACAACCCAAAGAAGATAATTCTCCTTATGCTTTGTCACCCCATATAAGCTCTATCTCATTTTATTGTGCTTCTTTAACCATTTCCGTCTTTCCTGTCACCTTACTGGTCCCTTCCATATCAAATGAATCCATGGCCTCTTTTGTTGTAAAATAAATATTACCTTCCACTGTTGCATCTTCCAGCTCAAAATCGGTTGCCGTAACGTAAATATCACCCTTGAAGGTACCTCTCACAATGCTGGCATCCGGACTGCTTATTGTCAGCTTCGGAGCGGTCAAGGTATATCTCGCGGTAATATTACGGTTTTCATCCTGAGCATAAAGCGCTATCTTACGTTCGATCTCATCTTTGCCGTCATCATCCTTCTTACCATTTTTAAATTCGCCTTCCAGTAAAAGTTCTTTATCGGTAGATAAGTCCTTCGTCAGACAGATAATCCATGTACCGCTTTTACTGATAGCCTTCAGAAATGCCTCCTCGTTATCAACAATGGATGCGGTCGTTACTGCATCCGTTGTATTACCCGCAGCAGTTGTCGGTGCCGTTGTCGGTGCCGTTGTTGCTGCCGGAGTAGTCGGTGCTGTCGTTGGGGCAGTTGTGGCTGCTGCAGTAGGTACCGGAGAGGGTGAAGTCGCTGCATTATTCCCGGCCTTCTTTCCACAGCCGGTCATGACCAGCATGAGTAATACCATCATCGCTATAACAGTTCTAAGTTTCATATAACTCCTCCTTAATAATTATAAATTCACATTACATTGATTCAATTATTAACACCTTTCGAAGAATTAATACAATATTCACAAATTAGTAAAAAAAAGAACAGAAGACTTAGAAATATGAAATACTTCATAAATCTAAGCCCACTGCCCTCAATACATATAGGAGTCTAAGTTAAAACCTTGTACGCTTTTGTTATATCATGAACATAAAGCTTGTTCATGATCTTCAGCTCCGTTCGCATACTTACAAGCAAGCTTGTAGTATGTTCACTACGCTTTCTTTATGCTATTTTTCCTCTCTTCTTGGAAAGTACATCGAAAGTTACTGCTGCGAGCAACACAACACCCTTTACAACCTTTTGAACATTACTATCGATACCCATGATAGACATACCATTGTTGATAACTCCCATGAAGATAGCACCGATTACTACTCTCGGAACAGAACCGATACCGCCGTAAGCGGAAGCTCCACCGATATAACAGGAACCGATTGCATCCATCTCGTAGTTCATACCGGCAGTAGGCGCTGCGGAGTTAAAACGTGCAACACACACAAGAGCTGCAATAGCACTTAAGAATGCCATATTAACATAAGCAAAGAACAGTACTTTATTGGTATTGATACCGGAAAGCTTCGCTGCCTTCTCGTTACCACCCATAGCATAGAGATAACGTCCGGGAACTGTCTTCGTGGTAAAGTAAGTATAAGCAAACACGATGATAGCCAGTAAGATCAAGATCATCGGAACGCCTTTATGGTTTGCCATGGAGAATGCTAATGCCATAACGATGATACAGATAATTACTACCTGACTCATTTCTGATAAAACCGAATTAAGCTGATAGCCTTTCTTTCTTTTACTTGTTCTGGAAATAAACATGGCACATACATATATGACACATACCACAACACCTAATACAAGTGCAAAGATATTAATGCTTCCGTTAAAAATATCAGGAACATAGCTATTAAATAGGTTTAAATAGCTGTCCGGGAAAGGTGATACGGTAAGACCGTCTAATACAATAAGAGCGACACCACGCCATAACAACATACCGGCCAGAGTAACGATAAAGGCAGGGATTCTTAAGAAGGCAATCCAATAACCTTGTATCACGCCGATTACGATACCGATAGCAAGACAGATGATAATTGCCACCCAATTGTTCATTCCCTTATTAACGATTAAGGTACCGGCTATGGAACCAATCAGACATACGATGGATCCAACGGATAAGTCGATGTTACCACCGGTTAAAATACAGATTAACATACCAACCGCAAGTATAACGACATAGCCGTTCTGAGCAATGAGGTTAGTAACGTTCTGCGGAACAATTAGGGTTCCGTTTGTTGTTATTGTAAAAAATATGGTTACTACGATCAACGCAATAATCATTGTATTCTTTTTTAAAAGTTCTTTTGCTTTATCCATCGCTATACTCCTTTACTTGATTTTACTATTTGTCCCATGATAAGCTCCTGAGTTGCTTCCTCACGATTTACCTCACCGACCAGCTTGCCCTCGTTCATTATGTAGATACGATCACACATACCAAGAAGCTCCGGTAGTTCGGAGGATATCATAAGGATTGATTTACCCTCAGCAACTAATTGATTAATAATACAATAGATCTCGAATTTCGCACCGACATCGATACCACGAGTCGGTTCATCAAGTATCATAATATCGGGATTCGCAAACATCCATTTACTGATTAATACCTTCTGCTGGTTACCGCCGCTTAGGTTACCAACCATTTGCTCACCGGAGGTACATTTTGTTCTTAGCTTTTCAATATATTTATTCGTTGCATCCGTCTCAAGATTACGATCAATTACACCATTCTTACTGACTCCGGCCATATTTGCTAAGGTTGTATTTACTCGGATCGGATTCGTTAATACTAAGCCATCTCCTTTACGGTCCTCTGTAATGTATGCAATCTTTTTATCAATTGCCTGACGGGAGTTGTGAAGCTTAACCTCCTGACCGTTGAGTAACAAGGTACCGGTAATATCCACACCATAGCTTTTACCAAAGATAGAAAGTGCCAATTCGGTACGTCCGGCACCCATTAGTCCAGCGATACCTACCACTTCACCCTTACGAACATGAAGTGATACGTTATCGACCACCTTACGTCCTGCATAGAGAGGATGGAATACGCTCCAATTCCTGACCTCCAGGTTAGTCTCACCGATGGGAACATTTTCTCTCTTTGGGAAACGGTCGGTTAATGTACGCCCAACCATTCCTCTAATGATGCGCTCTTCACTGATTTCCTCTGCTTTGTTATCCAGAGTCTCGATGGTAGCTCCATCTCGAATGATGGTAATCTTGTCTGCAACATATGAAATCTCATTCAACTTATGAGATATTATAATCGAAGTAAGTCCCTCTTTCTTAAACTGAAGCAGTAAATCCAATAATTTACGTGAATCAGCTTCATTTAAGGACGCTGTCGGCTCGTCAAGAATTAACAGCTTTACATTCTTGGCTAATGCCTTAGCAATTTCCACTAATTGCTGCTTGCCGACACCGATATCCTTGATCAAAGTCTTAGAGGATTCGTGGAGTCCTACTGTTGAAAGCAATTCGTCTGCTTTACGATAGGTTTCCTCCCAATCGATACGAGCCGCCTTACCGCGTTCGTTACCCAGGAACATGTTCTCACCTATCGTCATATATGGAACAAGAGCAAGCTCTTGATGGATAATAACAATACCTTTTTCTTCACTATCCTTTATCACATTGAATTTACATTCCCCACCCTGATAGAGGATTTCTCCTTCATAGCTTCCATGAGGATAAATTCCGCTTAATACATTCATAAGCGTTGATTTACCAGCTCCATTTTCGCCAACAAGTGCATGAATTTCACCTTCTTCAACTTGAAGGTTAACATTATCTAATGCTTTGACTCCGGGGAAGCGTTTGGTAATATTTTTCATTT